>JAJSLL010000017.1 GCA_026127935.1 Thermoplasmatales archaeon | reverse complement strand
GCTCTTCCATGCATGTTCAATTTAAACTTTTATTTAAAAGTTCATCATTTTGACTATCTCTGAATCAATTTCAGCCCTTCGTTTTTAAGTAAAGCGGGTGGTTCGATGAACTTTTAAGGATAAAAGTACACCATGTTTGGAGCTGATCAGGATCCCTCAATTTAGCCACTCTTTAAATTCACGCTTCATTTAAAATTAAAATCAGGCAGGGGTGGAAGCTGAGATGTGTTTGCTACCATAGGTGAACCGCATAATCGCTAAGATCCTGTCCCTTTTTGCATCCTCTATCTTCTTTCTCATTCTTTCCCTTTCATTCCTGTTCATTTCTTCTTCGCCTTCTTCTCGTTCTTCCTGGTTAGGACAGTAATGTAGTACACGAGAGCCACCAGACCTGTTATCAGATAGAGAGCTCTTCCGCTGGTGGTCTGCTCAAGGTTTCCCAGAAAGGCCACTATTCCCTGGATCGAATTGAAATTGTAGCCCGGATAGGCTGTTGCCCCATTGAGCTGCGAACTCCCTGCAATGCCGACTGCCAGGTTGCCTACGGATCCCGCGCCTATGTCGCTCTTCCCCTGGACTATTGCCTCGTTCCCCCTAATGTAGTTTGCATCGGAACTGTTCAGGTTGGTGATGTACAGTTCGAAGCTCCCGGCCTTTACGCTCCCTGTCGTGAAATTGAGGTAATGGGTGCTGTTGCCCGAGATATAGTAGAGGGTAAGATTGGCGGCAGCCTGTCTTGTCACTGACAGGTTTGCGAGCTCGCCGTTCAGGGATTCCACGAACACGGGGAACCTGTAGGTGGAACCGTTGAGGATCTGGGGAGTGCCGAACAGCAGCTTGTAGCTCAGGGTCGCGTTCTGGTCCTGGAGGCTGAGCGATACCAGGTTCTTCACGGTATTGATCCTGGTGGTGACGTTGAGTGTGCTGTAAGTGATGTTGTCCAGGATGCTGTTCTCAATTGTTGTCATATATGTATCCACCCGGGTGACCGTATCGTTGATGTAACTGTTCGTTACTGTGACGTTGTTTTGTATGCTATGGACTGCGCTTGAAAGGGCTGCAAGATAGTCGAGTTGGGTAACATTCATACCTTTGACGTAGGAATAGACAAGGGTAACGTTGTTAAGCATCGAGTCATAATCGTTGGCGATTGTAGAGTTGAGATAAACCGACCGTTGCTTTGATAGTATGGACAACTCGCTGATGGAGGCATTCACGAGGCTAAGATTAGAATTGAACTGAATATCAAGAGACTTTATCGAGTTGATTGTATCATTGATTAGATTGTCCTGAGCTATGAGATTTGTAGCCGTATTATTGATCAGGTCGTTGCTGTAGGTGAACCCGGTCCTGACATCAGAGATTGTGAGGTTTACAAGGGAGTCCTGGAAATCCTGAGACGCCACTAGCGTGTCAAAGTTGCTCTTAATGGAAGAGCCCAGCGCTGTAAAATTCTGCTTGGAAATGAACAGCGTCTCGTTCACTATCCCGTATTGAATCGTAAGGTTCTGGTTGATAGAAGTCTCAAGAGTTTTGATATAACTGACGGTATTATTCACGTAGGTAGTCAATACCGTAAGATTCGATTGGAACGACTTGATAATATCGTTTGTGACCGTGAAATCTGAACTCATGGTGTTATTCAAGTTCAAGACGTAGCTCTTGATAAAAGAGACGTTGGTAAGCATCTCTACGAGTACGTGATTGACGGAGACATTGACGTTATTAACGTTGACATTTACTCCCAAGGTCTCATTGTAGATTTTTGAATACTCATTGGCAAACGTGATATTCACCTGCTCCACGAGGTTGGTATAGTTCTGAGCGTTGCGTTGCTGCGTGACCTGGAGCTGCGAGAGTGTCACCCCCTGTATGTTGATGAACGATGGACCTGTGACTGTCCTGAGCAGAGGCACCGTCTGGTAGACCGCATATGTCTGCGTGTTCACGTAGGTGAAGTTGAAGTAGTAGCTGCCGCTCAGTATCCATATTGTATAGCCGGACGTGGCCGTCCCTGAGGGCCCGATGTAAGGAAAGGGCTGGGAGAATCCATGAGTGCTCACGTCAAGGCCCAGCTCATAGGTGGAGTTCTGGTTGGATATCGTGATGGGCCAGATTGCAACGGGTATGTCATCGAAACTCGTCTGGTACTGGACGTAATAGGTTGTGTTCACAACCAGGTCTCCGACTAGGTCATAAGCCTTTATCGAGTACGTGCTGCCGACCTGCGCATTGATGAAGTCGGTATGGAGGAGCTGGCCGTCCACGTAGGTGTGCAGGTCGCTGAAGCTGAGGGCAGCCCCGAAGAAGTTGTAGATCGCGCTCGTCGGATAGTAGGTGATCTGGAAAGATGCCGGCTGGGGAGGGTCCTTCGCCAGGAACGTTATGCTGACGAAGTCCGTCTGGGAGATGTGGAAGTCTGCAGTTGCGTTGGCAGGGTAGAAAGTGACATCTCCCGGGCTAGCAAGAACGAAGGTCCAAGACGTGCTCCCCTCTATTGTGACGCCCGTGCTCTCCCCCGGGAGATTGTAACTCCATGTGTAGTATGAGTATGTCAGGTTGTACCCTATCGGCGACCCTGACCAGGGAACGAAATTGGAGTAGCGGACTCCGCCATAAGTATAGTTGACAAGGACATACAGCGCCTGCGGGGAGATGTAGATTGTCGTCTGGTAGGTCAGTGAGACTGTTCCCGTGATATTCCCCGCTGCCCACTCCCAGGTGACATTGAGCTGTCCCTTGTATGTCGGGGTATAAGAAGTGCCGCTCGTCAGCAGCGACTGGAACGAGTCTGTGAATTGCGCAATCCCGTTAATCTGAAGCGTCAAGGATGTGAGGCCTGCGGCGGCTCCGGAATAGTTGAAATAGATTTTTTGACCCGAGGCCAAATATGAGTTGTCAGTCGGCCCTGTAGTTATAGTGGTCGTGATTACGTAGCTTCCGGAAGCCTGGCTAGACAGCGACCCTGCCAGACCAGGCCTGTTGACGACCTGAAAGCTCACTGTATAGCTCCCCGGACTCGAGTAGTAATGATAGAACGTCCAGTCATAGGCTCCGGTCTCAACGGCCGAGGAGCCCAATGGGCTGCCGTCTCCCCAGTTGATATTGATAACCTGAATGGTCTCGGAACTGAATGTATAGCCTCCGCCTACGTCCTCGGCATTGACCGTCAAGGCGGCCTCGCTGCCCGTGTCCGTCCAACCTATGGAGGAACTGACAATAGTAGGGTAATAGTTGGCTAACTCTGAGGTCTGAAATTTAACGCTCGTAGATTGCGCACTTGAATAGTTGACATAGCCAACTATGTTAATGGTACTACCTGATTTTGAGACGGAATACTCGGTAAAATCGGTATTGATTAGGCCGAAATCCTCGACCGGAGCGTTGGGATTTGTCAACGTCACGTTGCTAATAGTGACCTTGTATGAAACAGAATAAGAATTAGAGGCTCCGCTCGGAACGGTATAATTGAAATAGATAGGAGTAGAATTAAAGAAGTTCCCATTTTCCGAGATACCGTAAATATACCCCTCTGCTCCGTAAACGTCATCCATAGCTGAGGTTGTGTTTTCATTGAGAAAATAGGAAATGGAATAATACTGCTGATTGAAGTCCATAAAATCGGCTTGGAATGTGACGGAGGTCATAGATAAAGAGCCGGTGAAATGTCCGCCTATAGCCCCTGACTGAGTTAGAGAGTTGTAGGTTGCATTAGTTCTTTGAGATGATGTCCAATTTAGGGTATAAGATGCGATATTTGAAGGGAGAGAGAAGGACGAGGATATGGACTTATACGCATAATTCCAACCATAGACAAAATCTTTTAAAGGTACTACAGTACTGGAATTGAAATCTCTACTATCCAATATCTCGTTTACGCCTATATTCTGATGCCATATTGTCCATGGGTTGTTCATTGAGTTGCCGCTAAAACCCGTGCTGTCGTAAGGTGTCAAGGTTATATTGAGTTTCGTAACCAAGGAACCCGCCGTTACATTCCATTCCGGCGCAAATAGAGGCCTATCGTAGAGATCTGTACCCTTGAAATTGAATCTATACGACCAGCTATATAGCGAACCGCTCGCCGTTATATTAGCCCAGATAGTGCCAAGGCTGTCATAGGCATTGCCGCCATTAGTAGGCATATCAGATTCAAATTGACCGTTGACTCTTGCATCGACCGTCCCGTTGTATGTATAATTATTTAACGGATAAGTAGCCGATAACCTCTGACTCGACATCCAAGGTGTCATATACGAACCACTCGGGAAGGGAAGGCTTAGAGGGGAAGCCGTAGAATTGTTGTTAGCCCATATCTTTAGGTTTGTAGTAGGTTGCTGTTGCCATTTTGACACTCCGGTATAACTCGCCGTGGCATTTGCCCATGCTATGTCTCCCGTTGCTGGGGGACTTGCAACGGCTGGTTGAAGTGCAAAGTTGAAAGATGAAAAAATAGTAAGAATTAGAATCAACAGGATCAAGATTAACCGGAGTTTTTTCATTCTTCTTCCTTTTCTTGCACGAAGCGAGGTCACAGGAACAGCACCCATACGGCAATCCCCCCCAGGGCTGCAAGAGCTGTAACAAGGAGAGCTCCATAAGGTCCGATTTCCGTGTATGTGATCTTTCTTCCATTTGATACAGTCAAGGATCTCCTAATCCACATCGTTCTTTCATAACGATCAGAAAGCTCGAGTCCTATCGCCTTGGTGATTCCCTGAAATCCGATTGCCCTTGAGCTGGCTCTCACCCATGCTGCAAGATTATCAATTCCGAGCTTCCTTACGTCGACCTGGACTTGGGGCTTCACCTTATCGGTCCTTTGTTTTGATTCCGTCGTAATTTTCGGCGATACCGTCTGAATGCTTGTCCTGGCCTTTCTCAGGAGCAGGAACAATGCGGGTCCAAGAACCGCTACATCTGCAGCGACCAGAAACGGAATATTGGTCATGCCTAAAACAGCGACGAAGTTGTACGCAACGTGAAATCCTATGGCTATAGGCAGCCAAAAGCGCTTGTCTTTCTGCCAGGTCCTGACTGAAAGGCCGGTCAGGGTCGCATGCAGCAACGGGTCAAAAGACCCCCTCATGGCTACGAAGAGGAAGACCTGTGAAGAAATGAAAGAAACTGACACGATGGAAGAGATGGAATATCCGGAAAGGAAAGCGTGGAAATAAAGCAAGTTCTCAGTGAACGCAAACCCAAGTCCCACTCCAAGTCCAGAACTGACGTCTCTCTTTCGTGCCGTTCCTGCAAATTTCAGAGCTTCTTCTAGGACCGGAGCAGCAACGAGGAGGCCAAGGAGCGTTCCAAGATAATTGAACAAGTATGATTCTAAGATCACTGCGGTAATCGATATTGGAATGGACCCGGTCAACATCTCTATCGTTCGAGGAGCCTTCTTGATCAACCTGAATATCCTCACGTAGACCAGGACAAAAGAAAAAGAGAAAAGAGAAGGGAGAACGTAGGCCATCCAGTCAGCCGACACGAGACCACCTCCTTCGCGCGTTAGTCATATATACATGAGTTTCGCGCGCCAGAGGAAAGCGAGAAGCATCACTCAATTTCATCGTCCCCCTCATCGTTTTCCTTGCTTCCCTTCATGCTCTGCTGCTTCTCACACCACTCGAGCGCCTTCTTCACCGTGGCTGCGGAGATCTTCATCTTCTCCTGGATTTCCCTGTACGTCTGTCCCTCAGCTTTCATCTCGCAAATGTCTTTGTACATTTCTCCCTTGTCGAATTCTTCCTTTCTCTTCTCGTAAGCGTCATATGTGCAAGAATCCAGGTTGGCCAATATCTTCCTTGCAGACTCGGCAGGCGTGCCGGTCTTTCCTATGCTGACTCTCAGCTTCCTCATGTCCACGTCAATCTCGAAATCATTGAATCCATTCTTTGAATAGATAACGAAATCGCCACCAACTTTCAAACGATATGGTCTTGTGGCTTTCGAAAAAACGTATCGCTCCCCTCCGTGAACGTACACCTTGAGGATGTCAGCAACGACCTGTCTGCTTCGCATATAATTGGGGATGTCATTTACGCTGTGATATGCCAGGAGTGGTCCCTTCATCTTCAGGTGCCTCTTGATGTACGTGAACTGTTTCCAGCTGGCAAAGGGTCCTCCCCTTCCTCCGGTGAAATCCTGCGAGCTCACAGCATTGTCCATCTCATCAATTATTACATACGGGGTCCTTCCTTCCAGGACTGTCTCAGAAGATCTCCTGAGCATATCGCTCATCTTGTTTATGTTGTAGAAGTTGGGCATTGCGAGAGGCTTCACCTTGGGATCTGTTTCCCAGAACCAGGGGATGTTCGTTAGGAAATCCCCATCAGGTCTCATTATCTTGGTCCTCAACAGAAGCCAGGTGAGAAGGTATGTCTTCCCCCTTCCGTTCCTCGCCCTGATCACCACTGGGAGGTCCCTTCTGAAAAACACAGTATCGAGCCAGAACTTGACTGCCTCTTCCCGTTCTCTCTTCTCGTTTCTTCCGGTGTTGAATCCTGAGACGAAGGCCTTTTCATTTTTCACGGATCCCAGGATCTCCAAATAATCGGTTGTCATCTTGATAGCAGCTGCTGGGGAAACCTCCCAGTCCTCTTCGATGTCCTTGGAGAGTGCGTTTGTCGCGTCCGCCATCTCATCATCTAGCATTTGACTCCTCCCTTTCCGTCCTGACCAACTCATCGTCGCTCCACTGCTGTTCTTCCTTCTGCAGCTGGTGAGCTCCAAGATAAGTGAAATAGAGAAGCGCAGCGTAAGAACGCTCCCATGCCTCTTCCCTCGACATCCTGTGAAATTTCTTTCCCCCGTATTTCTTGTCCATGTCGTTCGTCTTATCCATGAACTTCTGAAGTGCCTGCTCGGGCGCCAGCGGGTTCTGCATGTATTCTGCGTATGCCTCAGCGAGCATTGTATAATTCCAGACGTTCGGGTAGTCGTTCTCTTCAAGCCTGGTCCCATTTGCCGTTTCCCTCAGGACCCATTCTAACGCCGTGTGAAGCGTTGCTCCATGGCCTATCCCCTTTACCGTTCCATTCGCTCCATCGTCACTCATTGTTCAATTCACGCTCCTGGTCATAAATGCGAAACCACCTGCGGTCTGGCATTTGCCTCATTTCGGAATATGCCATCTCCGTCGCCTTCAGCGCGAGAGTGTCGAGAAGACCGTTGAACCAGCGGTCCCACCCTGGAAGCGGGTGCTTACAGAGCTCCTTTTCCATCATCTGGCGCTTGACCTTTTCGATCTTCCCGCTCTTTTGTAGCTCCAGGATCCTGACGTCATACGAATTCAGTGTGAGTTTCTTCCATTCGTAGAAATTCAGGTAGACACGGAGTTCGTTGTAATCCTTCTTCTCGGCAGGGATTGCAAACCTGAGCTCGACGTCCTTGGTCTCTCCCACCTTGGCGGTTTCGAATTTGCCATCTTTGATCACAACGACCTCCTTTTCGGAATAGCTGGTAAGGTATCCGCTGAGGTCAAGGACGTCACGTGAGATGGCCATTGTATTCTTCTTCCACCACTCTATTTTAAGCTCATCCACCCTGGTGGTGTTGAGCCTATTGTCCTCAGGCCCGCCAGTCATAGAATGCCTGCCTCCTTCTTGGTTTTGCGCACTATCCTGCGCTTATTCCAGCGATAGATGAATAGGCCAAAGAACAGGAAGTCTATGACCGACCCTTCAAGAACTCCAGCAGCATTGCCTACGAGATAGGCTTCCAGCACCCAGCCTATGCTGAACATAATCAATCCAAAAAAAGCGGTCTCCTTTGGTGAGAATGTGACGTACCATCTCTTGAGCATCAAAATAGTCAGATAAATCACTGCAACCGCCAAAACTATTGCCAAGAATAAAAGGAGAAAAGAATAGTCCATCATCCCACCACGAAGATGAGGAAGGATGCAACGAAGGTAGCCGCAATTGCAACTCCAACGATGAAGAACGTCCTCGTCCTGTCTGGCATGCTCCTGCTCTTCTCGATCTTGGTCACAGTTCCCGCGTCCAAAGCCAGAGCGCCATAGGTGAATGCCCCGTTGTGGACGTCCTGAAGTTCGCCCGCTAGGTCTGTGTTGCTCTCCTGCAGTCTGTCAATCTCCCTCTTTTCGAACAGCCTCACGGCATCTACGAGCTTGTCTATGTCAGCAGTTGCTACGTCCTTCAGCCTCAGCATCTCCTCCCATACTGGAGCCTTCGATGAGTTTGTGAGGATGTAGAAGTCGGTGCTGCTCTTGAGGGAGTTGATCCTGAGGGGCTGTATCTCCCAGTCCGATACGTAATGATGGTACCGTGCGGCCCAGGCCCATGACCCTGCTATGGCCGCAAAGGCGATTGCTACATCCGCCACGTCCATCTCCAGCCCTGTCACCTGCGTCTGGTAGAATATGATGCTCGGCCCTGCCTGGATCATCACCCCCATCATCCAGAGGGTGAGGCCGTAGATCCCGAGGAAGGTGAGCAGGAATATCTGGAAAAGCCTCCCCTTCCCTTTTCTTGTCTGAGTGTAGGGAATCTGGTCCGCGATGTGGATGAAGTCCTGAGTGGTCACTATGACCTTCTCGTCTTCCCTGTACTTGGTGAGGATGCGGTAAAAAAAGATGCTTCCCTTCTCCTTCGAGACGTCCTTCCTGAACATCTCCGGCCTTCCGAAGTGGGTCCAGCCCCCAACGGAATCGTGGATCTCCACGTCCAGGGGACTTAGCACTCCGAGCCTTGGTGATTTCTCCTCATCGTTGAAGGGCCACATCACTGGATCACTCTCGTCTTCCTGGAGTAAGAAGCAAATCCGATCATCGCCAGGAGGATGAAATCAAAGACCACCTGGATGGATATCACGAAAGGCAGGACAAGCAGGCTCCATCCTCCGAGATAAAGGACAATGAATACGTCTGATGCAAGCTCCAGGGCTATGAGTATCAGTATCCCGAGTGCGATCCTGTTCATTGGAGCCTCCTTGGTCCCGGACCAGATATACCGGAAAAAAGAGCCATAAGGATCATCAGCAGCACGTCGCCGATCATTTCCCCCGGGACGAGGATCTCATCGAATGGGAGACCAAAGACATCTATCACGCCCTCTATTGCAAGAAGAACAACCAGGACAAGGATCATTGCGCCGATGTTCATTCCCCCATTCTTTTGGGCCGTTCAATCACCCGTCTTCTCTTTGGGTTTGAGTTTAACCTCTGTCACCTTGGTATCCTCCAGTTTTCCCTTGCTGTCCATTTCTCCAGTGACCGTTGCCTCCACTTCGTATTTGTCCTCGGGGTTGAGCTCCTCGGAAGACCCCCCCGCCCGGGGGTCATTCCTGGTGTGCCTCTTCACGTGGGTTCCGTCCGTTTTTGCGTAGTCCCTTACTGTCACTTTTGTCATAGGATCACTTCTTCCTTTGCGCGCTCTTTACCTGCTTTCTGCTCTTTCTGTGTTTCTCGTTGTGGCTGAAAACGTAGACTCCGACGATTACTAGGACGAGCACCACCACTCCTATTCCAGCGTACTCGATTATGTGAGCCACGTTGTTGCTGAGACCCATCATGAACGAGAACGGACTTTTCAGTGCGCCCATCATTTCGGTCGAAATATTGCCGAATGCGTTCTGTATTTCCTTCCCTGCTCCCGTTATCGTGTTCCCGATTGTGTCGAGTGCGTTCATTGTGCCGTTCTTGATTGCTATTCCTAGGTTTGACGCATCTGAGGCTATGCTCTGTCCAAGGCTGGATGCACCCTTCACAAGTGACTGCGTTCCGTTCGCGATGGCGGTCGGCAGGTTCCTGACCGTGTTCACTATTGGGGAGATCACGTTATTCACTGTGGTGCCTACCGTGCCGAGGGTCGTGTAGATCGCATTCCCGAATCTTTTGAATCCTCCGCCCATGTTCGATGAGATCCCGGAGATGCCCGATTTGACGCTCGTCCCTATGTTTGATATTCCCTGTTTCACGGTGCTGACCCCTGCCAGGACTGCGCCTGTGACAGATGACTTGACGTCAGCCAGTCCGGATTGGACTCCTGTAACTGCATGACTTATGGTGCCGCTTATGGATTTACCGACCGATCCGATCGCTCCTGCGAATGTGGGCATCACGCTGCTAGCTGATTTCTGTATGTCCGTTGCCGCGTTCCGGATTGCGGTTCCTAGTCTGCCACCAGCCACATTGACTATCTTCGATGCTGCAGGTGATATTGTGGCCTTCACGGTATTCAAGGAATTGCTAACAGTTGTAGCTGCACTGTGGAAGAAGTTTCTGACTGAAGATGCTGCTCCGTTGAGGGCAGCAAATGGATTCCACGCAAGAGGTACGTTACCGAATATGGGCTGGCCATCCGCTGCGAATCCAAGGAACTCCCACTGGGGCACAACTATCGCTCCCTCGAAGACGTATGATCCCGTGGAGAATCCCGCCTGTGCGATCGATGCATAGACTGCTCCCGTGAAGGGGTTTTCTATCAGGTGGCCATTGACTATCGGTGCTTCGGGTCCGCTGGGTGTCATGAAGTATCCCGCCATCGCTCCCGCCTGTATCGCTCCGGTTTGTGAGTCCTCTAGGGCGAGGCCATTGGAATTTAGTATTCCCGGTATTGCATTGTCAAGATAGTTGCTGACCTCTGTCATAGTAGTGTTTGAGAGAGTTATGTCCAACCCCATCGACGTGACTGCATACCCTACCACATTGACTTCGGCTGGATCCACGCTTATTATGGATCCGATCATGCTCTGCAGGAAATTCATGATGGATGCGTTTATTCCTGCAGACGTCCACGTCGTGACGTACAGGTTCGTTGTGACTGTGGCGGGGAGGTATGATGCCGTCCTCACGTCGGTTAGAGTTGAGGGAGACAAGGCTATAGTGTCATTCGTCTGAGTCTCCAGGGACACATTGATGAGTCCGCTGTTTTCCGATGCAACCGTTGAAGAGTTTGTCACGCTGCTGAAGGATGCCAAACTGATGTTCGTCGAGAGATAGTCATTCGAGGAGTTTGAGGCCTGAGTATAATTTCCGGCTACTGATGCTCCAGGGTCAAATGGCGCGGCAGGTCCTATTGTCTCCCCTATCGCTCCAGCCAATGGAGCAGACGGAGCTGAGGTCTGGTACGTGTTGCGGTCCACCAAGTACGAATAATCGAGGATGAGCATGTCTCCTTTCGTGGTTGCGGCTTCAGCTGATATGTAGCTGACCGTCGTGATCTTGGAATAATTTCCGTCCAGGACGGGAGTCAGGGTCGAAGAGGATGCAAGAATAGATCCAGTTGCGTTCATCACTGAAACGACCGTTCCAGAGCCCTGGACGTAGATCATGAAGTCGTACCACTGCAGGGCGTTGATGTAGAGGCTGGAGAACGAGTACGTGGTGTAGTTCTGGTAAGCCCCGCTGTCAGAATCGGCGAAGTAGCCTACGCTGACTGTAGAAGTGGTTGCATTGTGCTCTGATATGATCACATCGATGACGTTCTGGGTTGTACCGGCAGATGCTTTCAGCACATTGCCGCTCACGCTTGGTGGAGCTGTTTGATTCCCTTCGGAGATCATGTAGTAAGCCGTTTCCCCTGTTCCATTGAATGAAAGCCTTGAATCGCCGAATATGTAATTGATGGGAGATCCCAGCGAATTAGCCACAGGGAAATTTATCGCTGAATCAGTTGGGGCTGTTGACGTGGTTGAGTTGTTTGCGATGAAGAGGTCTCCGGAATTTGGGACGACCCAGGCCGTTGAGTTTGTATAATAGGCCTTCTGGTGGTCGTTGCCTGAATAGAGCCACTGCGTTGGCTGCGTTATGTACGATATCTGGCTGAGGGTCACGTTTAGCGCCATATTCGCTGGGTTGCTGATGAATGGAAGGCTCAGCTCAGTGTTCGATGGCTGCGCTGAAGCCATCGTTCCCATACCGATCGTGGCAACCATTACAAACAGGACTGCCAGCGTCAAAAACTTTACCAAATTCTTTTTGTTAGACATATGGTTTTTCTTTTCCCGACAAGCCCGAGAAAGAAGAGGAGCCTTCGAGAGCGTTCCCTCTTCTCTCGAAGGCTAATCAGAGTAATTATATGATTCGACTATTTGATGAATCGGGCTCATCTCCTCTTGCGGATATACCTGATTGGATGCCTCGAATCGCTGCGAAGGTATACAGACAACCTTCCTTCATCGCTCATTCGTGATAGAATGTCTCCTACCCTCCTGCCCAGAGAATGTTCCTGATGCTGGTCCAAGGACAACCCGTATTTGTCAATTATTCTGCGCCTGATTTTCCTGGCAGAAAAGATGTTTCCGGGAAAAGCTTCAATCTCCTCCCTGATGTCAATTTCCTCGATCGACCTGGTCATCAGAGACTGTTCCAAACCAATGCCTCCATTTCCATAGTCCCAGGCGTGAACCCGAAATCATCAACGGTCCGGTAATTGATGGTCCTGATCTGGTGAATGGGGTAGTAGACCTTCCTGCGCTTCCCCTTCACTATCAGCCACGATAATCTCTGGCCGATTATCTTTCGTTTTATGGATCTGCCATTGGTGAAAACGATCCTCACCGAAGACGTCATTTCGCCAACCTCCCCTGAATGTAGCTGGAAACCTCGTATCCACCGATGCTGAATACATAGGAGAAGGTCAAGGGAACGAAGAGTTGCGGGCAGAAATATGATGACATGCCAGAGGAGAAAATGTAGACTGAGGAGACTATAGAAACGAACTTCATCTGATCCACTCCTTCTCCATTTTCTCAATTTCCGTCTTCAGGTGATTTGCCAGGACCGCAGCGTTAAAAGCTTCCCTGCCATTCGCTGTCTTTGCTATTCCTTTCTGTATGGAATAGGCCTTCTTCAACCGCTGGAGCCCCTTTTCCTTAGATTCTATCTCCTCTGGTGTTATAACGGGCTTTATTTCCAGCAATGAGAGCTGCATCATTTTAGGGCCTCCTTCCGTACATGGATCCAGTAGTCCCCCTCGTCTATCCCCCTGAAAGATACTATCTCAAAACCGGCTTCCAGGATCTTGGGAGCCAGGAGGCTCCTTGCCTCCCTGTCGTCTGATTGGGACCTCAAGCTTTCACCCTTCCAGTTCCCGAGGCTATCGCTTTCGTTTCTCTGGGTCCATCCAGTTCAAGTTTCCCGTCAAGTTTCTTGAAGGCCTCTGACAGGATGAGGTCACTGAAATAGCCCTCGAACTCCTGGTTGACGAACCTGATGTATATTGATGGAACGTTTGCTAGGATGTAGTCTTCGGGATTGCGATTTAACCTCAAGCATTCCGGGCACTTGTTCTCGAGGGAGCTGTAGACATGTCCCCTTGAGCACAGCCTCTTAGATTCGCTCATCACATCGAGGAATTCCTGCTTTGCTGCTTTCTCCTTTTCCCCTCTTCCCACGTAGCTTATTCCGGGATACGCTTCCACGAAGTGCTCCTTCAGATATTTCAGGAGCGGCTCCGTGTCCTTCCTCTGCATCTCTTCTCCCAGCTCATTGGAAAGGAACTTCTTCCTTACCATTGTGGCCCACGCCAGTATCTCGCCCGTTGCCTCTACTCCGTATGCGATCTTGATTGCCTTCTGTTTCGATATTACCGGACCAGACAGTACCTCCCGGAGGAATACATACCTTGCATAGTGGAGATTCATCTCCACCTCGCTCCTTATCTGCTCAAGCTTCTCGTTCTCCCTCTCCTGGTCCTCCAGCTTCCTCTTCAGGTCTATAAGTCTGCCCTGTATCCTTGCAAGCTCACCCTCTGTCCTCGTGATCTCTGACTTGATGTCCTCTATCTTCTTTTCTCCGGACCCATACACTGCCAATATGAAATTCTCGAACAGGTTCGTAGTGTCCGCATCCTTGGGAATGAGGGCCTTAACCCATTCCCTCGGTGTCAGGTGCATGGACCCTCTCGTATCCTTGTACTCCGTCCTTATCTTCATCCTATTGGGCACCCCTTTCACCTCCCATTCTCTCTCTATCTCTCTCTATCTCTATCATGAATGGAACGTACGTACCGTACGTACGTAAAATTCTTAAAAAAATAAAATAGAGGCCATTTTTCAAGGCCCGGAAAACGCCACGTACGTGGTTGTCCAAAAGTGTTACGGCCGTAAAATTCTTACCGTGTTTGTAGAAGCCCTGTAATATTGATTCTCCAGAGCATGGCATTGAGGGAAGAAGGCTCATGAGACGTACGTACGTAAAATTTTGATTCATTCCAATAACCTCCTTTCCCGCTGCCATCTCCTCTGTCTCTGCTTCCTATCCCTGAAATTGCTCTCGATGATCTCCTGCTCCGGATCCTTCACTTCCAGGATCTTGACCGTGAGAGGATTTGCCCCAACGGTCCTGCATTTCACTTCAGAGGTCCCGTCTTCAGAGTGCCTTTCCGCCCACCTTCTCAGCTCATCCTCCGCAATCTCCAGCTGTCCTTCACATAGTCTCAGGATCTCCTCCTGGTTGGCAGAAATAAACATCCCCGGCCTGAACGGAGTTATCACCGAGAGGATGTCCAGGCGCTTCTGGTAGTCAGGAACGGTGAGAATATCTAAGCCGCCCATCACTAAAGCACCTCGCTCAAATCCACCAAATTCACCTCATCAATCAAATCCGGCTGGGGATGGATATTAACCTCCCGTTCGGGGCGTGGGATTCATAGCAGGTTCGCCTCCGCCAGAAAAAAGCCGACTTCTTCTCCAACATGGCCTCCAGCACGCCCTTCTGGTCCACCTGTATGTATTTCTTAGTAGTGTCCCTGCTTTTATATAGAAAACAGGCAGAGAGGCTGAGCAACAGAGAATAAACGTTTAAAGTCATTCAAGGAAGACCCAAAGGTACCAACTAGGGAGAAGACCTATTCAATGAAATTTTCGACGAAAGGGGGAGAAGAAGTTTGCTAACGCCTTAAAGAAGGTTGTTTTAGGCAAGAAAAGATAATATATTGCTCTCAAATCAACCCCAGCAAATAGCGGAATGGCCCCTCCGTAGGTAATACCTGAACCGCCTTCGAAAGGACGATGGAGCCTCACTGGAGAGAGGAATATGTACTGGATGGGGCTCGTGGAAAACACAATAATACAACTGCTAGGTGTAATATTACTATCGCCGCTTATAGTCGGGATATATGCATCACTCAAGAGCAAAATTGAATTAAAGAAGGGACCAAGCTTTTTTCAACCCTATTATGACGTCATAAAATTACTTAAGAAAGAGACAGTTGTGTCAAAGAACTCAGGCTTCGTCTTCGTAATCGTTCCTTATGTCGTATTTGGAATCTACTGCCTTATAGCTCTTGTTATCCCAGTGATCATCTCTGCTCCAATTTACTTCACAGCTACCGTTGACTTCTTGGGGGGTGCCCTCCTTTTTGCACTCGCTGCCTTCTTGAAGTATCTTGCGGCGATGGACAGTGGAAGTAACTTTACGACCATGAGTGTTGCAAGATCAGTTTCATTTAATTATTTGTCTGAGGCTACTCTGATCACCGTCTTTTTCAGTGTAGCTCTTATAACGGGGACAAATAATCCATATGTCATAAATAATTTCATCATTACCCATCCATCATCTTATCTCGATTTAGATCATGTTTTTGCCATAGTTGCATTCTTCATGTTGTTCATCTTCGAAAGTGGCAGGATACCTGTCGAAAGCTCTGGTTTGATGGAACTGGGGATGATAGATGATGGACTTAACTACGAATACAGTGGTAAACTTCTTGCAATATTAAAATGGGGGTCATACATGAAGCAGTTCCTGCTCGGCTCTGTTTTCCTAAACGTATTTCTTATTCCTTGGGGTCTATTCACCTCGTTTCCTGGTTCAATAATTGATTTAGGTATAATGTTCGGGAAGTGGCTCATATTGATATTAGTGCTATTGGTAATTGAAACTTCCTTGGCAAAACTAAGACTGTTCAAGGTCCAGGACTACCTTGCAGTTGCATTCACATTCTCACTACTATTCCTGATTTTCAGTGTGATGATGAAATGATCTCATTCTATTCGTTGGTATATTTTCTTGCTGCACTTACAATGGTCAGCTCCTTTTATTTACAGGGGCAATCATTTATTCGTCCAATGATAAGAGGAGTTGCGGTCCAGTCCATCCTTTTGTCATCCATAGTGTTCATTCTTGCCTACCTCTATCATTCCAGCACTCTGGTCATTCTAGGGATACTTTTGATATTCCTAAGAGGTATTTTGGTCTCATTTCAGCTGGAATCTAAGATACGCCAGAGATCGCCTGTATTAAGGGAGCAGTCCAAGGGGCTAGCTTCTTCGTTTCTTGTTGCTCTACTCTTTGTTCTACTCGGAATCGTTGTCGTGTACTTTGATGTTTTCTCACGTATTGTCGGACCACTTGAAATCGGGTCAAGCGCAATATTACTTTTCCCATTTGCATTGCTTTTCATGGGGTTATTCCTTATAATCTCAAGGAAGGGGACGTTTGCACAGGTCATAGGATACGTCGAAGAGGAGAACGCCCTTATCCTGATGGCAGTTTTCCTGCTTCCGGTACCAATAGTAATAGATGCAAGCGTAATATTGGATGTTTTCATTCTGGTAGTTATTTCTTCAGTAATCGTCATGGAAAAGGATAGTCATCTTCCAATGGAGGAGTTGAGAGGTTAAATGACTGTTCTCGAATTTCTGTTAATTTTAATCCCAATAGCAGCAAATGCGGCATACCCTACACGATTCCTAAAACACTCTACAATTCTGGCAGCATCAGTTGAGGTCATCCTTTCTCTCTTTATCATGAGAAGCCCACAAATCACCGGACTTTTCTACGTGACGGCACTCACATCTATATTCATTGTGATGGTTTCATCCATCTATCTGCTTTCCTCAATCTATGCCTCGAAATATTTTACAGATGGAATGTCCGAGCGGTCCATCAAGACGTACTATTTCATGAGTAATTTCTTCGTAGCCTCAATGCTGTTCAGTCTGGTGATAAACAATTATGGTCTGATGTGGGTTGGTATAGAAGCAACAACGGTATCATCAGTGCTACTCATTATGGTAGAGAGAAGCGAGACATCGGTGGAGGCAGCATGGAGATACTTGATCATAGCCTCTGCGGGTATAGGACTTGCATTCATTTCGATAATCCTAATCTACTATGACTTCCACACTCTCACAGTAACACAGATTCTCGCAATGCCTTCGAGAATTACTCTTCTTTCACACATAATAGCAGTGATCGCCCTTGTTGGATTCGGAACAAAAGTTGGGCTATTTCCCGTTCACACATGGCTTCCTGATGCACACAGCGAATCCCCTCCACCAGTAAGTGCTTTGTTCTCTGGAGTACTGGTTCCTACTGCACTTTATGTTCTCTATATGGTCTATCAAATCGCGCCAACAATGCCATTCTATGCAGGATTCGCAGTTGCAACTATAGTCGCATCTTCCGTATTCATGAGTTACCAGTATAGATACAAGAGAATGTTCGCCTATTCCACGATGGAAAACATGAGCATGGCGCTGTTAGGACTTGTTCTGGGGGGTGTTGGAATAATTGGTGCATCCATACTTCTAGTTTCTCACACCTTTGCAAAGTCCGCCGCATTCTATTCATCTGGAAACATTTTTCTTCAAAAAAAGACAAAAATAATTGGAGAAGTAACAGGAATATGGAGTTCAATGAAAACTACCTCAGCTTCCTTACTCCTTTCATCTCTGGCTGTCACGGGTGCTCCGCCATTCGGCATTTTCGTTGGAGAATTTATCATTCTTCTCAGACTTGCAAGTCTTCACCTCTATCTCATTTTTGCCGTTGTCTTATTCTTCCTAGGTGCGTCCTTCGTCGCTGTAAACTATAACATCACTCTTATGTTATTTGAAGGAAAGGATGAAGGGAAGGATGTGGGCGGGGTATTAAGAGTCATACCCCTGATTTCGGCAATAGTCTCGCTTCTCATAGGTATTTTTGCACTGGTGGTGATGAACTATGCGATATTATAGATACGGAGAACCAGAAGGGAGACTAATAGGGAAATTGGGCAATTATGATTTATATGCAAGCGTTATTTCTTCAGCTTCCAATTACGTGCAGCCAGACCAAGAGATCAGATCAAGAGGGGAATTCAATTTCAGTTATGGACCATCAACAGGCGGATTGATGGAATCTGTTAGATTCCTTATTTCTACCCCAGGAGAGGTCATAAACAATATTTCAGCCCATACAGAATTCAAACAGAGGAGTCTCAAAATCATTGGAAATACCATAGAGGACGCACAATTGATAATAGAGAGGCTAAATGGATTTCATTCTGCGTCTCACGCCATAGCATTTTTGCTATCGATTGAGGATGCACTTGGGATAATTCCAGACGATAAGGTTCAAGCTAAGAGGATTATTGAAATTGAACTTGAACGAATCAGGTCTCACATTTATGTTCTTTCTAGAATGGTCGAACCTGCAGGCTTTGGAGTCCCCTTGAGTTTTCTAAACTCTCTTGAGGAACGTGTTTCAAGGCTTATTGGGAAGTATACCGGACATCGTTTCTTCTTCGGGATAAATGGAATAAACTCAGTTAACGTAGACTTTGCTGGAATATATGTTGACTTATTGCCCATAGCTGACGAAATTAGAACGGTTCAAGAATCCCTGGTAGGTTCGGCGATTTTTGTTGACAGGTTACAGAATAACGGAAAAGTTAGATCGGAGAAAAGTACAGGGACTGTCGCAAGGTCCTCTGGATTTCATTTTGACGCTAGAACAGATAGTGAAGCTCTTCCATATGCATCTCTTGGATTTATGCCCGTAGTGGAGCTTGATGGAGATGCTTACAGTCGATTAATCCAAAGGATAAATGAGATATTTCAATCGCTAGAAATAATTAAGAAGATGGATACTTACTCGAAGTTGGACATAAAATTTACTTCTAAAGACAATAGCTCCTTTGAAAAGGACGGGAAAGGAATCGCAAGGGTAGAATCGCCTGCAGGAGATCTAACTTACCTCGTTGAAGTGAAAGATGGAAGAATAAGGAAACTTGATATCCTGACTCCATCTGAAATCAATTTTCCGGTATTCCTAGAATCAATGAAGGGTGGTGTCCTTACTGATTTTCACTTTAACTGGGAAAGTTTTGGAATCTGGATATCTGAATTGGCGGTGAGCATAAAATGAAGAGTAAGAATTGGTTCTTGAAGGGAGTTAACAGGGGAATAGAGACTGAAAGATTTCCCTTGTCTCCTCCAGATGAAGTGGCAGCTTGGTCTGGAGGAATAGCAGGAAAAGGCAATGCAAACTGTCCAACTGATGCAATAACCAATAACAAGTGGGATGCGGAAAAGTGCATTTATTGCAGAAGATGTTTTCCTAATTACAAGCCAACTGGGAACCTTGCAAGGACAGAACCAAAGAAAAGTCATGGTCAATTCAAAAAGTCATTTTTCATCTATCCATTTGACTTCGGTACGTGTGGAGCGTGCAATGTGGAACTGAGGGCCCTCTCATATCCGCAGTACGATCTCAATCGACTCGGTATATTCTTTACGAACACGCCGAGACATGCAGACGCTATAGTGATTATGGGAGTGTTTACCCCAAAGATGCGGGATGCTTTCCTCCTTGCGTATGATGCGATGCCTGAGCCTAAAACTGTTATAGCACTTGGAGTGTGTGCCATAACAGGAGGGGTAATTGGTAAGAACCCAGACCACGTTTCCGTGATAGACATCCCAGGATGCCCTCCTAATCCTTACGCCATACTTGATGCCCTTATTAGGGTGAGGAAGTAAATATGAACCTTATAGTTCTAATCTTGTTTGGAACATCCGTTCTGCTTTCGCTGAGAAGCAAGAAGGCCGGTTACATTGGCATCATTGTATCTTCTGTCGTTATGGTTATATTAGAGGCGCTTCCAGTTCAGGGCACTGATTTCTTTTTCCTTATTGCAGGTGTTGTGTGGGCGTTGATATCATGGTACTCAATCAAATACGACACATATGAAAGGTGGCTTGCTGTCCTTTACACCCTATCCATATTTGGAATGGTCCTCGTTCTCCTATCCAACAACTACATCCAGTTTCTTGCTGGTTGGGAAGTAATGTCGCTGAGTGGGTATGCTATAATTGGACTAAATAGCAAGAGGGCTGGAACGGCATTCTTATTTTCTGCGTTTAGCGAATTCAGTACGGTCTTAATCGTCGCTGGTTTTGCCTATGCATATTCTATCACGGGGACAATTAACTTTACCTATCTAGGAAATGACATTCCTCTGCTGCTTGTCTCTCTTGGATTCATCATAAAAATGGGATTGCTGCCCTTCATGTTAAGTGAATGGTTACCGGTTTCGCACGGCAGTGCTCCAGCGAATGCGTCGGTATTACTGAGTGCAACGATGACATTAATGGGAGTATACGGGATCCTGAAAGTTACCCTGTTAAGTCCGTCGAATGTGTCGCTAGGGATGCTTTTCATGGGAATAGGTGCATTTACAGTTTTCTTTGCCGCCCTGCTTACATACACAGCTGAAAGAACAAAGGTGCTTCCGGGTTTTAGCACAATCGAAAACAACGGAGGAATATTAGTGGCCCTTGGACTAGTGATGGCGATAACTTCACAATATGAAAGAGGCTTTCTGATATCTATAGTATTACTGTACTCCCTTGCTCATTCAGTCTCTAAGACTGGCATGTTCATGATAAGTGGAAATTCTAGCGAAACTATGTTCTCACGCGGATCATCGGGAAAGGACAAGTACAATCAGATTGGAGGAATTCTGGTTGTCTCATCACTATCCGGCCTTCTACCAACGCTAGGGGGAGTTGCTGTCTGGATGCTTCTCGAATCCCTATTCATGCAGTCCACCCAGTTTCAAGTTTTAGGGATATTCTCAATAATAATAGGTTCCTTGATTGCTCTAGGTGAAGGCCTGATATCGGGAGCAATGATAAAATTCATTTCCTTCACACAGCTCTTGAAGGAGAAAAGGACTGAAAGAATCTCACTCTCGTTACCAGTATTATCCGCAGGTATCTTGGTGGTATTCTTTGGAGTAGTCTCTACGTTCCTTGTGAGTCGACCTTTCGTTTCCGGTAACATTTCGCTTGGAATTCCATACGGATTCATGATTGTTTCAAGTCTAAGTCCAGGAACGACTTTTGGAGTTCTAACACCGGTATTCATCCTTGCTTTGATTTCTTTCTTTTTTATGATGGCGGTCGTTGGTTTTGGCAGACCTATTTTAAGAAAGGCAGAAATCTGGAACGGAGGAGTTAGACTTGACTCTGTGTATACTTCTTTTGCGTATTCCAATAACATAAGGATCATGCTGAAAAAGATACTGAAGCCATTTTCGGCTGAGACAGAAAGAGAAGATGGAGTTAAAAACATATTTTGGGATTCCATACTGTCACTTGGTAAATTCTACAGGTCATTTTCTCGTTTTATAACCTACAAATTTATGAACAGTTCCATGTCGTGGTACGTTGCATATATAATAATTGCATTTGTTATTGTTCTAGTACTTGCAGTCTTGGTGTATTAGTCTGGCCTATTGATCTGCTCCCCTTAAATTCGTAACACTTTTCGTCACTTTTCATTCAGTTTCGCCTCCAATTTCTTCACATACTTCTCCCCGAACGACTGATCTTCCAGGAACCTCTTCCTGAATTCCCTTGGAGGAATTTATAAATTTGTGTGAACATTACAAATGAAGATAGTTCCATTCTTTTAATTAACAAGAATAATCTATGAAGATAGGGCTCTTGATTATTTCAGTAAATCCCCTTCTGGGCGTTCAGGAACACAATGAATGGCTATATTTCTGCTTCATGAAAGGCTTTTCTCAGAATTAATACGGGAGGAGTTGAACCCAAATGCATTTACGCAATAAGTATTTAACACTCAAACAGTACTGATATTAGCATAATGAAGTGTGCGTTAATTCGCATAAATTCTTCCCTGATCTCAATATTCCTAGTTTTTCGAATATAAGATCCGAAGTTATTATCTTGTTACCGCAAGAGCGACGCGTGGAAAGCGCCAAAACATTTGCACTCTCTTGCTTAATATAGTTCTAACACCTAGTCAGAACTCTTAAACGCTCTTTCCTTAGCTAATTTAACTCAATGATCAGTAGCAGGTATCCAGGGAGTTTATAAAAAATCTATGAAATAGTTCTTATTTTATCAACGAACAATATTATTCATTAGTAATGAAAAGGCTTATACATTATTTCGCGATTGCATATCGTGATACTAAAAGAAACCCTGAGGCAAATTGTGATAGAACAAAGGGCTGAGCTGAGGTCCTTTGAATATGGCATAGAGCGAGAAGAACTAGGTAAAATACGATTGGATCTACCGTATGCAATCATAATATCTGGCGTAAGAAGATCGGGTAAGAGCACGTTGTTACATCAGCTGCTCAAGAAGCTCTCTAATTTCTACTATCTCAATTTTGAGGATACTAGACTTATTGATTTTGAATCAAGCGATTTTGAAAAGCTTGATGTGATCTTCCGTGAAGAGTATGGTGATTCTCAGTTCTATCTTCTAGATGAAATACAGAACGTCAAACACTGGGAGATATTTGTAAGGTCTAGATTGGACAAACGCAAGCAATTCATCATAACTGGTTCCAATGCTTCGCTCTTAAGCAGGGAACTTGGAACGAGGTTGACAGGCAGGCACTTGAATGTTGAATTATTCCCTTTCTCCTTTAGGGAGATATTGCTATTGAGGAAGGAGAAAGCCTCTCCCAAATCATTCGAACAATACCTGAACAAAGGGGGATTTCCAGAGTTTGCAAAATATGAGAGGGCCGAAATCCTGAGAGAGCTGCTTTCCGACATTTTGCATAGGGACATAGTCTCTAGACACAATATACGAGAAATTAAGGTACTTCAAGAAATGGCAATC
Organism: Thermoplasmatales archaeon; assembly: GCA_026127935.1. Classification (GTDB taxonomy): domain Archaea; phylum Thermoplasmatota; class Thermoplasmata; order Thermoplasmatales. Next base: position 15,356 of record JAJSLL010000017.1, on the reverse strand, counting down.
TACCTGTTGACGAACGTAGGGAAAGAGTTCTCATTTAACAGTCTTAAGAGAATGTTTGGGTTAGGTTCCGTTAACACGCCAATCTCCTTCCTTTCATACCTGGAAGACAGCTATTTGCTGTTTACAATACCAAAATTCGATTATTCATTAAGGAAACAATTGATCAATGAAAAGAAAGTGTATTCGATTGACAACGGATTATCAGTTGCCAACTCTGTATCGTTCACCTCTGATAAGGGTAGAATGTTGGAAAATGCGGTCTTCGTGGGGCTGCGAAGATCTCACAAGGATATTTATTACTTTAAAGGGAGAGGAGAATGCGACTTTCTTGTAAAGGAGGGAGGTAGCATAAGGATGACTATACAGGTGACCTATGAAATGAACGAAGACAACAAACGTCGCGAACTTGATGGGCTGTTAGAAGCTATGAGTAAATTTGGCTTGGACGAAGGCTTGATAATAACTTCCAATCAGGAAGACGAGATTAACATCCAAGGCAAGAAGATATTGGTAAAGCCCGCTTGGAAGTGGATGCAATCCTTATAGCAGGATTGATTTCCCTTGACCTTATTTACACAGAACATCATGATAAGGAGTTATGCTTTCATCACAAATCCCGTTCGGGGCGTTTCTGTATCAGAAAATCACTCATAATATAATTCCGTGAAGCATATTAAATGAATGTGTTGAAAGGTATGAGGACCTTAGAAATTCGGCCGTTCAGAATCTTCTTCTCATTGTGAACTGCCAAAAAGACCAACATTATCAAGCATCATTGAAAATAGCAGTGAGTAGTTGACTTACAAATTAGGAATATGCAGCAGTGATATTTCAATATTCGATTTATTTTGCACTGTTTGTTTCCATCAAGTTGTAATATCAAAGTTTATATACGTATACTATATGTATATATCATGACCAAACCAGTGACACTATCTGATGCAGCTTATAATGCGTTATTAAAAGTAAAAGGCAAAGACATGTCCTTCTCAGAGGCTGTGCTAAAACTCATCGATACTTCTATACGGAAGAAGAATTTTACAAAGCTCGTTGGGACATTCATATCTAACACTGATGATTTGGAAGAATTCAAGAAATTGATCGAAGAAGATAGAATGAGGAACACAGAGAGATCGTGATTGCATGGTAGTTCTTGATACCAACATAATCATAGACTATCTTCTCGGAAAGGAGAAAATCGTAAAACTAGTGAGCGATTTTCCAGAGGATGAACTGTCAACCACATTTGTCAATGAGTATGAGTTGATGAAGTACAAAAACAGAAGAGCTCTGGATGAGACAGTCGCGAACTTACGGGTTTATCACTCAAATGATTCATCTATAAATGCCTCTGCCAAAGCATATCAGGGATTGAAGTCAAAGGGGAAGATCATAAGCGACAATGATTTGTTGATTTTTGGAGTATGCATTGCCAACAACGAGGTGCTGATTACTCAGGATAAAGCGTTTAGGGAGCTTAAGAGTGAATCAGTCAAAGTGATTGAGTGAACCCCAATCACGCTGCAAGCGTTGTTGGTATGAACCTTGTTGACATTCCAATATTATTTACACTCTTCGTTGTAGAAATGAGTCTGTTCAGTTTAGCAAAACCAAAGAAACGAGCGGCTTCTTGTAGACTTGTTTCAGTAGTAAGTAGAGACTGTGAACTTTAGTAATACAGCCCATTCGGGGCGTGAAAACTACTTCAGCAATTGTTATAATTCAGATTGACGGAGCACTTTTCCCTCGAAGAACAGGAAGGGCGTTGAACCTTTTGCACTAATCAAGTTTAAAAAATGAAATAATGGGGGAGAACGGCTGGAATTGCGTTCCAACGTATTTATAAAACTGGGTCAGAATATCTGGCTCTTGTAAGCTTCTCAAACTTCCAATCATTTCGAATTTTAAACTCCCTTACATCCTAAGAAAAACCTGCCATGAAGCAGAACCTGTTACTTCCAGATAATCTTGAGGTCCTTAGCAACATCAAAAGCTGGATCATTAGAGATCAGAGGAATATTTCTGTACAATGCCTCTGCAGCTATCATGCGATCATGTAATTCAGGAACTTTTAGTTGAACAAATACCTCCCAAGCATCAGTAGGCATAGATGATATAGAAATAATCGGCGAACTCTTTAGTTGATCTATTACTTGTCCAATTGCACTAAGTGGATTGGTAAGATTTAATCGCCCCTTCAATGCGATATAGACAAACTCACCTAGAGCAATTTGAGGCAGCAGTATGGATTCGTTCTCTCTTTCGACCTTTTCAACAGCAGCTGCAGCAGGGGGTGGTAAATCATCCTCTAAATAACGAACAAAAGCAACTGTATCCATGAGTAAGTCCGTCATATCATCCACTCTTTTCTTAACTTTTTGAGTTCCCTTTCAAATCCATTAGCGTCAATCTTCCCTTTCAGTAATCCACGAAGTGTTTCTTGCGTGTGTTTTATTGTAATCCCATCTCCTGAGTCAAGAATCACTGCGGTTTCCCCATCAGTTAAGTGATACTTTTCTCGCAGAACTTTAGGTAGAGTTATCTGTCCCTTAGAACTTATTGTTACTTTCTTTACCATCAGACAAATATGGGATAGTAATACTATAACTTTACTATTGGTAAAGAATTCATACTTATATATAGGATAATTTTCCTATATTGAATTGACAACCAAATCAAAGTCTAAACAGACCTTATAACGACTAGGGTTCTCCATGCTGCAAGAATCTTTTCCATTTTCTCAAGATCGCTATCTAATTATAATTCTTGCCTTTCAAGTCGTAAAGGATTTTAGCACGGTACCATCGACTTTTCGTTCAATTCTTTCTGTCGTAATACACCAGCACAGCCGTACAGGAGCAATACTTTCAACACAAATCCAGTTCGGGGCGCTTTGGTCACGGGGAACTCTACTTATTTTAAGGCTCCGTGGAACAACTTTCCCTAGATGTCCCTTAAGGGACTCGAACCTTTGAGACACGGTAGGAAGACTTCTTTTATTGAACCAAATCTGCTACTAATCAGTCAGTGCGTAAGCCTTCTCTAATTTAGATATAACTGAAATAAGGACATAATTCTGTATCAACCAGTTTTCTTTTCTTATGTCAAATTCTCCTTTCGCTTGTAAAGATGAAGGCTTTAGTTTTGAGTGCGATTTTTTGACAAAGTAATGAAGAGGAATGCCCAGGAAATCAGTATGAGTGGCAAACCCGTGTTTGGATCAGTACTACTGGTCATACCAAAGATACCAAGTCCCTGATAGACGTACCAAGTGAAAAGGCCCCAGGCGACTGTCGGATAAGCAGCAAATCGTGGATAGACAAGCCAGGAGATCCCTATTGCTAACATTGCAAGAACGTATACTCCATTCAATACGACTGCGTGTTGGTTTATTAACAAGGTGATCGATGTCAAGTTGTTCAATATAGCAAATGGAGATGGATAGAATGACACTGGAAGAGCAGTCCAGAATCCGTTGAATGGCAAAGCCTGAGAAATGGCAAAGCCTATGAAAGTGGAGACCATTGCAATCCTCGTAACTATAACAACTCTATCTGTCGAAGATTCCCGTTCATAAATGAGCAATAAGAACGAAGCAATTGCGTAGAAGAGTGCAGAACCAGGGGAGCCAGTGAGCAAAGTCGCACCTGGAGACAGAACACCTCCAAATCCTTCTCCGAAAACCCAAATGATTAGGCTCCAGCAGAGCGCAGATATCTGTACAAATTTAAACACGTATCCTCTCTTGTAGATTAGAAAAAATGCACCTAGATACACCTGCAAGAGCGAAGCTATGACATTGATTATCGGCGGATTCAGACTCCATAAATCAATGGCATGTCTGACAAGAAAAGTCACTAATGGCTCAGTGCCCAAGAGTGGAATCAGATTATACTGGATGAAGAGAGTAAGGAAAGGAAGTTGCATCTGAAGGACACCATCAAATATCCACAAAATGCCAAATGATTTTCTCAAGAATTTTCTAGGTACAGGCTCCAAATAATCATTAGAAGGATGTATTCTCAGGAAGCGAAATACAAGAATTGCGATCGGAACCAGAGCTAGCAGGAATATCTCTTCATAGAGAAAGTAACTGCCAAGTCTGATTACTGGGATAGACGCATAACCAACGATTTCATAATAATACAGGAGGGCTACCCCGAGGGCTCCCAACGATATTAAGACACCTGGAATAATGCGTCTAACCAAAATGTGCACAGGACAAAAGAAAGGCATAGAGTGATAAATACGTTATCTTATCGAGCCCGAAACCGGAATCGATAACTAACAAGTAAGTAGCTTGTGAAATCTCCCCCGCACAAATTGTAGGACAGCCGTCAATATACTGATAGAACTCCGTAATGCTGAGAGAAGAATACTTTTGAGGAAATTTAGAGATTTCGGCCCTCAGGTTGACATGTCAGTACCATTGTTAAATGATTAGAGACAACACGATTTTAAACTGAAGTTATATCCACATTACCGCGGGCAGAAGTTCAATGTCAAAAAATGATCCGACTCGAACCGTCCTTGTGACCGGAGGGAATAGAGGAATTGGCAAGGCAATAGGTCTAGCTCTTGCCAAATCAAGATACGATATAACTTTCACCTACAACTCTGGAACAAAGGAAGCGATCTCCACTGAACGAGAGATTGTTGAGCTCGGAGTCAATGTGAAGAGCTATCAAGTCAATCTAGCCTCGGTAGAGAGACTCGAAGATTTCACCAGAAAAGTGAAGGAGAATGGCAAAAAAATCTTTGCTCTAATCAACAACGCGGGAGTCTATAGCGGAAAGACCCTCAATGAGATAAGCAATGAGGATTGGGAAAAGACTATTGACCTGAACCTCACTGCACCTTTCTACTTGGTCAGGAATCTTCACGGCATCATCGAGGATGGTGGATCCGTCGTGAACATATCAAGTGTTTATGGGCTCAGAGCTGACGCGTGGGCACACGGATATCAAGCATCAAAGGCTGCCATTATCCATCTCACCAGGGCACTTGCCAAAGAACTTGCCCCACAGATAAGGGTCAACTGCGTCGCTCCCGGCTATATTAAAACGGACATGAACAGGGAAGGGTGGACGAACGAGTCATTTCACAACAGGATCAAGAAAATGACCCCTATGTCACGATGGGGAGAAGCGGAGGATATTGCTAACGCCGTCAAATTTCTCATCGATCCGGAAAACGGTTTCATAACGGGAGAAACCTTGGTAGTAGATGGGGGAATAGGGCTTTAGGCATCTAGACAGAATTTCAAGTGTGTTTTCGCTCTTCTCAGTAAGGTTCCTCTACTGCAAGATGAAACAGCCTCTCTTGTCGTAGTAATTAGTATCTTTCAAGCAGCTGTGTTGGTATCACCATTGAGACCCCGTAGTTTGGCTCATCCACGATTTCGCTAATCCTCAGATTTCCTGCCACGCTGCAGAGAACATAAGCCTCATCTCTGATAAAACTTCTTTCAGCCATCAGTGAGATCATCTCTTCGACGGCCTCTTTGGCAGCTCTGAGCAATATGCTTCATAACGTTTGGAGACTTAATCGAAAAACTTTAGCAAAATTCTTGTTGTCTTTTTTTGAAATAAAAGTCAAATAATCAAGTAGACATTAAATCAGCGCTAAGTCCAGCATAATCGACTAGTTAAGTGAACTTAATTCCTCAGAACATATTTATAGAGAGATATTTATCTAAACCACCATGACTGTTTTTTTGGTTTTGGGCGGAGCTGGAGATATGGGATCCGCCGCCGTTCGAGACTTGGTTTTTAGCGGGGTCGAACGGGTCATAGTAGGTGATTTAAATAAGGTTGCCACGGAGAAGCTGGTTGCGCAGGTAAAGGGGGGAGATACAGAGGTTGATGGAACCTATGTAAATGTGAACGATAAGAAGAATCTTATAGATGCAATAGTCCAATCAGATTTAGTGATCAATACCGTTGGACCATTTTACAAATATGAAAATACGGTAGTCGATGCTACAATGGAGGCCGGAAAAGATTATGTCGATATATGTGACGATCACGACGCCACTCTTCGGGTCATAGAAAGAGAGAAAGAAATTGCCAAAGGAAAGTCCAGAATTCTGATAGGCATGGGATGGACTCCAGGAATCACCAATGTTCTTGCCAGAGCAGGGTACGATAGTTTAGAAGCCACGACAGACATAAACATTGGATGGAGCGGAAGCGCAGCGGATGCGTCAGGGATTGCCGTTATATCACACGTGTTTCACGCCGTAACAGGGGAAGTACCAATGTATTTGGACGGTAAGCTCGAGTACGTTCCTGCGAGACAATTCAAGAGGGAAATTGACTTTCCTGAGCCCATCTCAAGACTGGAGACTTATTTTGTTGGTCATCCGGAGCCAATAACGATTCCACGATACCTGAAAGGGGTAAACAACGTCACCCTCAGAGGAGCCCTGATACCAGACTGGCAGAATCATTTGGTAAGTCAGTTCGCTGATATTGGACTCACAGAAGATAAGCTGGTCAAAGTTGGGAATGTGGAAGTATCATCCAGAGACTTCCTTGCGTCGTTCGTTCATCAAACAATGGAACAATTCAAGAGCGGAGGAGTTGAAGTCTCAGGTTTCTGGGTGGAAGTTATCGGGCAAAAGGATGGTAAGAAAACAACAATCGAATTCAGCGGTGCAGATAAAATGCAGAAGTTGACCGGTTGGTCCGCCAGTATCGGAGCCCAAGATATATCAAGGAACAAGAATTTGAGACCCGGTCTGTATGCACCAGAGGGCGCAATAGATCCCTCATTCTTCATCGCAGAATTGAAGAGGCGAAATATCTCCGTCAAAAGAACTGTGAAGATAGAGGAAAATTAGTGGAGCATTAAGGTAGTGATAAATCAGTGCTAAGTTTCGGAACCCAAGAATTCTTTGATACCCTCAAGAATGCCTTGAACGGCGATGAAAAATTCAGGGAGCTGGGGAAGGGGATTTATAACGCGACTGAACTAATTGTGATCAGAGATCTTGGCATAGGAATATGGCAGCAAACTGTTGATGGAGAAGTACTCTCATTCAGTCTGATAAAGAGGAGCGAAGTTAAAAGCCTCGAGTCAACAGCTGAATTAGTTTATTACGTGGATTCATACGATGCTATGCTCAAGATCAGCACAGGACAAGAGAGTTTTGTTGAGCTGGTTATCAGTGACGAAATAGTTTTCAGGGGTTCGATGAAGAAAGTGATGAACATTCAGGCCCCGTCCGAAAGAATGGAGATCATTCTGAGGAACCTGACAAAGAAAATAATCCTTCCAACCAGAATTCAATACCAGAAGTGGTTGAGTGAGAGAGGTTATCTATGAAGACTCTGATGTTTTCTGATCAATGGTTCGAGAAGTTCAGGGAAAAAATAAACTCAAACCAGGATTACGAGAGATATGCGGCAGACTGGGAGGGAGACATAGTCATTTCAATTAGAGGGGACAATCAATCTCACTTCTTACGCAGTGGGGAGAAAAGAAACATCATTCTCGAACTTTTTCACGGAAAGTGCAACTCTGTGATCTTTCCCTCGTCTGTGGACAGAAAGAAGATGCCATATATATTGGATGGGACGGCGACCACCTGGGAAAACGTCCTTTCGGGGAAGACAAACGTAGTGACGGCAATGCTCAGGGGAGAGATTACTGTCACAGGTGACGTTAGGAAACTGATGAAATATGTCAATGCTGCTCAGGAACTCGTGCGATCTGCTGGAAAGATCGAATAGGAGTTGATTGCTCGATGAGTGATATGGAAGGAGAACTAAGAACTGTCCTTGAGGAATTCAACAGAAGGGTGAATGAGAACGATAGGGTGCAGAAACTTATCAAGAAATGGAGCACATCCGTTCTGATGTGGAGCAAGGATCAGGGATTTGGATTCGTGCTTAATGTAACTACAGGCAAGATAGTAGAAATGAGAAAGGCAGAAAGTGAGAACGAAGGAAATGTCAAGGTCGTTAGTTCGACAGAAACTCTATTAAGCATGCTCAGAGGGAGAGAAAATATATCCCATCTATACTTGGATGGAGTTGTAGAAACTTACGGGTCAGAGAAGGATCAGATAGTCCTGGATGCAGTAGCGAGGTTATTATGGTCCTAACTCTGGAAAGGAGGTTGAAATTCACACGGCTGATCGCAATCACGATGGGAACGCCTCTTGCCTCTTCAGTCTTCCTCAGCATAATAATAATGGTGCTCCTTGTGGGCTCCCTAGCAAACCTGATAATTGCCGTAATAATCTCAACGGCCGTTGTCATTCTTGGGTCGCTTGCCTATGGCGAGTTGGTGAGCATATATCCGTCCGCAGCAGGGAACAGGATTTTTCTGAAAAAGCCGATGGGAAATACACTTGCACTCTCCCTTTCAATCATGTGGGTAATAGCGATACTAGGGGCAGCCGGAACTGAAGCATATATGGCAGGCAATGTCCTCAACTACCTGGTTGGAGCTCTTCCACCACTCTTCTGGGCAATTTTAATCCTAACAATAGTTGTGGCAATCAACATTCTCGGAGTAGAGATTTCGGGAAATTTTCAAATGATCATCACTTTCTTCGTCGCTATCTCCCTGATCCTTGTTTCAATTTATTCGATCTTCTTCGTAAAGAATACAACACCAGTTGTATTGGGCCAGCTAAACTGGTTATCCATATTTTCAGCAAGTGCTGTTTCCATCTACTTCTTCATAGGATTCGGCAGAGTCACTACTCTTGGAGAAGAAGCGATTGATTACAAGAAAGGCATTCCGAGGGCAATGCCACTGGGAGTTGCCTTCATAGGGATAGTGTTCATCTTGGCATCTATTGCAATTTTTGAGAAAGTTCCACTTGACGTATTGAAGGTGACTGTAATACCCCAGATTATACTTGGGAAATACATCCTAGTAGGTACCCAGCTTCCTGTCCTCATAGGAATTGTCAGTGTAATCATGAGTTTCAGTGCGTTCAATGCAGGAATACTGGGAACTTCAAGGCTCGTGTATGCACTTGGAAGAGAGGGAACTTTTCCAAGATTCCTAGGAAAGATACACAGTAGGTTCCTCACACCATACGTCTCCTTACTCTTCCTCTACGGCATTGTTCTTGTCATCACAGTAGCAATTTTCGTAACTCGAAATTACTCCGTGATCGTGATAGTCGCTGCCGGATTTGATGCTTTCATGTACGGATTTGTGGGATATGCAGCTCTGTGGCATCACAGAAAGATGAAAAAGGCAGATGTGCCTTTTCACGTGAAGGGAGGCACCGTAATCTTCTTGATAGCAATTGGGGTCTTCTTCCTCTTTGGGATTCTGCTCTTTGCTACCTCTCCGATTGAGGACGCCATTATCGTGATTCTTGGTACCCTGATCCTGACAGTTCTCTACGGAGCTCTCTACAAATCTGGAAGACTAAGGTAGATTTATCTTTAGGGAAAAACCAGTTCCGCTGAACCCCCTCGTCGACGTATCAGGTTAAGCCGCCGAGCGATCTCTCTTTCTTTTTCCACCAGCTGTCGTAGAGACTCACTGTCAAACCCTTGTGAAGTGGGCCCTTACTTTTTTCCAGTGATGAGAGATGTGATCCATCAATGTCAAATATTGTCTTGAAAATACTTTGATCTACCGTAGAATCGCTTGTGTCCCCAGAGAGCCATCCGTCAATGGTCGCTTTTGATATGTCGATTATCTGAGACTGCCTTTCATCGAGCAGGTTTGCAAATTCATAGTAGGAAAATGAAGTGCTGTTCAGGAGATTTCGATGTATCTTTTCTCCCCTAGCCCAATAATCTGAATTGTAGAGGAGTCCAAAAGCTGAATTTCCGGAAAGAAGGATGGGTTTGTAAAGAGAAATGCAGGGATTGGATGAAAACGTTGACCAGACTACAGTTCCTTTTTTGCTTGTCATAACAACAAATGAATTGACTGTCTGGAATCTTCTAGAAAGAGGGCCGGCGTGCATACAGATGTCCCTGTTGGATCCCCTACTTGGATGGGGCCAGTCCCCTTCATGATGCCTTAACATCCTGAAGATATCTTGAAACTGTGTTGATTTGGACTTGTCATCTAAGACACTGGAAGTGAATCGAGATCGCTCTAGGCCCCTTCCCAGTCTTGAGTAAAGAATATCTTCACGGTACGAAAAGTTATGAGATCTTTCAAAATCCGCTTTGTTAACACTTTCCGAAGCAGGAATCTTGTTTGAAATAGAATAGCGTGAATTCAGTCTCTCCAGTGAATATTCCTTTTCAACAATAGTCAATTTGAGTGCTTTTTTCAAGTCGCTTATGAGGAACATATTGTTATAGTACTCCTCTTTGTATCGGTCATTGCTACCTCCCTGACCGTAGGTCTCTAGGTACTCAATCATGGTCTTCGCAGTTGAAGCGGCGTCATCACCTTTCTCAAGTCCCAATCTCAATAAGTCCATTCCAAGAAGCTTCTTGCTCTTGACCTTGGGTGACGAGAATATGGCTTCGTTTCCAACCGAAACACCTTTTTCATTGACGCCCATCTCAGCTCCCCAGATCCAGTGTGGTCTCGATAGAATTACTGCATTAGTCTTCCCCTCGTACTCTACATCGATATAAGTAGTGTGAGTCTTCCCACTTCTGATACTCCTGGGATAAAATTCAACGAGTTGGGTTTCGTTAGGGTCTCTGTCGCTATTCTTCCCGAACAAACTCACTCTAGAATCAAAATTGTTTTCTGGCAGACTACAGACAGTATCGCACATCTTAGTCATATTATTTTCTCGTTTTATTTATCACTTCCCGTTGAAAGCGAATGCATATTGTAAGAATGAATTATCAGGAGCCAATTCAAAATTGGAGAAAGTAATAAATAAAGTAAAATTGAGTATACTCTGGTGGAATTTCCGCAGTAATGCAGATCGAAAGGTCTGTTACCAGAACAGTTCTTGAAACATACTGAGAGATGGACTTTTCTTCGATCTATCTGTAATTGGTTTCCTAGGGTTTATCGCCGTAGATTTGGTAGTGCCAGCTCTTCCTGACCAGTCCAGTCAGATCGACATAGACGTGCTTTACTGTCGTGAACTCTTCTAATGAATATCTTGAAGTGGATGCTCCGTAACCTGATTTCTTCATTGGTGACCAAGGCATTTCAGACGGGATCGGAGCGTGATCATTTACCCAGACAGTACCAAATCTAAGGTCCCTTGCTGCCAGCATGGCTAACCTGACGTTCTTTGTCCAAACGGACGATCCCAATCCATACATGACATCATTCGCTTTTTCAATCACTTCCTGATAGGTCTTAAATTTTAGAAGAACTGGAACCGGACCGAATATTTCTTCCTGTACAATTCTCGCCCTGTTATCATCGGTAAAGATGAGAGTTGGTTTCAAGAAGAAACCAGACTTAAACCCTTCCGAACCTCCTTCGTATAACACATCCCCTTCTTTCTTTCCGATCTCGATGTATTCTTTCACTCTTGTTTGTTGATCTTTTGATATCAGTGGCCCAAGATCTGTTTTCATATCTGTAGGGTCTCCTACTCTTATCTTTCTGACCTTCTCGATCAGGAGTTTCTTAAATTTCTCAAACACTCCCTCCTGAACGTAAATTCTAGTAGCGGCAGAACAGTCCTGGCCATTGTTTATCAATCCACCAATTACTGCTCCTTCCGATGCGGCATCTAAATCCGCATCATCGAAGACTATGAAAGGAGCCTTCCCTCCTAATTCAAGCGATAGTCTCTTTACCGAACTTGATGCGATGTTTGAAATCCTCCTCCCCACCTCGTTTGAACCAGTGAAAGCAATCATATCCACCTTATCGCTTCTAGCGAGTTCCTCACCTACTTCAGCACCAGAGCCTGTGACAACATTGAAGACTCCCTTTGGAAAACCAACTTTACTGACTGCATCAGCAAGTTCCAGGGTAGTCAAAGGTGTATAAGAAGCAGGTTTGACTACGACAGTATTCCCCACGGCAAGGGCGGGTATCGCTCTCCATCCAACCATCATGAGTGGATAATTCCAAGGAGTGATTGCGGCTACGACTCCAACTGGATCCCGCCTAAGCATGCTGGTGCCATCCGGAATGTACTCATTTGTCGCAACACCATCGATGACTCTACTAGCCCCTGCGAAAAACTTCAGATTGTCTAGGGTGTAAGCTACATCGTAGTCGATGACTTGTTTTATCGGCTTTCCAGTGTTTTGCAGCTCGAGCTCTCCGTATCTAGTCAGGTTTTCTTCCAGTACTTTCGCAAGTTTCATCACGTAGTCCGCTCTAAAGACCGGCGAGAGTCTTGCCCACTCCCCTGAATCAAAGGCCGTTCTTGCTGCATCAATAGCAGCTCTTGTATCTTCCCTGCTCCCTTTTTGAATCAAAGCTATGGTCTCTTCGTTTGCAGGATTGATTACCTTCTGTTCTTCTTCCCTTTCTGATTTTACCCATTCATTGTCGATAAATAGATCATAACTTTTCATACAATCACAAAACTTATACGATATCAGAGAATAAAAATTCATTCATGGGTTTCCATAAACATGAAAAATGAGAAAATAGTTCCGCAATTAGTTGAAAAGAAAGAACAATTTCCAAGTTTGAAACTGATTCACTGCACAATAACTACCGAGATATTCATTGTAAAGCCCTGGAATTCATAACTGCAGAACGGTTAAATTATCGGAGGGGATAAGTAGATATGGATTTTGGAGGGAATATGACCTCTAATATAGTAGTATACTACACTCTTGAAAATCTACCAGTCGATTCATTGTCAAAAAGATTTTTTAAAAAAAGAATAAGGAGTGAATGAGCAATGGAAAGGTCAACTCTTCCACCTTCTATTGAAATGAAGGGTGTGTCAAGGTATTATGGCGATTTCCAGGCACTCAAGAACCTAAGTTTTAAGCTTGAACCAGGTGAAAGGTGTGCACTGCTCGGCCCTAACGGAGCTGGCAAGACAACGACCCTCAAGATCCTAGTTGGGCTTCTAAGTCCCAGTTCTGGGGAAGCCAAGATCGGGGATTTCTCCCCTTCTTCAGAAGATTCCAGAAGAATGATGGGTTACCTTCCAGACGATGCTTCTCCCTATAGGACTTTCAGCGTGAGGGAGAACATGGAATATATAGGAGCCCTCAGGGGTATAGACAACGTGTCTGATAAAGTAGACCGTCTGCTCGATTCCCTTCAATTGAGGGAGTATGAAAAGTCAAAGGTTGGAAGGCTCTCAAGAGGCAATGTTCAGAAACTTGCCCTTGCCCTGGCAATAATTCACGATCCGTCTGTCCTCCTTCTGGATGAACCGCTGAACTATCTCGACATTCCTACGCAGGAAACTGTCATCGAGTACCTAAAGAATCTCAACTCCACTCAACTTGTATCAACACACATAATGGAAGTGGCAACTAGATTGACAGATAGGGTCATAATGATTTCGCGTGGTACGTTCGTCTGGTCTGGCACTCTAGAGGAACTGAAGAGACTGGGCAAAGAAGGAGAACCCATAGAACGCATCGTAGCGAGGATGTTGACCGATGTTCTATAAGCTTCTAAAATTTGTCATTTTGTCAAGATTTTCAAAACAGATCCTTGCCCTTATGCTCGTACTTCTTGTCTGGGCACTCTTTATCAGTTCGAAGACTGGTTCATCTAGCGCGGTGTACCATTACTATGGTCCAGCATTAATTACCTTCTTTCTCATATTACCCGTACTGAGTGGAGGCATAGCAGTGCTGAAGTCCGACAGGGACTTCCTTTTCACCCTTCCACTGAAGAGGTCGGAACTGGCCCTTTCCCTGTTCGTGGTACAGATGCTCAGCTTTGGACTCATTATAATTTACATACTAGGATACTCATTTTCAAGTCTCAGTTCAGTACTCCCATACGCGCTCATAGATTTCATAGCACTCATTCTGGTTATCACTTCCCTCGGGCCAATAACATACACGCTCAAGCTAGGTTGGAGAGTGTTAGTTGCCACACTTATGGCTTTGCTTCCCCTTTCAGCATTCGCAGGCTTCCCATTCTCTCCTGCTGGCATTTATACAGGACACCCACTATATGCAGACATAACATCAGTAGTTCTTGCAGTGATCACGGTTCCACTCGCTTTCAGGTCACTATCCCGAGTTGATCTTGATCTGATGAAAACATTTACGAGGTACACCTCAGGTGATGTTAAACGAGTCAGGAAATTCAGCGGGATGTCCCCTACTAGGGCTATCTTTGCAGTGAATTTCTTTATCGTCGAAGTGTCAGGTCGGATGAATTCTCTAGGGAGTGGTGGATCATACAGATCTGGAAGATTCAGACTGTCGAGGGGAGTACTTGTATCCGCAATCATTGCTGGGGCCTATTATTATCTTCTCACTTACAGACTGAGACTTCCTCTGCATTCTCAAGAGGTTGCCCTCTTTATCTTCTCAATTTATTCCGTCATTTTCATCATGTTTTTCACCATGGGTGTCCTCGGTAATGAGAGACTGTGGCTAGGCTTCATGACTAGAAATCCGACGAGGTATCTGAGGGACATAGTAGTAGCAAAATCACTGTCGATAGCAACCCTCCTATCCCCTCTTGCAATTGCGAATTTTCTCATAGCACTGGGTGGCGATGAGCAAGCTCTGAATTTAGGACTGTTCCTTCTCGTAGTCATACCGTCTCTTCTGATAATCGTGGTTTATCTTTCTGCATTCCTGTATCCACTTCAAATCAAGGAAGAACTTTCTATGCCCGGTCAGCTCAATCTGAGACAGATGGGAACACTGCTCCCCGCACTACCTGCATGGATCCTTGTCACCATTTCATTCGCTGTTCTGGAGAATGGTCTGCCTTCATTGGCGATTCTTATTACTGTGACCACCACAATATTGTTTGCACTGATTGCAATAGCACTGATCTATAGTGACTCATTCGGGAAAAAGGTGATAGACAAGCTTGTCACTTCTGGGTTCGTTTGAAGATCTGCCTCTACCCAAGTGATAATTAGATTGTTAAAGAATCATCTAGCTTGAGTAACATAATTGCAGTTCCAAAAGAAAAAATAGCACTAGTCACCGGTGGTTTGGAAGGGGAACAGGGAGGTCCATAGTTGGCTCCTTGGTCGAGAATGGAAATAGGGTAGTAGTGGTCGACAAGAAGGACGTACCAGACGACATCGCCCTAGAAGGGGACAAGACATTCTTCATAAAATCTGTTCTATCAAATCCAGACAACTGCAAGGAGGTAGTGAAAAGTGCACTTGAACACTTTCGTGGTATTGATGTCTTGATTAACAATGCAGGGTTCCAATTTGTCTCTCCTCTGGAACAGTTTCCGTAAGGTGTTTTCAAGAATATGATGAACCTGATGGTGGTAAAACCGTTCATTCTCTCGAAGATGGCGTTCCCCCT
>JAJSLL010000016.1 GCA_026127935.1 Thermoplasmatales archaeon | reverse complement strand
CCTATTCAGCTTCATAGCAGCGATCCTGATGTACACTAGAACCGGGAGAGCTATTACCAAACTGAAAGGTGGACCGCAGTGACTGCGCCTGAATCCCCTCCTACCGTTCCCCCTTCCATCGGTGAGAGGTCCCACCCTCGAGTCAGTCACTTTATTCCATAACAACGTAGCAACGTACTGCACCACTACCAGGACGCCCATTGCCCATATCTATGCCGAAATATTATGAAGAGGATTCTAGAACACGGTGTTTGCACTCAAAAAATAATCCAAATAGTACTCTATCTGATACAAAGAATATCGGTAGAACCATTCTCAAAACAAATCCAACATTCAACGCGATTGTGCTATGCGAAAGCAAGATTTGCCATTACGAATATCAGCGCAATCTGGAGGATTCCTTGCACTCCCGAGAGTTTGAAGTTAAGCATCATTAGTCTAGATATCTTCAAAAAGTCCGGAGTCTGTCTCCCCAATTCCAATAGCACCCGGACACTGTTTGGAAGAAAAATACCAAGTCCCTGAATGAGGAGAATGATTACGATTATTCCAGCAGCTATTATCATGGGCGAGTGGATATTGAAGAGCCCCTCTCTGCTTGCCAGTAAGTATCCCGCTGTTATCGCAACCGAGGATATCGAAGGAATGAATAACATTGTAAATGGAGTTAACTTTCTTGCAACCTCAGCCCTCACCGTTGTGCTTGAGGATCGCAAGACGTAACTCAGCGCAAACCCCATGAAGAGATCTATGCCGGTCCAGGTTGCACCTGTCATGACATGAACGAAGTCTAACAGCATTAGATTGCCGGAGATCAGTGCTGCTGCCAGACCAATCAGTGGCACAATGAATGCGATGACACCCCTGGCGGTTATCCACTTCACAGTTCCAGGTTTGGTCGCGGATAGACTTGATGTCTCATTAACCGACGTCATATCACTTCATTTGGACAACACTGAAGTAGAAAAATATTGTGTAATAAAATCATATTTCAACTCTCGCCTGCACTGGGCAGTTCATCGAAAATTGAAATGGTTCGTTCTTTCATTTGAAACTTATAACTCTAATGAATTTTCAGGCCATGCCCCAGACGCTCTATTGAGTTATTTCTAATATCCAAAGATATGCTTATAATTCTGACCTGACTTATGACAATTGGATGTTGAAAGCAATCTGTAAGACTTGTGGGAAAGAGAGAAAGAGTTTTACCAATCTGTCCACATGTGAGTGCGGAGGAATTCTTGTGCCGGTCATAGATTTCAGGTACAAAGAAGGAGCATATTCATCAAATTATCCCTATCTGGATGAGGTCATTGACCTAGGGGAGGTCGTCACTCCACTTGTTGGTTCAGGTCAACTGAAGTTCAAGCTCGATTACTTTCATCCCACTTTCTCCTACAAGGATAGAGGGAGTAAGACATTAGTCTCAAGTCTGTTGCAAAATCTGCCGAAAGGATCAGAGATAAATGAAGATTCGTCCGGAAACGCAGGTGCATCAATAAGTGCTTATGGACGATCGGCCGGTTATAGCGTCAATATATTCGTTCCCGCATCCACCAAACCAAGCAAGATAAGCCAGATAGGTGCGTATGGTGCAAGAGTGCACATAGTGACTGGTTCGAGAAAAGACGTTGCCGATGCAGCAGCCAACCACAGTGGTTTCTACGCGAGTCACGTTCTGAACCCGGAGTTCAGAGACGGCATGAGGCAGTTGAGTTACGAGATTTTCCAACAGCTTAATCACCATGTCCCGGAAAGAGTGCTGGTTCCTGTATCGGCAGGAAGCCTCCTCTTGGGAATGGTTTCTGGATTCGAACACCTGATGGATTCTGGAGAAGTTTCGAAGGTACCGGAAATAGTTGGGGTACAGACCGAAGCCGTTTGTCCCGTTTGTGCTAAGGTCAATAATTTTGCATACGACAAGAACAACCCGAACACATCAGTTGCAGATGCACTGGTGTCCAGGGAACCAATTCTGATTGACCTCATGGCAGACTCCTTAGCAAAGTATGGAAGGTGTGTCACTGTATCCGAGAGCGAAATATTGTCTGCCCGGTCGGATCTGGCTGCATTGGGCTATTATGTTGAATACAGTTCAGCAACAGTTTTTGCCGCATTTAAAAAATACAATTTCAAAGGAGAGAACGTCTTGGTGCTGACAGGCAATGGTCTGAAAACTCCATAGAAATGCGTTTCTTCTGAATTTGAGTCTAATTATCTAAGTGATGATTTTGTGATACAGTCTTGCCACGTTGCTGGGATTAATCCCCGTCAAAGCCAATCCAGCTAAAATTACGATTCCACCTATAACTGTAGCTAGGCTGATTGGTTCAGATATCAGAACCGATGCAGAGATGACAGTAACAAAGGGAGTTATGTAAAGTGTACTTCCAGCAGTGACTGGTTTCACCTTCTTTAGGCCATCAAACCAAAGCCAGTACCCAAGGAAGGTCGCAAAGACTCCAATGAATAGAAGGGCGATTATCAGGTATATATTCCTGATCGAAAACATTGAAAGAATTCCGGAATTGACGAATGGCAAGAGCATTATCAACCCGACGACAGAAACGTATCCAGTGACATTCAGCGGATTGTGCTTTTCCAGGAGATCTTTTCCAAGGATTGTGAAAATGGCCCACGAAAGAGCTGCCAACAACACCAATACTGCAGATGCTAATTCCGGCTGAGTCAGGCTATTCGGTTTAAGGAGAATGAACATTCCAATTGTTGAAATCACTAGACCCGCGACAACAGTCCAAGCAAGTCTATCTCTCTTCAAGGACAATCCAAGAACAGCGATGAAAATTGGTTCGAAGGAGACAATGAAACTTGCGTTTCCAGCAGTGAGGCCATTTTCTCCCTGAATGAAGAGTAGTTGATAGAGCAAGACTCCCGTAAGTGCAAGCAATATAATCTTCACAATCTCCCTGGTAGTATATCGTTCCCTTCCAAAGATGAGTATCGGAACAAATATGATGGCCGCAATTAGAAATCTGGAAAATGCAATCTGCTGTGTGTCGATGAATGAAAGTGAGTATTTCATAAGTACATACGTGACTCCCCAAATGATTGAAGTCAAGACCAGTTCTATGTAACCAACGGTTCCATTGCTTTTCGTCATTCTGTGATTATGAATAACATTCACCAATAAAAAAATAAATATTGTGGTATCATTCAGAAGAATGGTTTATCTGGACCTGGGCATTTTTCTTGCAGCAATGGGAATAACCCTCCTTGAGATCTCAGAAGCATCTGCAGTTGGTCTTGCAATATCTTCTGAGGGAGGGAACAAGGCGTTTCTCTACGTCGCATTGGGTGTCCTGATAGTGTTTGTGATTACATTTGCAATTGGTCAACAGATTGCCAGACTTCCGATACTTTATGTGAGACTCGTCGCAGGAGTTCTTTTACTCTACTTTGGTCTGAGGCTGGCACGAAGTGCAAGAAGGGCTGTAGTCAGATCCAGAAGCGCCAACTTTTTCAAGGAGGAGGGAGTGGAAAAGGGAATCTTCTATACAGCATTCTCAGTTGGACTCGTGGAATCTTTTGAGGCAGCGATCGTGTTGGTTGCTCTTGTTCCGATGAGTTTCAATTCGACTCTCTATGGAATGGTCTTAGGTCTAGTGGTTGTCGTCGTGGGTACAGTACTCTTGAAATCTCAGGTGAGAAAAATCAAGCAGGCTAATATGAAAGTCTTCGTTTCTGCCCTTCTCCTTGCATTTTCCGTATTCTGGTTTGGAGAGGCAGGTTTCAGGGCTTCAAATAATTGGATTTTTGATCTCTGGCTGATTCCGCTTTTCATAATGTTTGGAGTTGCAGTTTACCTCTTTGCACACAGAAAGTAGACTGTCACATTTACTTTTTTTCTTATGACATTCATAAAAAAATAAAATGAAAGCGGTTCAGGCGTCAACCAACTTTCTTATCTCAGGTTTTGTGAACCAGTGTCTCACGTTCTTGGGTATCCCCAAGTATAGTATAACCAATGTTCCGAGTACCGTTCCCCAAGGTATATTCATAATGGCAATAACGAATGCCATGATCAAGCCGAGTATCCAGCCGACCTCTGCACCCTTCCAAAAGGAATAAGCAACAAATATCCAAATGAGCCCCATTATTAAATAGATGGGGAAAGTCAGTATTCCACTAATATGGGGGCCTGACTGGAACGACAGGAGCGGTGAAGAGAACGTCAAGAATGCACGTAGTACTTCCACCAGACCGATGAGGAAGGCAATGATTGCCAACAGAGTCACTCCCAGTGGTCTTCCCATAATCTATTTCATGAAGAGGGATATAAAACCTGTTTGGTACAAAAGTCGACTGATAAATGGGTTTCAAAGTCGAAATAAGAAAAGGAAAAAGCTGATGCAGTCAAATTACGATATTTGTTGATCGAGTTCTATTCCGGGTCCGTATTCAACCAGTTCTTTTACAGGCAGGTTACCATTCAAGCCGTAAATACTTACAATATCTTGAAAAACGACATACATATGGACGCCATCTGAGTAATCTTCTCCTCCTACCACCGTCTGATGATTTTATTAGGGATGTTTACGCATTTCTGTTTTCAGTTATGTCGCTTCTTAACCTTAAAATACTCTATCCAGATATTAAGTTAGTGAGGGAAAACCAGGGAATCCAACCGGAACAGGATAAGATTTTCCAGCATAATCATCCGAAGAGTCTTACATACGTGATAATATTGGTGGCGATCATCGTCACAGTAATAGTTGCAGGATCGAAAATTCCCTATACGTCTTACACGACTTATACCCACGAAACCCGGGAGATCGCAAGAGCACAGACCTTTCAACTGTATGGTAAGGGGTTGTACTATTGGGAGTTCACCCTACAATCAAACGCTACCAACATACACATTTATGTGAATTTTACCGCCAATAAAAGTGTCTACTTTGTAATATTGACTCTGAATCAATATAGTTTGGTTTCGCTAAACACATCTCTGATTACAAACAGCCATGACTACCTGTGGACAAGCGGAAACACTTCCGGTAGAAATGTTTCTACCGTTCTAAATGCGCCCTCAGAATATCTCCCTCCCCAGAATTATTTCTTGTTGTTCTACAATCCTTACCCTGTTGTGAGCTCAAATGGTGGCAAAAATATCTCAGTTGTAGATCTCTCGTCTCCTATTGTGGTTACACTTGAGTATGAGAACATACACTACAAGGTACTATGGTGAATGACTGCAATTGAACCACCACTCGTTCCTAGCTTCTTGAAATGTATTAATCCTTACACAGTTGGTACTTTCACACGAAAAAGAGGTTACCTGTTATAGAAACATGCTACGCTTTTTTTTTGACAACATTGGGTATTGTTTTCATTATATGGGGCGGCCAATGACAATATCAAACCAGAGCATAGCTGTAGTAAGACTATAATCTGCAATCCACAGAATAACCTGAAATCTCATCTTTATGGGCTCGGCCGGATTTGAACCGGCGGCCTTCGCTGTGTGAGAGCGATGTCATAACCACTAGACCACGAGCCCCCAGGTTAATTTTCTTGTCTGATATTACTTTTGCCAAGTCATCTCGTTTCTTTAGAAGTGCAAAAAAGAGAGCAACCGAGTAAAATTTCCTCCACAATAGAACATAATCTTTAATGGAGGATAAAATAGGGATCACGTTGAACGACTACTCCCTGACTAACTATGATTTTGATCTGCCAAAGGAACTGATTCGGCAGGTCCCCCCAATGGAAAGGACTGATTGCCGACTGATGGTTCTTGACAAGCGAGAGATCAGAAATTCTAGCTTTGGCGACTTGAATAAGATATTAGATAAAGATGATATCTTGATCCTCAACAGAACAAGGGTAAGGAAATCCCTTGTATCAGCAGTGAAAAGCACTGGGGGGAGAATAGAGATCAATTTCTTGAAACGAGAATCAGAGGGATTTGTTGCTCTGATCAAGGGAAGAATTCGAGATGAAGAAAATTTTGAGCTTGGTAATAGGAAATTGAAGGTGAGCACAGACGGAGAGGGTTTCCGGAGGATAAGTGGGGAAATAGACTGGGAGTTCATAGAAAGTGTTGGACACCTGCCTCTGCCTCCTTACGTAAAGGACAGGCAGGACTTTGAATACTACCAAAATGAAATCGGAACAAAAATTGGCTCGGTTGCAGCGCCAACGGCCAGTCTTCACTTCAGCAAAAAAATGCTGACATCACTGGAAAAGAAGGGAGTCAAGGTTAGGGAAATACTTTTGGAAGTAGGTTACGGGACCTACAAGGAGATCAAAGACGATTGCATCAGAAAGCACATAGTCGATGAAGAAGAAATAGAGGTATCAAGAGATACGGTTGCTGACATCGAAAATGCACGAGGCAAAGTTGTCGGCGTAGGTACAACGGTGATGAGAGCCCTTGAAACCGCATCGCTTCCAGGTCATTTGAACACATACAAGGGGCTCACAAGAATCTTCATCTATCCAGGCTGGAAGTTTAATTCAGGAGTGACTCACCTTGTCACGAATTTCCACATACCGAGGAGTTCTTTGCTTTCACTGGTCTACGCATTTGGCGGGGAATACAGGCTCAAGAGTGCGTACAAGGAAGCCATCAGGAAGAGATACTACTTCTACAGTCTAGGCGACGCGATGCTAATTGACAGAATGCCCTAATTCTTCGCGTTACCTTTTTGATACAGCTTGTTTATCTCTTCAGTAATTGTCTTCAATTTAGCGCTGAGTTGATTGACCTGTTCCTTTATGGACTTCAACCTCATTTCAGAGATTTCAACATCCTCTTCGATCTCTTTCTTGAAAGAGTCTACATCCTTCACCTTGACGAGGATCGTTCCAACTCCCTTGTAAATTTCATCGTCAGAATTTGATTTGTTCAGGTATTCGAGAGTCTTCTTGTCTTCTCTAGACTTGACTTCATACTGATACTGTTGAGCCATAAGAGTTTCCAGTTGCTTTTGGAGAGTCTCTGCCTGTTTCATCTGATCCTGCACGTAGGGTCCAAGGTTTAGATCGACCATTAGAACCCAATGTTTAGATGGAATATTAAATTATAGATGGCAATGTATCATATCATTGGTTCAGTTAAGTAGATCCTATTCTCATTCTGGGACCGATTCAATTAATCAGTCCTTCTTGGTACCGCAAACTCTGCACTCTTTATTTCTAGGGATCTGCATGACTTCCAACATCGGTTTCCAGACATCTAGATATATTAGGTCACCGTAAGTCTCTTTGTCCATCAGAACCTTAAGAGCTATGGAGCATGCTAGCGAAGAAATGGCCCGAACGGCGCTAGGTAACACCCCCTGCACCGTGCAGGAGATACCCTCTCCCTCGTCAGGATATTCAAAGCAAGATAGGCACGAGGTCTTGCCAGGCAAAATCGCCTTTACATAACCATAAGTTCCTTCGACTGCTGAAAAGATCCAGGGAATGTTTAAATTTACTGATGCAACATTCAACACGTGTCTAGCATCGTAGTTGTCGGTACCATCCATTATTATGTCAGCCTTTGAGAGGATTCCTTCAGCATTGGAAGAAATCAACTTCTGGTCCACCGATTCGACTGAAACATAGTTGTTTATTTTTAGCAATTCTATCTTTGCCACGTCTACTTTCTTTAGACCGATGTCACTTTCTTTATACATCGTCTGTCGGTTGAGATTGCTGTTTTCTATCGTGTCGTAGTCGACAATTGTAATTTTCTTTACGCCCATCCTGACCATCACTTCTGCTATGGCCGATCCTGTTCCACCCATTCCAACTACAACCACGGATGACGACTCAATTATTTTTTGACCTGATGGAAATATCTCTTTGACTGCCATTTGGCTGAGATATCTTTCCATTTCCATGCTTTGTTATGACCTTTCAAATAAAAAGCTATCCTCCGGAAACAGGAGGAAAAATAGAAACGGTATCTCCATCAGATATGGTTTGCTCTTCGTTGCCATACTTGCCATTCAGTGCCACTAGTGCGCTCTCGTTTTCCCTTATCCCCGGGTGCTTCTCCTTCACAACTCTGAGGAGCTCCCCGATCTTTATGTGTCCAACCTCGAATTCTTCCTGTCTTGTACCCGCAAGGTCTGCGTACTTGGCAAAATATTTAATACGAACTCTCATCGGCCTCCCTCCAGTATGGAACTCTAGAATATACAGCGTTCGTGTATGATTCAAGAATCCCACTCTCATCTTTTCCTTTAAAACTGAACATCTGGTCAGATCTATTCAGACATGTCTGGAATTCACCCTTTGAGGTGATTCGCAGCCTTGTGCAGTGATTGCAGAAATCTGAATTCCTCTGAGGTCTCACGAATTCCACTATGGCTGGTTTTCCGTTCTTGGCCCTGAGGTGCATTCTCTTCCTGTGATGCAGGGAGTTGTAGTCAACAGATTCAGCGACCTTTGCCAGCCTGTCTTCTATCAACCTCAGGTCATAATGGTACTTCTTGAAGCTTTCGACGGCTTCTCCCTTCCTGTCTGTTTCATATTCTATCAATTGGAGGATGGCTCCCTTGCTTGCCGTGAAATCTATCATTGAATCTACCTGTGTCTCATTGATTCCTTTCAACACAACAAAGTTGACCTTTACTGGTGATAGACCAGAATCTAACGCTGCATCAATTCCTTCCTCCACAATACTTATTGCATCTACCTTGGTGATGTCGACGAACTTATCACCCTCTATTGAATGCATGGAAATGTTGATCCTTTTCAGACCTGCATCTTTTAGTCCCTTGATTCGCTGTTTCAGGAAGTAGGCGTTGGTCGTCAGAGATATATCCCCCTCTATGTGTTTTCCCGTTCTCGCAATGATCTCTTCGAGGTCCTTTCTCAACAGAGGTTCCCCCCCAGTGAATTTTACTCTGTTCACTCCATTCTTAGCAGCAACCATCACTGCTTTTTCAATCTCCTCTGGGCTCAGCGTGACTGCATTTTCATCGGTGCCTTCCATGTGACAGAAGAAGCATTTGAAGTTGCAGGATGCGTTGACCTGAATCCTAAGGCTATTCAGGGGACGCCCGAAATGGTCGTAAAGCATTGGAGCCTCATACTAGATTAGGTATCAATACTTTGTGAAGTGCTGGATGTAAAAAATGCTAGTGCCACGACTCCGAACCGTCTAGGAAGTGATCTTTCTTCCAGACGGGTAAGCGTTCCTTTATGACATCAACGATGTATTCGCACGCTTCAAATCCTTCTTTTCTGTGGGAAGAATGGACAACAACCAAGAGAGAAGTTTCTCCAGGTTTGACCATTCCTATTCTATGGACAGCCTTTGCTTCAATCAAATTGAATTTCTTGATTGCATCATCCAGTATCCTGTTCATTTCTTCTATTGCAAGTTTTTCATCTGCTTCGTAGAATAGATGCTTCAGCTCCTTGGAAGATTCCATATTTCTTACTATGCCCTGGAAGGTGACTGTGGAACCAACACTGTGGTCACTCGACTTTATGTAACTGGCAAAGTCTATTGAACTGGTTTGAATCTGACCTTTCACCTTTGTTTATGCGTGCTCTAATAATCAATTTTGCCAAAGGAACTAGCAAACCTATAAAGGTGAGTGATGATCAAACGTCAAATTTAACTCCCTGTGCAAGAGGAATGTCCTTTCCCCAGTTTATTGTGACCGTCTGCCTTCTTGCATAGCTCTTCCACGCATCGCTTCCACTTTCCCTTCCACCTCCGGTATCTTTCTCTCCTCCAAATGCACCACCGATTTCCGCACCTGCAGTTGCCGTATTGACATTGGCAAGACCGCAGTCGCTTCCAAGTGCAGAGAGGAACTTCTCTTCTTCTGTCAGATCATAGGTGTATATACTCGAAGACAGACCCTGCGGTACGGAATTGTGTATTCTGATTGCTTCGTCCAGGGTCTTGTACTTGAAAACGTACAGGATAGGTGCGAACGTTTCTTCACAAGTTATTGGAGTTGCTCTCGGCATTTCGATTAACGTCGGCTGAACATAGAATCCCCCTTCCAGTCCCTTGACACTGGCGGGTTTACCTCCAGCCAATACCTTGCCTCCTTCTCTTTTAGCCCTCTGTATTGCAGAATTGAAATTCTTCACCGCTTCACCGTCAATCAATGGACCGACAAGAACTCCATTTTCACGTGGATTTCCAACTTTGACTTTGGAATAAATGTTTTTCAATTTTGTCACGAATTCCTTGTAAATTTTCTCGTCGACTATTATGCGCCTCGTTGTGGTGCATCTCTGTCCTGCAGTGGCCATTGCCCCGAAAGCTACTCCTTTCAGCGATAGTGAGAGGTTTGCCTTCGAAGAAACTATAGAACCGTTGTTTCCTCCCAGTTCAAGTATTGTTTTTCCAAACCTTCTTGCCACGGTTTCCGAAACAGTTCTTCCAGACTTTACAGAGCCTGTAAATGAAACAAGTTTGACCCTCGGATCTGCAGACATAAGATTGCCGATCTCACTTCCAGCCCCTGTCAAGAGTGTGAAAATTTCTGGGTAATTATTTTCCTTCACGACCTTCGTAATAATCTTCATCACCGCAATAGCAGTGAGAGTTGCCTTCGAAGACGGTTTCCATATCACTGCATCGCCTACAACCGCAGCGATGAATGAGTTCCAAGACCAGACGGATGAAGGGAAATTGAACGAGGATATTACACCTATAACCCCCAGTGGTAGGTACTGTTCGTACATCCTGTGCTCAAATCTTTCGCTAGCCATCTGGAGTCCATGTAATTGTCTTGACAAACCAACCGCGAAATCGGCTATGTCTATCATTTCTTGTATTTCTCCCTCGCCCTCGACTGTCGTCTTACCAGTCTCAAGTGAAACAATTTTTCCCAGATTTTTCTTCTGGTCTCTGAGCTCATTGCCTATGAGTCTGATTAGCTCTCCCCTTTGGGGCGGGGTGAACGTTACCCACTGCTGGTACGCTTTTTCAGATTTCTGTATCACCAATTCGTAATCTTTTTTCGATCCGGTCAAAATAGTTGCTATCTTTTTTCCATCAATTGGGCTTATGGACTGAACAATCTTTCCAGAAGGTTTCTTTACCCATCCACCGGCGTATATACCGGAATTGATAGAACTCAAGTTCAATTCTTTCAGAATTTCGCCTCTGAGCTTAGATAAATCCATTGAAATCCCAACCCTATCTTTTTAATCCTAAAGGTTTTTACGCAATTACAGCAAGGGCTTGTAGTGTAACCTGGATAGCACAGGAGCCTCCGGAGCTCCTAATTCGGGTCCAAATCCCGACAAGCCCGTTCTATAAATAGAATTAAAGTGACCTTATTTTGCACTGTCGTAGTGAAAGACGATGAGGGGGTAAAATCGACAATGCAGATCATTTCTGATTTTATCATGGCGTAGAGAATTATTCCATCACAGGACAATTATGATAAATTTCGGGTCTAATGCAAAACGGCTGTTGATTCATTCTTTTAACACTAATCAATTTATTAACTCTTTTTTGTGAATCCTTTGTTATAACTACACACAATCCAGTTATTGGATACTAGACTCCAAACTCCTAAACGTACTAGTGTTAGTCAATTGTGTCCAGCACCGCAGTTCGGGCACTTGATATAAGTTTCATCGAACATAGTTCCACAATGCAAACAGCGAATCATAATTGCTAGGTCTTTGGAAGGCTCTCTTTGTTTGGAATTGGGAAGAGGTTGTGCAACTTTCTTGACCGGGTCCTGTTGATTACTGATTGATGGTGGCGGCTTCCGGAAAATTCTACTCAATATGCCTATCACGAAACCAACGATTATGAAAATTAGGCCTACTAACTCTGTTCCTAAAACTGTCAGTATTAGACCAAAGAGCATAATGATCATTCCAAACATGTAATATCTTTGAATTTTCGGAAACATCCTTTTCGGTATTGTAGCGGGACCGCTGGATTGATGTGTCAACATAAAGTGATGTGCAATGCGTTATTTAAATTTCCTAGATTAGAAATTTGGGCACCTACGGACAATTTTTCTATGGATATCCGGGTCCCTCCAAATTATTTGCAAGATTTCCGTGGACATTTCAACATTTGTTGGATTAACTGAGAACAGACTCGCTTGGACGTTCAGCAATGCTTAAGTATTTCCCCTATATACAATTCGGTACCCATGGAAGAGAGCAACTTACGGATTTTGACTATTCCGTGCCTTTTTTCAGCATTTAGTTACTGGTAGCTCTCTCAGACTGTGAGGTGTATTTTTATGAATTTTGAGATATTCATAACTAGAGTCCGTTTCGCATTTCGCGTTTTTTGTAGGAGGGTTACTCGAAATAGGGACCAAGTCGGGGAGCCTCTCTCCAACCGTTACAAACCGGAAGTCGAATCTGGGTCAGATAATTTTATCCGTCGATGCAAAGGAACTGAAATTGAATCCAGTCAGCTGTTTTTGACTGAGATAAGGAAATTGAATTTTCAAGTTAGGGAGCTTTGAGTGAAATGAACAATGTATACAAGAATGTAAAATTGGCGTCTCTGAATGGTCCGGAAAGGACCTTCGTGAGAGTTGGAAAGTCGAGCATTGGAAAGGACTTCGTTGTGATTGGAGGTCCATGTAGTGTTGAGAGTGAAGAACAACTCCTCGACACGGCAAGAAAGGTAAAGGAAGCAGGGGCGGACATGCTTAGAGGTGGGGCGTTCAAGCCGAGGACTTCTCCATACTCTTTCCAGGGGTTGGGGTTAAAAGGACTGAAGCTTCTGGAAAAGGCAAAAGACGAAACGGGTCTCCCAATAGTGACTGAAGTTATGGACACCCGGGACGTAGGGTGGGCAAGCGAATACATTGATGTCCTGCAGATCGGAGCAAGGAACATGCAAAATTTTTCCCTTCTCAAGGAGGTTGGGAAAGTCAACAAACCGATCCTCCTTAAGAGGGGAATGAACTCAACAATAGAGGAATGGCTTAGCAGTGCAGAGTATATTCTCAACGAAGGAAATCCAAATGTGATCCTCTGCGAAAGAGGTATAAGAACGTTTGAGACATACACCAGAAACACTCTAGATCTGAGTGCAGTACCTGCCTTGAAAGAACTGACTCACCTTCCCGTCATTGTTGACCCATCGCACGGAACAGGCAAGGTCAGTTTGATTGAACCTATGAGCCTGGCTTCAGTAGCATCAGGTGCAGACGGGCTGATCATAGAAGTACACAGAGATCCTTCTGTAGCCCTCAGTGACAAGGATCAGGCATTGATACCGACACAGTTTGCGGAGCTTGTGAGGAAGACAAGAATGTTGAGGGATTCGATGGAGAATTTGAAATGAGCTTCCCGGGTCTGACAGCTACAATTGGTGACTCTAGGATATTGATAGGAAATTCCTTTAACAGACTCCCGGAACTGGTAAGCAAGGATAATTTTGTCGTGGTTACTGATGAAATAGTTGGGGATCTGTACAAAGATCAACTTGCTGATTTTCGCTTCATAAAAATCGGTACCGGAGAAAGTTCCAAGACACTCCGTACCGTTGAAGAAATTTATGAATATTTTCTTGAACATAAGGTGGACAGGACATCGTATGTGGTGGGTTTGGGCGGGGGACTTGTCACCGACGTAACTGGTTTCGCCGCCTCGACATATATGCGAGGAATTAGGTTTGGATTTGTGCCAACCACTCTGCTTTCCCAGGTAGATGCCAGTCTAGGAGGAAAGAATGGAGTTAATCTCCATGGTCTGAAGAATATGATCGGTATAATTAAGCAACCGGAATTCTGTTTGATAGATTTCAAATTCTTGAATACACTTCCAAGGGAACAGATAATTTCCGGAATGGCTGAAGTTGTCAAGTGTGGTGCCATCTCTGATAAGAACTTGTTTGAATATGTGGAAACCAATTGCGAGGAAATCCTAGATTTGAACGAGTCGAGACTTGAACACGCGGTCTCCTCCGCGATAGCCGTGAAGATGAATATTGTGCGACAGGACGAAATGGAAAAGGGCGAAAGGATGAAGTTAAATTTCGGACACACACTGGGTCATGCAATTGAAAAAGTCACGGGAATACCCCACGGATATGCCGTGAGCGTAGGGATGGTTGCTGCGTCCAGACTTTCGAATGCAAAGGGATTGCTAGGAAGGGACGAACTCGACAGGATAGAGGAACTCCTTAAGAGAATCGGACTGCCAACAAGAATTGACGCAGATGTAGAAGAAGTCTTTGGTGCCATGTCATCTGACAAAAAGAGTGCAGGTGATTTGGTCAACATGATCCTCCTCAACGGAATCGGGAACTCTGCCATCGTCAGGATTCAAAAAGAGGACCTAAGGAAATCAATAGAGGGGGTATGCACTTGAAGAGTAGCGCTCTCCCCAATGTTTGTGTAAGTCTCAAAGCCTTATCGGCTTCTGAAGCAATCATAAAACTCAGAATGTTCAAACTCGCAGAGATCAGACTTGACGGAATGAAGCTCAAGAGGGAGGAGGTCAGAGAAATATTTTCACTCAGTCTTCAGCTGATAGCGACCTGCAGGCCAGGAAACATGACAGAAAAGAGTAGAGCCGAATTATTGACAGAAGCTATCGATGCCGGGGCCTCTTATGTCGATGTCGAGATAGAATCAAGCAAGTGGTACAGGGAATTGATTGTCAATAAGGCACGGGAAAAGGGTTGCAAGGTCATAGTATCTTATCACAACTACGAAGAGACCCCTTCTGACAGCGCGCTGAACAAGGTCGTTGAGAAGGCAAGAAGATACGGAGGGGACATAATAAAGATAGCATGCAAGGCGAACAGTCTATCGGATAGTGCCAGACTATTGGGACTCCTTGGGCATCAAAGTGGCCTCATTGTGATAGGCATGGGGAAGTTGGGTCAAATAACTCGAGTGGTTGCTCCCGTCCTTGGAGCTCCTTTCACTTTTGCCTCCTTGTCAGATGGAGAGGAAACTGCTGAAGGTCAGATGGATTTCGGCAAGACCCTGGAAATGATAGGTGCATTAACGTGAACAAGGATCTGTTCTGTCTCTTAGGCAATCCAGTAGATCACTCTGTTTCACCAGCCATGCACAATGCAGCTTTCAAAGATCTAGGCATCAATGGAATTTACACGACAATGCTTGTTAAAGACGGAGAGTTGGAGAACTCGATTTCTGCCTTGAGAGCGCTAAATGTGAGGGGAATCAACGTCACAATGCCGTTCAAGGAGGAGGTGATCAAATTCATTGACAGGATCGACACTCCTGCTCGCGAAGTCAGGGCCGTCAACACAATAGTCAATGAAAATGGCAAACTGATCGGCTACAACACGGACATTTTGGGAGGCGTAGAAGCGGTGCTCAGTGTGATCAACGACTTGAAAGGCAAGAAAGCAGTAATTCTCGGGAAGGGGGGTGCAGGAAGGGCATTGTCATACGGATTAGGGAAACAAGGTATGAAAACACTGATTCTCGGCAGAACAGAAATGGTCGAAGATAAACTTGCGGCCTTAATAGACGATGCGGATCTAATATGCAACTGCACGCCACTAGGAATGACTAAGGGGCTTACTCCAGTTCCCAAGAGACTGTTAAGGAAGAAGATGATTATTTTCGACGCAGTATATCGAAACGGGGTTACTGACCTGATAAGCAATGCAAAGGAGATGGGATGCAGAACGGTTGATGGTCTGAAAATGCTCGTCAACCAAGGAGCAAACTCGTTCAAACTCTGGACGGGCGTCGAACCGAACAGAGAGGTTATGTTTAAGGCAGCCAATGATGGTATCAAAAAGAACAGAGACAGTAAATGGAGAAACATCTACTTCGTTGGGTTCATGGGAACAGGTAAGAGTACCGTAGGGGCGAAGGTTGCGAAGATTCTTAAAAGGAAATTTGTCGACACAGATCTCGAGATTTCAACTCAAACAGGACTCCCAATAAATTGGATCTTTAAGAACTTAGGAGAGCCAGAGTTTCGAAGAATCGAGAGAGACGAAATAGAAAAGTCCTGCAGAGAATCCGGGTTGGTCGTATCTCTTGGAGGCGGTTCTGTACTCAATTTTGAAAACGTTTCGGAGATGAAGGAACATGGATTTATCATTCTTCTAACGGCAAATGAGAACACAATCTATTCTAGAGTCAAATCTGAATATTCTCGACCTTTGCTGGAAGGAGAGAATGGTGGAATTGACAAAGTTAAACTTTTGAACGAAATGGAGCGCAGGGCTCCATACTACCTTCTTGCAAGAGACATTGAGATTGTGACTGACGACAAGAGCATAGAAACGGTTGCAGAGGAAGTCATACAGAAAGTGGAAGTGTTGGAATGAAGGAATATGCGGTGAGTATTGCAGTGAGGCCTTCTATCCTTCAGGGGGAAGTCACTGCATCTCCTTCCAAGAGTCAAACGCACAGGGCATTGATATGTGCGGCCCTTGCAGATGGAATAAGCATCATCCATAATCCACTGATATGTGATGATACTGAAGCAACTCTGGAGGCATGCGAGACAATCGGTGCAAAGATTCTCACCAAGAGCGAAGAGAAAATAGTGATAAAAGGAATCAGCGGAAATGCAAATGATATTCCTTCGGAAATCAACTGTCGGGAGTCGGGCTCAACCCTCAGGTTCTTTACACCCATAGTTGCTGCCCTGGGAACGAATGTCAAATTTACAGGTAGAACGTCGCTCTCGGGAAGACCAATAAAGGAGTTGTTGAGTGCACTGGAAAAATTAGGTCCGAGTATTGAATTTTTCACAAACAAAGGAACGATTCCATTCAGGATAAGAGGAGTCAACGGAGGAAGTGGAAAGAAAATAGAGATGAAGGGTGATATCAGTTCTCAATTCATTTCGGGTCTATTGTTTGCACTTCCCCTGCTTAAAAGTGAAAGTGAGATTTCCATTACCTCTGATCTAGAGTCCAGAGATTATGTGGAGCTGACAATTGAAGTACTTGAAAAATTCGGAATAGAAATCAAGAAATCGGAGGATATGCGAAGTTTCAAGGTGAACGGGAACCAGAAGTACCACAGCACTGAATTCAATGTAGAGGGGGATTATTCCTCGTCTGCATTCATATTAGTCGCCGGGGCACTCTCTGGAGGAAAGTCTGGAGTCACGGTAACCAATCTGAGACGAGACTCAAGACAGGGGGACAAGAGGATAGTCGAGATCCTTGAGAGAATGGGAGCCAAAATAGAAATTACTGAATCTTCTGTCACAGTGAGGAAGAGTCTTCTCTCAGGTTGCGTCATTGAGGGGAAGGACATTCCAGATCTTGTTCCCATCCTATCAATTGCTGCAAGTCTTTCAAACGGAAACACCAAGATCGTAGGGGTAGAGAGACTACGACTGAAAGAGAGCGACAGGATTTCAGCAATAATTACGCTCCTAAATTCATTCGGATGCAGAATCACCAACTCGCATGGTGCACTTGAAATTCAGGGGAACAATGCACTAAATTCGCAACATCCATTGGATTTTGAGGATCACCGATTGGTAATGGCAGCTTCCATTGGAGGATTGGTTGGTAGAGGTGAGACTCTGGTAAGAAATCCCACGGCTGTCAAAAAGTCATATCCGGAATTCTTCGACCACATCCGAAAACTTGGAGGTGACGTCATGACCATAAGCAACTCCATTGGTAGTAATCTCAAGCTGAGTGTTTATGGAGAGAGCCATGGAAAGAGAATAGGATTATTTCTAGATGGTGTGCCGAAGGGAATTCAAATCAGTGGAGAATGGATTCAGTCAGAGCTGGGTAAGAGGAAAAGCACGAGTTCACTCACGACTCCCAGAAGGGAACCAGACAACGTTGAAATCCTGGGCGGTGTGGATCAAGGGATCTCCACGGGTAAAACAATCAGACTCGAAATCAAAAACATGGACGTGAAGTCGGATATCTATGAAAAAAACAGAAACTTCATCAGGCCAGGCCACACTGACTTCACAGCACGGCAAAAGTATGGTAGTGTTTTTGACTACAGGGGAGGTGGATTTCTATCGGGACGGATGACGGCATGCTTCGTTGCTGCGGGTGCTGTCGCCAAGAAGATTCTTGAGGTATACGGGATAAGAGTGATGTCTCATATTGTCCAAATTGGAAAGGTTTGGATCAGAGCTGATCCAAGCGATGCCGAGATCGAGCATTGTTCATTTCAAAGCACCGTGAAGTGTACTGACGTTGAGACAGCCAGAGAAATGGAAAGTTCAATTGAACTGGCTAGGAGAGAGGGAGACTCTCTTGGTGGAACAATAGAGTGCAGGATAATCGGTCTCCCTGTAGGAGTAGGAGAGCCCATATTCCACTCTTTGGAAGCTGCAATCTCTCAAGCAATTTTTGCGATACCAGCAGTAAAAGGCATAGAATTTGGCTCCGGTTTTAAAGGAGCGGAGATGAGAGGAAGTGAAAACAACGATCCTGTTTCAATGAACGGAAATGAAGTCATCACCCTAACAAACAACGCAGGTGGAATTCTCGGGGGAATCAGTAATGGCATGCCAGTAGTTTTCCGAGTGGCGATAAAGCCGACCTCCAGCATTGCGAAAGAGCAGAAAACTATTGACTTTGCTAAGTCTGAGAACCTGAAATTTTCGGTAAAAGGGAGGCATGATCCCTGCATCGCGGTACGGGCACCACCGGTGGTCGAGGCAATGGCAGCTATTGCAACTGCAGATATCATGATAGCCGGAGGCATGATCGAAAACCATAGGATGTGAAAGTATGAACTTAGAAGAACTGAGAAAAAAGATAGATCAAACGGATTCGGAAATTATAGGACTCCTGAGCAAGAGGATGTCGCTCTCAATACGAGCAGGTAGGGTTAAGAATAAAATAGAGGACAGAGAAAGAGAGGAACAAATTTTCGATAGGGTAAGGTCAAGGAGGGATCGGTTGATATCTCCAACATTTTCTGAAAAGATTTACCGTGAGATAATAGAGGAATCCAAGCGATTGCAGAGGAAGAAATTCAAATTATCTGGATTTCAGGGGGAAAGAGGGGCATTTGGTGAGATTGCATGCACCTTGTATAGCGACACCACAATCCCGGTTCCATGCGTTGAGTTCTCTGACGTTTTTGAGGGTGTTTTGAAAGGCGAACTCGACTATGGAGTGGTTCCTATCGAAAACTCTTCGGAAGGAGCAATAACATCAGTGAGTCACCTGGTTACAGAAAATAATCTCAATATTGTTGGAGAGGTCTTGGTGCGGGTTCATCATTCTCTGTTGGCACCCCCCAATGTTGGCATCAAGGATATCAGTGTCGTCTATTCTCATCCACAGGCGCTTGCTCAGTGCAGAAATTTTCTTGCAAGAAACGGTTTGGAGCCACGTCCGTATTACGACACTGCAGGAGCTGCCGCGATGATAGGAAGAGACAGACCGATTGGGGCTGGAGCGATTGCAAACGAGGTTTGTTCAGATCTCTATGGACTAAAAGTGATCGATGACAAGATCGAAGATTCAAAATCAAACTTCACCAGATTTCTTGTTTTGTCGAGAAAGAGAGGACCATCAAAGGGAAATAAGTGTTCCATTACATTCTCAACCGC
Source organism: Thermoplasmatales archaeon (assembly GCA_026127935.1). Classification (GTDB taxonomy): domain Archaea; phylum Thermoplasmatota; class Thermoplasmata; order Thermoplasmatales. Next base: position 22,943 of record JAJSLL010000016.1, on the reverse strand, counting down.
CGACAAAGCTGGAGCATTGACCTCTGTTCTTAGGATCTTCAAAGAAGCAGGAATAAATCTAACGATGATAGAATCCATACCTTCAAGAGAGTCGCCGGATAAAGCCAAATTCCTGATTGATTTCACGATACAATATCCTGGAGAAGAAGCTGATGCGGTCCTTGAAAAGATAAGAAATCAGACTTCAGGATTCAAATTATTGGGCTTCTATAGGAGTTGGTCAGAATGAAAATTGCAGTACTGGGCATGGGCAAAATGGGGTCTTGGCTGGTCACCTCCTTCCGGAAAGGAAACGAAGTAGCGGTTTACGATATTGATTCGAAGAAAGCTAGGGAGGCAAAAGGGTGTAGGATTCTAACATCGCCGGGGGAAATAGAAGAGTTCAGACCAGATATGCTGATCAATTCGGTGAATCTTAAAAATACTGTAAAGGCATTTAACGAGGTAGTTCCTTTCCTGCCCGAAGAGTGTATTCTTGCCGACATATCGTCGATAAAAGGAGATCTGCCAAATTATTACCGAAATTCAAAACACAGATTCGTATCCACTCACCCGATGTTCGGTCCGACAAACGCAAATATGAGCCTCCCCGTGAGGGAAAGTTCAATAATTATTCGAGAATCTGACGAGTCAGGGAAGAAAATATTCAGTGACTTATACAGTGAAATGGGATTGAATGTGTACGAATTTTCCTTCGACGAACACGACTCGATGATGGCGTATTCACTTACTCTCCCATTTTCTTCCTCAATGGTTTTTGCAGCTTGCGTCGACACGAAAGCTGTGCCAGGCACCAATTTCAAGAAACATATGGAGTTGGCAAAGGGGCTCCTCTCAGAGGATGATGGTCTCCTTTCAGAAATTCTCTTCAATCCCAAGTCCATCGCCCAGATCGAGAAGATAACTTCCAGACTGGAACTCCTGAAGCACATCATCCGGGATCGTGACTATGAGGAGGCTGGAAAGTTTTTTGAAAAGCTGAGGGATAATATTAGCAATTGACCATACCTTGTGGGGATGTTCCATAAATAAAAGCAGAATAAATGAGATTGGAAAGTCAAAACGAGGACGAACCATCAATTGGTTCCAGTCCTCTGTTAGACACCACAAATTTGTGATGTAATATTCAATCTGAACTACGTCTCTCTTGCGGATTTAGCATACCAATCAACATCCTGTGTCGGACCAGAAGATAGCAATTATGGTAACCTCAATCAACTTAAAAATACTTTCAAATATTTGTTTACACTTTCTAATTATTAGCTATAGCGAATAACTATATACCTCGAATATATTCGGGAGAGTGAAAAATTTTAACCAAACCATAACTGAGGTACAAGAGCGTACAAAGCTCATTGGCAATCTCAAGGGAATGACTGATGAGGTTATGGTCTGGCGACAGAGGGTTCTTCGAAATGAAGGGTTGACTAAGTCGGGCCTATTCGTACTGTACTATGTGAGCAGCAAAGGTCCTTTGAAGTTGACCGATTGTTCGTTGAGTCTCGGCGTATCGAAACCTACGGTCACGAAGATCGTTGATAACCTGGAGAAGAATGGATATGTTGAGAGGAAAAAAGAAGGTGGAGACAGAAGGAGTTGCTTCGTCCATCTGACCAAGCGTGGGAAGGAAACCATGGACTCCATGAACAAGCAGCTTGAGGATGTATTTCAAAAGGCCACAGTTGATCTGAAGGGCGACGAGGTTACTAAACTCAACTCTTCCATCGATGCTATCAGAGAAGGTCTCAGATCTATTTCACAACTTGATCTAAAAGGTGAATAAGATGTACGAAAATGGAAACGGAAAGGTAGAATACGACAAGCATTACACGAACCGAGTCATGATACTCCTTGCATTCATTGTAATCATAGTGATGTACGTGGAGGGAATGCTTACCCCATCCCTTCCGAGCATAGCTTCGGAGTTCGGGGTCAGTGTGTCGCAGGTCAGTCTGGTACTGTCCAGTTATCTGGTTGGTGGTGTGGCGTTGACGCCGGTGGTTGGAAAGCTTGGGGATATTTATGGTAAAAAGAAGATTCTATCAGTCTCCCTTATAGTATATGCGATATTTGTATCAGTCACTGGATTCTCTCCAAACTTCACATTCATGGTTGTGTCTAGAGCCATACAGGGAATTGGGCTTACAATTCTTCCACTAGGTATGAGTCTGATCAGGGAAGAGTTTCCGAAGGAAATGATACCGAAAGCTCAGGCTTTGATAAGCGCGATGTTTGGAGCCGGATTTGCGATCAGCCTTCCACTCGGATCGTTCGTGTCAAACGATTATGGATGGAGATGGACATACCACACAGCAGTTCCATTTGTCATAATTGCCACAATAGTGGCTATAATACTCATAAAAGAATCAAAATATAAGAGACCAGGAGTGAAGATCGACTATGTAGGCGCAGCCCTTTTGGCTTCTGTCCTCGGTCTGTTTGTATTCGCTCTTTCACAGGGTCCCGTTTGGGGCTGGACATCTACTAAAATAATAGGGATGGTTGCGACATCAGCCATACTGATAGCTCCGCTAGTGGCATACGAATCACGGTATGCAAGGAAGGGGGGAGAGGCAATTCTTAACTTTAGACTACTTGCACAACGCAATGTAATGGTCACAAACCTTGTGATCACAATTTCGGGTCTTGGAATGTTCCTTGCAATGCAGGCCCTGACATATAGGTTCGAGTTGCCTATTCCAGACGGTCTTGGAAAGTCAATTCTCAACACTGGAATTTCGCTCGTGCCGTTTGCGATAGGAATGCTCATTTTTGCGCCAATAACCGGCCAATTGATTTCTAGAGTTGGAGTGAAGCCGTTTGCAGTTCTGGGGAGTGTCGTCACTGCCATCGGGTTCATCTTACAGGCATTAGTTCCATCTTACAATATGGTGTTAGTGTTGGAATTTGTCACCGGAGCAGGATTGTCAATGATTAACGCATCCGTAATCAACTTCCTCATCCTGACGGTTGATCCGAGGGACATGGGCCTTGCAACTGGAATGAACGGAACGTTCAGGAGTGTAGGGAGTGCAATAGGTGCGCCAATAGCTGGCTCACTTCTATCAACGTTCACGGCCGCTTACACGATTGCCTATGTTGGAGGGCATCCTATAACCAAGATTCTTCCGTCTCACCTTGCATTCTACTACGCTTTCGTAATCGCCGCTGCGACGTTCTTTACAGCAATTGTGATCATACTATTTGGACAGGAAGTGCTGGGAAAGAGAAATGCGATTGAGAAGGAAAAAAGAAGGTTCGAGGCAGAATTCCAGGCAAAGTGAACCCTGAATTTATGAAAAAGTTAGGCGCAGTTAACTCGAGGTAAAGGTCAAGTATACGCAGCACTACCTTCTTTAATGCGACCCTCAAAGGTAGTTTTAACGGGCATGTTTGGTCCTATGATAACTATTCTCTTGATCTTCTTAACTATTGGACTTTCGCCATGGTTCACCTGGAATGTAAGTGCACTAAGCGATCTTGGCGTCCACCCGTACGGGTACATATTCAATTCTGCCTTGATTTTCGAAGGACTGATGAACACGATCTTCATCCTGTACCTGTACTCGTCAAAAGCACCCAGACTGGGCTCGATCATGATACTAATAGCTGGAATATTCCTAGCATTGGTCGGTGTATTTACCGAGACTTATCTACTGGTCCACTGGTTGGTAGCGCTTGTTTATTTTGTCGTATTCCCGTTGGGGGCTATTGCTCTTACATTCTCAATTAGAAATCGATACAATCGGTTTTTCATTTCTACAACAGTCCTATCTCTTGTATCTCTAGCCATCATAATGACAGGAGTTCTGGCAGATCTGGGACCGTTGAAAATTAATAACGTCGGTCTGTCTGTCTTTGAAATGTCAGAGGCAATTCTTCTATCCATCTGGAGCATATACCTATCACTGGGGTATTATTATCAAAAGATCAAATTCAGCTGAGCTTCTTTCTAGAACTTACAGAAAGATCTGGGTCCACCAGTTGCTTGTTAGCTTGACGAACCTTGGTGCTCTCGATTTATGAGAATGTCAAAACATAACTCCTTTTCAAGGGCCTCCATCCAACTAAAATCGCTTGGCACAACAGAAACGAGTTCATTCCTTGTAAGCGTTGGACAGAATAACAACTTCAGGAGGCCCTGTTTAACCTGTTAGAGGATAAAAAGAAATGATCGGAAGCTATCCCTGAGGTGGACCGGACTATCAGTTCCATGGGGCCGATCGGATTTGGACCGACGACCTCCCGGTTATCAGCCGGGTGCTCTAACCAATCTAAGCTACGGCCCCTGAGTCCGTTAATTACCCAAAATATTAATGCTTTTACCAAGAGGGAAGAGAACTGGAAACAGTGAATCAAATCAGAAATTGGCTTCTTCCAATATTAGTCTTGCAATCCTCTTGACTTCCTCCTCGTCCCCTGCAATTGATCCCAGTCTCTCGAAGAAGTGTTCTTCAGCAATTATCTCAAATCTCTTATTCATCTGACATCTGTATGATAATTGTCTGACAAGTATAAGTATATTACTGTACTTTGCATATTGTAGTTTTTTATAATTCTGTCGTTTTATTTGTTGAGATTCCTTATGAGACTATTTTAGGACAGAACGTGTTACTTCCGATTCTGTAGTTTGATTTGTTAAAAATTCTAGCGTTTAACGGATGATTGACTTCCCTCCTGAAACCAATTTTGCGCTTTTGCAATCTCTGCTCCTTTGATAAGAACTAAAGTATGAAGCTGCTCATCTAAACCGTGCTCACTGCGATAGAGATATTCTCTCCCTTGCTTATTTCATCTAATTCTATCTCTAAGCAATTCTTGTACCAACTGGAAATGCACCTTCTTCTAAACGGCAAAATCGTTTCTTTTGCACCGTCCAGTAAAATTCGGTCAATAATTATGTTGTATTTCTCGTTAGAGGTCGTTGTTATTCTCATCGAGCGTATTTTTGCGGGAGTTATAAAATGAATATCTTCACCGGTCCTGGGAATCTCGTAGGAGAGGGATAACTGTTCTTGCTCACTATTCCTTAGGATTCTGTTAAGCAATATTGAGATCAGAGTTTGCATACTCATTGGAAGGACTATTTTCATACTAGACTCTGGAAGTGTACCGATTTCATCTTGACCTTTCAAGTGGAGTTCGCTCAATGAATTAATCATTCCCACTGGGATATAAAATGGAATCTCTTCCAGGGGTGCGCTTGTGTTGTTGGTCACTTCTAGGAAAACAACAACCCTCACCTTGGTAGCACTTAAGCTGTAGCTAATTGACATTCGATTGATGTTTATTTCTTTGATTAACTCTGTTGAAGACGCTCTTATGTACATCGTTTCCCTTTCCACATTGATCTTCTCAATTAACCCATTCGATATAGCTTTCCCAAGCGCCCTGTTGAACTCCTCGTTGGAGAAGTTCATTTTATAGGTCCTCTCCAGCTCCCTGATCAATGAAGTGTATCTGAATCTCCTCAGTTTCATTTTCTTTGTAGCATAATCTTCAAGTGCTGCGTACAAGTTTTTTGCCTTATCTCCGTCCACTAGGAAGCGTGAGTAACTGGAATCAGTTGGAACCAGATGGAATTTGTTCGACGAATGCTGATACCTTATGTAATAATACATCCTTCCGTTTTTGACTTTCGTCCACCACTTGGATACAGGTGCTTCCCTCCCGCAAATCTTGCACCTTGCAACCGGTTTAGGTCTTATCATCACTTCCACTCTATCTGAATGCACCCATTTCGTCTTCCTCTTGTTTCTGATCAATTAATTTGTCCCATTTGAACTTCGTTACAGTGAAAGCAGGTAGTTCTTCAGCTTCGAAGCTCACTATGAAGAAGCCATTCCTCCCAACTGTGGCGATAACTCTATTCGACTCATCTACTACCTCCGTCCTTTGCGCATTTGTTCTCATGACTTTCAATTGCTCTCTCTCCACTGAGATTAATGAAAACTTGAGTGATTTCACAGAGGTAGGAGCTGTGAAGGAAGAGGCAAAAGAGGTAACGGGCCAGAAATACTCAAAGTGCAATTTCCTCCTTTCTCTCGGAAGAATGGAAGTAGCGAATTCAATTATTATCCTCTTTTTCCGAGGATTGTCTTCAAGAAAGTAAATCCTAGCTTTCTCTTTCTTACTTAGGTCATAAGCACTAAATGAAATCCTGTCCTTTTCTCGAGGATCATCACCTACGGTGTTGTACTGGATATACTGAAGTGGAAAAATGTTGTCGTTTAGAATTTCGAATCTAAATATATGTTTCTCGAAGGAATGGTCTTCATCCGTGTTCTCCAAAGAGATATCCGCATTCTTGATGGTATAGGAAAGCCTGTCTGGGTTCAAAGTGTTAATGAAGTAAGCCTTTTTGCCTTCTCTAATTGATATTACGAGCTTCTCGTTCACCAACTTCTCAAGCGATTCTCTAATCTGTCTGCGCTGAGGGCCATTTCCTTCTTGATTTAGGGTTATCACTAACTCATCCACAGTAAATATTGCCCTCTTGAAACGTTTTGAATTTAGTAGATGAAGTAATTTGTCTTGTACCTCCTTTTTTCGCAGTCTTGGAGAAGTTTCGAGATTCTGGTTAGACCAGTGTGTAATGGAACTGTGATGATACAGTACATAGTCGTACCGCTTACCAGACCTGTTCCTCACCCATTTTCTTGTAACCGTAGCTTTGTTTCCGCACAGAGGGCAAGTTTGCAAAGACGGCTCTTTCTCCATAGTTAATCAATTTCTTCAACTATTAAAGCCTGACAATCTTATCGATGAGACTTTAGTTTCCCAGCGAATTATCTTCGAAGGGCTTTATGAACTGTATAAGGGACCAGATGAAGTATCCTGATAACAGCAGAATAGCATAGAGCATTAAACCACCTCCCAAAATTAATAAATCACGCAATATTTTAGAGCAAACACCGAGTTAGAAATCTAAAACTGACCATTTTTGTTTCTCGGATAATTAAATGGTGTTGAATCTATTTCATTTACGGAATCAAGTTACGAGGAGAAAATTGCTTTCATCCCACTTATGATTATGAAGATAAGTGTGTACTTAGTAACATTTTTAGAAAATATATGTTTCTAATTTTGAAACATCATTCCCAAGCCGTGTAACACAGTATTCTATCCTCATATTTTCTACATAACGAAATTCTATCACTTTCTTCTTGAGTGATCTCGTAATTTAACAATTGACATCGGATTTTTCGTAGTCCATTTTGCATATGCAAGTATATGCTTAATGGATATTTCTAACAAGGACATTGCTCTAATATACCCAATCCTAGTGGTTTTCATTTGAGGTGAAAAAATGAGTGTAATCAACATGAAGGTCGTTTTGGCAACAATAGTCGTAATGCTGATATCAACGAGCGGAATTTATTCCTCTGTTTCATCAACTTCATCTTTCAATGCAGCAGCTCCTTCTGAGGTGCTAAGTCCAAGTGTTATATCAGTTGCTGACGCTAATGCATTCGCGAACTCAACTAACAACCTTATGGAGAAACTAGGCAAATCAATAAACTCTTCAGCTTTAAGTAAAGAAATTGTTCTTGATGGAGGTTATATTACCGGTAGCGGTTTCTTTTCAGATTTGTACTCTAAGGGAGACAGTTTCTATTGGACCATTGCTTTCAATACTTCGAACCAAAACGGAAGTACCATTTATTTCCTATTCCCAGGTTCTGCATCTACAGGATCTCAACCGGTAGAAGATTTCTTGCAGATATCATTTCCACTGCACATTGAAACTGGAAATCACGACACAGTTTCGTACTACACCTATACAAATTTTTCAATGCCAACAGGAGCGTATTCTAATGTGACCAATACCTCTCAACCCTGGGCGGGATACGAGTTCAATAGTCCGTTAACTGGCAACAAGACGGTAAATTCTGCTTCCGCTTGGATGGATGTACCTACACTCTCATATCCTCCTCCTCTACAGAACACGACTAACGTTCCTTTTCACTATGGCGAATGGGTGGGTATATCAAAAGGGTACTACGGCAATGGTGGGCTTTTGCAGACAGGAGTGGGTATATACAATGGCTCTACTGACTTGATTCCCAGCAAGTATCCATTATGGTGGGAAGATTACCCTACAAACTCACCACAGCCTTACAGTAGTTCCTCATATGCTTATCCAGGCAATATTATATGGGCATCTGCATTCGATGGTTACGATGCAAGTACTGAAGTCCCATTCTACGTTAACTTCACCATTTACGATAGAAATACATCTATCGAATATGGAATCAACTATGATGTCAAGGAATACACTTACTATGCACAGTTCATCGTAGAATCGAACGATGTGTTCGAACTCTCACAGATTGCAAAGCTTCCGGAGTTCTCGCCATCAGCTAAATTTGAGGGGGGAGATGTAGAACTAGGTCTCAACGACACCAGTTACCAAATCACGACTCTCTTCAATGATTCGGCATATACCAACTTCACAATGATGTGGGATTCGGGTTGGTGGCCAAATATTTACACCAAGTATACAATGCAGTGGAACAGCTTTGGAGATGTACAAGAATACGGTTATCCAACTCTGACTTGGAACAACTCTTATGTTTAATCATTTTTCTCTCTCCCTTTTTTAAATTATCAATTTTTACACAACTAATTACAAAAATCCTGATAATTAATTGACTCAGAGGAAATTCTGCACAACTAACCTGATACAATTGCTTCATGTTTGTTAGCATTCTTGTGCTCTATGAAAACAATTACGCAATATGTTCACTGTCGGTGAGCCTTCTCTTTCTTGCCGAAGGGATCAACGTGTAGGTGCCTGCTGAGAAGAGGGCGACTCCAATCAAGAGATAAGGCAACAGCACTTCATACGTACTGACAAACGGGATACCTTTAAAATTGACAGTTGTATATAGGAGGCTCCATATGAAGTACACACCATTTCCCATGACTGGATAAATGCTGAATATTATGGGCAAGATACTCATTAGAACAAGGGTCCCTCCCAAGAATATTTTCGATCTTATTTTTACAGCGTAAAGTATCGCGGTTAGGATGATCGCAATTATCAACCCAATCCAAAACAGAGAAAAGAAATTTAGTGCCGCGTATCCTTGATTGATTGCATTGAGAGTTAGAGGGATGTTTGGGGGAACGCGGTAAACATATTCAAAATAGAGAGGAAAGAAAGTCTTTAGAACATAGCTCAGACCTGGGAAGTATTTGAGTGGATTGACGACAGCAGGGCCGACATTTAAGTCCTTCCAGCCTAATAGGAGATGCCCTGGTCGGTAACCAACCAGCAACAGCCCTACCAAATAATAAAAGAAGACGGCTTCCAGAGCAACGAATATTACGGTTATCTTTTGCAATCTCCGCTTCTTGTTATCCATCAGTAATCTATTAAGCCGGATTTATTAAACTTATCCCTAAACGCTACTTTGTCGTTTTAGAAAATCTGTCGGTTTATCGCTAAATTACCGACAAAGCCTGTACTTTGGGCTTTGCACCTAAAATCGAAATTTTGACATGCTTTAGGTGCAACTTATATACTTTAGATGCAAGTTGTCTTTTGGTTGCAAAACTAGTTCTGGATTAGGAGTTGATCATGATCGCAAAGACTGGGTTTTGATGTTTGCTTTTTTGGAACTACTGTACTTTTATTAGCAAACTCACAAGTTCTTTTGATTTTTTGAATAAACCAAGCATTGGGGAAATTTATGAAAACATGCCCGAAATCTATACAGTGATCGTTCCGGTTGGAGGTGGTGGCATAGTTTCAGGAATATCGGTTGTGCGAAAGTCTCTATCTAGGATGGCAAGAGTTATCGGAGTTCAGTCAGAGGATAATCCAGCTTTAGTCGAAGTCTACCACGGAAGAGATACGGTAATTTCTGTGAAAGAAAGCATAGCGGATGGAATGATTACTAAGGAGGCAAGCGACCTGACTCTGAGCATTATAAAGAAAAATGTGGATGATATGGTCCCAGTTACTGAGGAAGAGATCGAGAAATCACTTCTCGCCTTTACTGGTTAACGATCACATTCTTGTAGAGCCATCAAGTGCAGCTTCGGCTGCATACTCGTTACACAAAAATGAGCTGTTGGGATCCAGCAACAATATTGTTGTCGTCTTGAGTGGGGGGAACATCAACATAAAATACCTAAAGATGCGATTAGAAAGGGAAACTCTTTAACAGCTTACCATCCCGGTAAAACAGTTTGAACCAATTCAGATTTGAATGGAATTAGCCAAAAAATTTGGAAGTTAGACGGTTAGAATGGTCTAAAAGAAAGAATCCAAAGATTAGCAAAAAGTGCTAAGTGATCCATGAAGATATTATTCAAACTTCCAGAACTCTCAAAGCTCTTGCATCTCAACTAAATGAAGCTCAAAAAGGAGCGAAGACGATGTCGCGGGATTCAAAACAAATTAGAAAATATGAAAACTCAAAAAAAGAAAAAAAGCCTTCATTTAGGAGTCTAGGACACGGCTATTCCCAAGTAAGGTGTAAACGTCTTCGAAGTGAGATTCAGACAGCTGGAAAGGTTGAATTCAAAAATCATATTTGTGGTTGATCCAGCTAAAACCTTGAACGGGTGATTTATGAACCCAAAATGTGATGACAGGTTGAAGCTCACATTTGCACCAGCAACGGAGACAGATACTGAGGATATGAATATCCGAATCATCGTATAGTTTCCAGCAGGGATAGTCACAGTTCCAAAGAGTGATGAGTTGTTGAGTTGAACTCCGAATATGTTCACCGTTCTAGTAGTGAAAGTATAATTAGTCCAGCCAGAAGAGCCGCCAGATGAGTTGTTTGCATTAACTCCCGCTTGGCTGTTGTGCAATTCTATTGCAGAGAAAGTAATGTACACGGCACTTACACTAGATAAAATTGGGGAGTCCATAGCCGAAAGTTTAAGTGTCCCCGTACTGTGACTTGAATTGTACTCGAAGACTCCAACACCGGCTACCACAATGACTACCACAGCCACTATGGCAACTAGAATTTTCTTGTTCATAATGAAATTGACACTTTCTGGCTATTAAGGTTTTTCTCATATCGGTTCAATATTTCCAGTGACCTCCAGATAATCGGCGGAACGAGAAACTCTTGGGTATCAGGTCGTTAACTGGATTTCTCTTTCATCCTCTCTAATCCATCTCTTTAGCCTACGGGAGTAACAAGCCGTATGCTATTTCCTTCAACTCGTTTTCCTTTCCACTGATAAATATGTGTCTCGATTGGGTGTACTCCAGGATTCCTTCTAGGCCAAGCTCTCTTCCAATTCCACTGTCTTTGAAACCCCCTCTGGGGGCAGCGGCTGAAAGCAAATGATAGTCATTGATCCACACAGTTCCAGCCTCAATACGGCTTGCAACTCTCATTGCCCTGTCGTCGTCATTTGTCCACACTGCGCTTGCCAGGCCGTATCTGGTATCATTAGCAATCTCTATTGCCTCTTCCTCTGTTTCGAACTCGCTAATGGTTACTACCGGGCCAAATATCTCCTCCCTTGAGACCGTCGGACTCATCTCAATTCCAGAAAGTATCGTGGGCGGATAATAGAAACCTCCTGAAGGGACTCTACCCTCTAACGCTAAAGGTTGAGTGACTCCAACTCCATCTGATATGCTTTGCGAGACCATCTCTTTGATTTTATCGAGTTGATCTGAAGTCGTTATAGCGCTTATGTCTGTCTCGAATTGCATAGGATTTCCGGGGTTTAATCTGCTCATCTTCTCTTCCATCATTTCCATGAATTTTTTCTTGACAGATTTCTGGATTATCAATCTACTCCCAGATTCACAGAGTTGTCCGGAATTTAGATAAATTCCAAAAAGTGCACCCTTCACAGCCGTTTCCAGTTGTGCATCTTCGAAAACAATGTTGGGGCTCTTTCCACCAAGCTCCAGAGTGACCTTCTTTATTCCAGACGATGCAGCGTTCAGAACCTTCTTCCCAGTAGCAGTTGATCCGGTAAAGGAGACTGCATTGACCTTAGGACTCTTGGCAATCGTGTCGCCTATAGATGCTCCTTCTCCAGCAATTATGTTGACAGTTCCTGCAGGAAACCCAGCCCTGTCAATGTCCCTTGCAAGTTCCAGCGCTGTTAGTGGAGTGAATTGCGACGATTTGATCACGATGGTGTTTCCAGCCACTATGGCCGGCGCCAATTTCCAGACGGTCATCATTATCGGTACATTCCAAGGAACTATTGCCCCGATGACACCAAGTGGAGCATACTGTATTACTCCCTTTGTCCCCGGATATTCGGGGTGGGTAATTTCCCTCGTTTCCTTGAACTCTGTTTCGTGTGCAAAGTACCTGAGATGGTCTATGGCGAGAGGTACGTCCATCAGAGTACTCTGCCTGATTGTCTTGCCAGTGTTGGCGGACTCCAGTTGAACATACAGCTCCGATTTCTCCTGGACAAGGTTGGCTAGTCTTTCAAGGAGCGTCTTCCGTTGGCTGAGTGTCGACCTATTCCATTTTGAATAGAACGCATCGTGAGCATCGTCAATTGCATGTCTTGTCACTTCCTCGTTTGCCATTATGACCTTAGCAATCTTGCTTCCGTCGACGGGGCTGATGATTTCCTTTTCCCTTCCCTCGTCAACGAATTCTCCACCAACATAATTCTTATAACTTCCAAAATTTTGAACCATTATTTCAGTCCCTCTGATAGACCAAGAAAAGAGATTCTGTATTTCCATCTTTGCTGGGGTATTCGGAACAAATTCCAAGCATCATGGTCTATCAGTTGTATATGCATGAAGCACTACTTTAAACCTTAACTTCATACTCCATTCAGAATATAAATATTATTTTCAAATGATGATAACCAAGCCCCATTTTCACTTCCCTTAACGGGCCGTCTCCTAAGGCTCCCCGAAATGACTGATGAAGGACTAGGCCTATATTTTGAACTCTGTGCTTATAGATTCGGCAGTTTTGACCATTTCAGTAGCTGCCGCCGCGTACTTCATCAGCAGCATCATGTTTCCCTTAACCTTGAGTATGCCAGTAAGCATCGCCTGGGTAGGATTGATCTTGCCTTCCAATATCTTCTTCCAGTTGGAATAAGTGGCATTGAGTACGAACGGAGCACTGTCCGCATCATCACCAACCAGTCGGTATCCTTCACACTTTCCGTCCTTCAGGTTCAAGATGAACGATCTGAACCCGAGATTGACGTTGATACTAGCCAGGTCATCGACTTTGAACTGAATTGGTTCCTGCCAACCTTTTCCAAGTCTGCCGTATTCTGTTGAGGTTGAAAGTCTTGAGCAGTAGTCCTTGATCCAATCTTCTGAAGGGAACACCAGTTTCTCGCTCATGCTTTTTCGATAATTTTTGAGATATTTACGCTTTTGCAAAACGTTCGCAAATCCATCTTCTTATCTTTAAGCTGCTGCGTCAGATTCAGTTTGACCGGCCATTAAGAGCTACTCAGTTTCTGCCAGTCTAGAAGTTATGGATTTCTTGACTATTTCATAATTGGTCCCGTTTTTCCACATTTGAAAGAAAGTCAATTCAGGAAATCTTTCTTTCACTTCCTTTATGTGCAAGTCCCTATCGTCCAGATAGAATAGTCTGTTCGGGCTGACAGGTTTCCCATATTCTTTGAGTTGTCTAAAGACTTCTTCCATCAACAAGTATTTCTTTGGGTGAGACGCTATCTTCTGAAAATCGAACAGTTCTACAAGTCCAAATGCTTCAAGTGCCTTGTATGCCATCTCATATTCATTCCAACTGCAAGTGGAGATAAGGCCACCATTGGTTCTGACCCACTTTATGAAGTCTACAGCTTCTGGAAAGAGGCTTATCCTCACGCCTTTGACATCTGAAATAATTGAGTCAGATAACTTTGAGTAAGGCGGGAAGGTAGCTGAAATATCGAGGTGATCCCATAGAGTTCCGTCAAGGTCAAGAAAAACTACCCAAGGCAAGACCATATTTCTCAGCACTTGAGTGCTTCTGGCTATTCAAAATATTGCAGTGAACGAATTGATCATGCCAAAGAAATAGAGATAGAAATTCGGTCAACAGGAAGTCACTTGGGAAAGAAAGTGGTGAATGACCCGCTTAATACCATCCTTGTGACTGCCAGATAAACCAGCGAAACCACCAAGAAAATCATGGGTCCCTGGTAGAGATTTACCTGCCCCTGTAATTCGTAGATGAGAGCGTAGACAAAGATGAAAACTATGATAAGAATTCCCTGAACTGCTCCAAAAACGAGTCTGGCAACCCTGGAAACGTCTTCAGACCTACCTCTTAATAGTTGTGAAATTGCCATTGCTGGAGAACCCATCAAAAGGGAAACAATAATCGCGTTCGTGCTGCTCAGTACGAGAGAATTGAGGTATATTATTACAGAGGATGCAACAAGCAGAATGACCGTCAGTACGGTTAGCGAAAGAAGATTCTGCAGGGATGACTTGAGAATGAACCCAATCAAAGAAAAGATGATTGAGCCTATTATGATTCCTGTGAAGATCGGAATCAGCTGTCTTGTGTCTCCGATGCTGAAGATCAATCCGGATGCATATCCGTACGTTAAAACCACTCCAGAAGTGAAGATTGCTGCAGGAACTGGCACAAGCGCCAGGCCGGCCAAAACCTTCATTGTCCCGGATAAAGAATTACTTGGCATCTCAAGTCCTCCTTCTTGGCAGCAATATGGCCACCGCGACGAAAGCAATTATCAGTACCAAGAGCAAATATGGGGAGGAATAAAATGGAGAAATAGTCAAATCCACTTTGACAAAGGTTCCGACTCCATTCCCAGAAAGGGTATAGTTTATCGCGCCCTGGTTGGCATAGTGCAACGAGGCAAATGGTTCTTGAGGGTTAAGGGGGAAGGTGCTGGAAAGATTTGAAGAATTTTGACTAGCATTGAGATTAAAATTCAATACCGTTGGTATTGAAATCGTGTTGCCGAAATCAAAAGTCATAGGACTCCTCGCTGTACTGAAGTCGAAGAAGTCCAGAGGAACGTTCACTTTGCTGACAAAGGAGTTCAGCGCTGGAATATTCCAGTTGTAGTCTATGAATGCCAGGATTGATGAATGAGTCAGGACGGTATTAGATATGTAATTCTCCTTTGCATACGGAGACACGACTATTAGCGGGAGCCTCATGCCCAGTTGGTGGTTATCCACAATCGGGGGAGAGACTTGATCATAGTATCCTCCTGGATCATCCCAGGTTATGAAGACAGCTGTACTATTCCAAATGGGGCTTGCCTCGATAGAATTTATCAACGATAGAAGCCATAGCTCTCCCTTCAGCAAGCTTCCAGGTGCACCAGTGTCATATCCGTTTCCTCCCTGAGAAAATACGTAACTCACAGAAGGAAGCGTACCGTTGCTAAGCTGCTGTGAAAATTTGCTCCAACTATTGATATTTGCAGAATAACTGTCAATTCCCTGGATCATAGTAGACATATCAAAGCTCTTCTGATTTCCACTAACCTGGTTTCCACTAACATAGACCCCCCAAGAAATGTTGTACTGGTTCAGTTCTCCAAATATTGTTTCCCCAATCGGGATACTTGGAGGAGGTCCATAGTCGTTGAAAACGGGAGTGAAACCAGCAAGGTAGTATAGGGTGTTAGGTGCGCTCTCGGATATAGTAGAGGCAAAGTATTCATCACTCATTCCGTACTCTTCAGCAAGGTCCCAGATCGGTCCTAGCTGGGCCGAAGTATAATATGTCATTGAATTTGGACCGCTTCCTGTCTGGAAGCCGTTCATCTTCCCATGATTCCAATCCAGGTGATATGCCGTGAATCCTTCGACCGGATTGGGAGTGCTGAACGTGCCTGCAGGGACCGGAGTCAAACTGCTCATTAAAGAAGTGTTTTGAAGCAGATTCTGCGGTTCTGAAATGTTTGCTACGAGAGACTGATCGGTGGAGGATGGATTCTCCGGATAGGTTCCAAAGAAGTTGTCAAAAGTATGATTCTCGAAATAGATGTTTATCACGTGTTTAATAGGAGTTTTTTCGCCACTATTTGAAATTGCCCCGCTGACAACGGGCATAATCAAAACGGTCGCAATAAGAAGAACAACGGCTAAGCTCGTCCCCTTCATTCAGACAATTATAGTTTATTTAATATTAATAACATGCCAAAAGATAAGTGCACTTAAATTCTTTTCCAGAACAGATAGAATAAATATTCCGATCCAGCAAGGAAAATGGCCTTCCTGAAAAGGTTAAAATACGGCCAACTCAATTCCATTTCTATGGACGGAATTAATTTTGAATCCGTGCTAAAAGAATTGCAGAAAGGCCTAAAACCTTATGACTCTCCCGAATCAAATTTTGTGAAAATACCAGAAAAGGGAATCGCCGAAGATTCTATCCTTGGAACGCTCTCCAAGTATTCTGAGAGAGAGAACCTCCCCTGGAAGGCAGGTAAGGTCTCGGGGGCAGTTTACTATGGAGACGAGCCGCTTCTCTCTTTCTATGAAAAGCTCTATCATATCGTTTCACAGACTAACGCGCTTCATCCCGACATCTGGCCAAGCATACCAAAATTCGAGAGAGAGATAGTGAGCATGTCATCCTCGTTGATGCACGGAGACGAGGGGGTCAGAGGTTCAGTTTCATCTGGAGGAACTGAGAGCATACTGCTGGCGATGAAGTCTTACAGGGATTATTTCAGGAAGAGGAAGGGGATCACACAACCTGAGTTGATACTGGCATCGACTGCTCATCCATCTTTCCTCAAGGCTTGCGAGTACTTCACCATTAAACCCGTTGTAGTTGGATTTGACGAGAATTACAGGGCGAATGTCGAGAGCGTCAAAGAAAAGGTCAATCAGAACACGATGGGAATAGTGGGTTCAATGCCAAACTTCCCTTTCGGCACTTTCGACCCTATAAGGGAACTGGCAGAGATAGCAGAGGACAAAGAGATAGGCATGCACGTCGATGCATGTCTCGGAGGTTTTGTCGATCCTTTTGTCAGGGAATCAGGATACAATTTTCAGGATTTCGATTTCTCAGTAGAAGGAGTCACGTCCATTTCAATGGATACCCACAAGTATGGATTCGCGCCGAAGGGGACCTCTGTCGTGCTTTACAGGAATGGCGATTTCTACCAGAATCAGATCTATGCAGCTACAGGATGGCACGGTGGTGTTTACTTCACACCAACTTTACTCGGAAGTAGGCCAGGATTTCCCATAGTGGCTGCATGGGCCGCCTTGCTCCTCCTAGGCAGAGATGGGTACAAGAGGGAAGCGAAGAAAATTCTTGATGTTGGAGATTATATAAAGAAATCTCTCAGGGCAATCACTGAATTGAAAGTGGTTGGTGAACCTCTCTGGGTCATAGCACTGACCTCAGAAGAGATGGACCCTTACCTGGTCTGGGAATCGATGTCACAGAAGGGTTGGATACTCAGCGGGCTCTCAAACCCAGCCGCATTCCATCTTGCACTAACTCACAGGCACACGCTGAACCAAGCAAAAGAAAGATTTGTAGCAGACCTGAGTGACTCGGTAGATTCCGTAAGGAATGGAAAGGTGAAGAGTTCCTCCATGGCTCCGATATACGGTATGGCTTCTGTTCTCCCCAAAGAATCCACAGAAGTTTTCATGAAGAGCATTGTTGAGTGGTTATACAGTCAATAGGAACAATGGTGCAGAAAATGAAAGATGCATTTGTCGGAATTGATCTTGGAACTTCTTCTGTTAAACTCTCTCTGATGGATATTGACAAAGTGTCGCACGGAGGAGTGACCAGGAAATACGGACTCAATATCGGGGAGGGTGGAAGGGCGGAACAGGACCCCCACGAATGGTTTGGTGCAATAATGGACGGTATGGAAGAGATAGTTTCTAAATCGGATGGTCTGGAGATAAAGGGTATAGGGTTGACGGGACAGTGGTCTGGAGTGGTCCCGGTGGACCGGAATGCCGAGCCGCTAAAGGATGCAATAATTTGGATGGACACTCGCGGTAGTGAGGAAATAAACAAACTGACCCACGGTTTTCCTTCCGTGTCAGGGTACCGTATCGACAAGTTGATGAAATGGCTGAATAAAACAGGAGGTGCCCCCGCACATTCGGGGAAAGATTCCCTTGCCCACATTCTCTTTATCAAGCAAAATTTTCCAGAGGTCTACGAGAAGACCTACAAATTCATGGAACCAAAGGATTTCATTGCAGCCAAACTCACAGGGAAGTTCAAGGCTTCATGGGACAATATAGCGCTGCTCTGGTCCACCGATAACAGGGACGCGAACAACGTAAGATATGACGATGACCTCCTCAAGATGGCCGGAGTATCAAAGGACAAACTACCGGAAATTGTTAAACCTACCGAAGTAGTTGGAGAGCTGAAAGAGGAATTACGGAAGGAGCTTAGGATTGGCGACGTAAAGGTGGTATCAGGCTGCAGCGATATGGCGAGTTCGCTCTTGGGATCGGGATGCATTGACGATTTCAAATCTCTGATCTACCTGGGCACATCATCATGGATATCGTCGCATGTTCCATTCAAAAAGACTGACATTTTTCACAACATTGCATCCCTACCGAGCGGTATTCCAGGGAAATATATGATTGCCGCAGAACAGGAAAACGCGTGCAACTGCATGGAATTTGTAACTGGTTTCATGGATTTCAAGGGAGAAGACAAGTACAAAACAATCGATGAACTTGTGAAGAGTTCTCCTGCAGGTTCTAAGGGACTGATGTTCCTACCATGGCTGTTCGGAGAAAGGGCACCTATAGAGGACCCGAACATCAGAGGTGGATTCTTCAACCTCTCTCTTGAAAACAGCAGAGGAGATGTCGTCAGGTCCGTGATGGAAGGGGTCGCACTGAATTCAAAGTGGCTCCTGGGGACCGTTGAGAGATTCACAGGTAATAAGATAGACGAACTGTACATGAGTGGCGGAGGCGGTCTATCCCCGTTAATGGCGTCCATATTTGCAAATGTACTTGGAAGAAAGATCCGGGTAGTAAATGATCCAAGATTCTCAACAGTAAACGGAGCCGCGATGCTTGCTGCAGTTGGTATGGGTAAACTAAAGTTCACAGATCTTAATGATCTCTCTGCACCCACTGAAGATCACCTTCCGGAGGAAGGGGAGAGCTCGATCTATGAGAGCGAATTCCAAAGGTTCATTGCGTACTATAAGAACAGCAAGAGGATTTCAGGTAGGAACCATCCAGCTTGAACTCGTTATGTTTGGAAGCGATTGTTCTACTTCAGGTTCCTCTCGTATCTCTTAGCATGAATGCCAGTACTGCTGCCACCAGCATCATAATGCCAGTAAAGACTATGGCAAGGAACCACTGATCTGACGTCAGTATCCCAACACTCATCTGCAGTGTGTTCAATGCTGGCATGATGAGGATGAAGAACAACGCACCCACTTGTGCCATCAGCCATATGACACTGGAGGCAGTCCCCGCTCTCTCTTTCCCAACCGTTTCCAAGGATATCTGAAGTGCGATTGGTGCAAGCGAGAGAAGCACAAAACCCAGTATCGCCCCTACGAGCGCGTAATAAAGCAAGTTCACTCTCAGGCTGAAGAGCAATAGCAGCACAACGACAGTGGTTGCATTTACTATAGTGATCTGTTTCAGTTTCGAGTACTTGTCAGCTAGTAAGGGGACTATCACCATTCCAAATATGCCTGCTATCAGGATTCCAGCGCCAACCAATCCACCATCTAGTGAAGAAATTCCTTTCGTGTACAGTATGGCTTCGACCCACTGGATGAGTCCGCTGAATATTCCCACCCCGATCAGAAATATGACCATGAGCAAAACGATGTTCCTCATCTTGAGCAGTTGCTTGAGTTGGGAACCAGCCTTCTCCTGAACGACAGGTCCGGTAACAGGTGTACTTGGACTCTCCCTTGCAAAAATCAGGAAGATCACCGCAGAGAATGTAGCTATCAATGACACCACGATTATGTTGGTCTGCAGGAGCGAAAGGGTAGCAGTTGGAACCATTATAGGGACCAGGACTAGGGCAAGTATCATACCCACAATCTGGCCCATAACTGAAATACCGTTTGCAAGAGCCTGTTCTCCTTCAGGGAACCAGTTTCCAGCAAGTTTTGAAATTCCGTTGAAAATGAATGGCTGGCCTATGGAGGCAAGGCTTTGGAAGACAAAAAGGAGCACAAAGCTACCTCCGCCAAACAGTCTCATCCAGGAGAATGCGGCGATGATTATAGCGCCAGTTGCGACAGTCTTCTTGAAACCCCACCTATCTACCATTAGTCCCGTTGGTATGGAAATTGGAATGAACACCAGAGGCCAGACTCCAGACATCAGACTTAGCGGTCCATACCCCACGTGAAAGATGCCTTCCATCTGTGGAGATACGATTCCTGCAAAGTTTAGCCAAATTATTTGAGAAGACATCGAGACAAGCATGAACCCAATTAAAACGAGCCATCGCCTTTTGCTGGGTGCAAGATCAATAGGCGTCTCCTGCATATTTTGAGTATGTTGAGAGGTCTACATAAATATTTGCAGTTCCTCTATCAGTTTCGACTGACTTAAGAATTTCAATTGTTTTGGGCATTCACAGTTAGGAGTAAATCTATAAGACAAACTGCCCCCTCCTTGTTATTTTTCCAAGAACTCAAAGAAACTTTGTTACAACACTTTTCTCGTCAATAATTCTAGTATAAGGAAAATAGAGACAACAATCGCAACAATGACCAAAAAATAAAAGTCATAATAAAAGGCTGGCCTCTGCTTTTCAGATTTCGTCGTGTTAAAACTCGGTTAAGAACATAGTATTCCTCTAGGGGCCCTTCCAAACTACAATTTGGACAAGCTATTTTTGCTTCACGGCTTAAAGGGTATGGTGCTTTCGATCAACCACTGCCTTGCATGGGGTAATTACCCAAGGAGATTCTCGAAAGTCTTCCCACATCTTCCGTATCTGATATGCGCTTCGATTTCATTTAACAATCTATGATAAGTAGCTCGTTGAAATATTTATTTTATAAAGTGGAAAGTTGATTTAAATTAGGATGGTGCAGACTTAGCCGATTCGCACATCTGCTCTTAATCTCAGTAGCAGATGATTGTCGTGTCCTCGCTAGGAACACTACCCTTCAGTTAAGCTATTAAACTAAAGGAAAAGTTTCGGAATAGTCCTATCTACATCAACGACAAGCATCTTCGGATCTCTTCCTTCCTCGAGCCACTTCAGCTCCTCCAGGTCTCTTCCCGCGATCTCGACTTCAATTCCAAAAGATTCCGCAAACTTCTCAGTTGGCAGATTGAAGCTCAGATAGTCCTTCTTTTCAACCCCTGGGGAATAGCTCAGGGAGTAGCTTTTCAGGATGGAATAGCCACCATTCCTGAGGATGAGGAATTTCAAAGGAAGGCTATACCTCTTGATAGTCCAGAGGATCTGAAGTGAATACATGAACGAACCCTCTCCAACGATCGCGAGAACCTTTTCCTTCTTCATTGAGATACCTGCAGCTGCAGGTGATCCCCAGCCGAGCTGACCACTCTTGGAAAAGAAATATTTTCCCTGTGAATAACCCAAGACATCCCTCAATATAGTTGAAGAGGAAATGGCTTCGTCAACTATCACGTAATCGGAGAAGAGTTTCTTCACTTTGCTCATCACATAAGTCACCCCCATTCTCTCCTTCTCATTCGCTATCTTGGTCGTGGCCTGGAAATCGACCGGTCGGGAGTAGTTTCCTTTCTTGGCTATCTTTCCCAATAGTTCCCTCAGGAAGAATTTTACGTTCACCTTGTAAGTTTCTCCAATCTTTGGCTTGATGTTGAGTCCCACAAAGACAACCTTCTTTCCCTCGAGCAGGGGAGACGGGAGGTAGGGATACAGAATTACATCTCCACCAACAAAAACGACCAGATCATTCTGTAGCAGTTTGAGATTTATAAGGGTGGTTCCAGGAAGGAGATTTCCTGCAAACATCTTATTGGAAGAGTTAAAGGGAGCTCTGTGAGCAAGGGGCTCTCCATACACAGGACATCCGAGTTTCTCTGCGACACTCTCCGCCTCTTTGAACGCACCGAACAGGTCAATTTCCCATCCAAACACGAGCGCTGGATTCTTGGAATTGTTGACGAGTTCAGCGACTGCATTTACAGCTTCATCATTTGTTACATCATAATTCAAGCTTGCAGGCTCTGGTTCTATGAATGACGTCTCTTCATCCATCAAATTCATTGGTACTGAGAGGAATACGGGACCGATAGGTGGAGTCATTGCCTCGATCTTGGCCTTCCTCAGCACTGCCGTGATTTCAGCGGAGTTCTTCAATTCGTATTTGTATTTTACATTGTTTCCAATGAAACCTACGAGGTCACCTGAAAGGAGCGGGTCCATCGAAATGTGCCTCAGATCCTGTTGGCCAGCAGTAACGACAACTGGAGAGAAGTTCATTTTAGCCGAGTAGATATACGCCATTGAGTTTCCGAGACCTAGGATCGTGTGGAGATTCACAAGATGTGGAGAAAAAGTGAGCTGAGAAAGGCCATCTGCCATCCCCACTGATAACCCATCGTGTAGTGTGAGGACGTAGTCGTCGACCGCCTTCAGTGAAGTGAGTTCAGTTGTTCCCGGGTTCCCAAAAACAGGTAACAGATCAAGTGATTTGATTGCACCTGCAAAGACTTCATATCCCTTCAAAGTTCCACCTTGTAGAGAGGATCTATGCCCTGAGCATATCTCAAGACGTTCGAGATGGTCTCCGTAAGAAATCTCTGCTGGCTTTCTGCAGTGACGCCCGCTATGTGGGGGGAACAAATAACGTTCTCAAGCTTGAAAAGTTCCGAATCAAAATCTGGAGGCTCCTTTGTATAAACATCGATTCCCGCCTTGATTCCCTTCTTCTTGACTGCGTTGATCAGCGCGTTTTCATCAACTATTTCTCCCCTTGATGTATTAATGAATATCGCACCTTCCTTCATTTTGGAAAAT
>JAJSLL010000015.1 GCA_026127935.1 Thermoplasmatales archaeon | reverse complement strand
CATAATGGATTACATATTCCAGATGACTGCAGACAAGGACATACCCGTCATTTTGCATACCGAGTCACTGGATTCAAGTGGAATGTGCGAATTGATGAAAAAGGCAAGAAGGAACGGAAAGAATTCATTCGTTGTGAAACACTTCAGTTCACCAATTTTCACTGAAAATTGCGAGATAGTACCTTCTGTTCCTGCGGGACGTAGTAATGCTCGAGCCGCTCCTTGGGGGAAGACTGGATTTTTCCTTGAAACTGATTTCGCAGGTGATGAAAACAATCCAAACTTCGTTTTGCCCGCTGACTCAGTTCCTAAAAGGGTTACCATGCTCATCCAAGAAGGAGTAGACAAGGACAGAATAGAAGTGTCGATGAATTTCTATAGGGAATTTTACAGACTGGACTAAAGAATTAAAGGATTGGAAAAGAAAACAGACTAAGAGTAGTCTTGTTGATATCCTAGTTCTAAGTGTTGTTTTTCATTTCCTTAGTAGTTCTTCTATGGGTTCTGAGAATGTTAATAGCTTCACCGAGCAGCAATCCAGTAATTAATGATAGAAGTGAATTAATTGCTATTATTGCGTAAATGGAGTTGAAAGAAGACAATTCCAGATATACCCTTGCTATCAGTGCCAGTGCCCAGATAATCAATATGTAAGGTGATCTCCTATAGTAGAGCACGTTTTCTTTCTTAAAGATCTTGACATCTTTCCCGAATTTGATTCCGAAGGGTATTCCGACCGGTATGAGGACGATCACCGCCTCTGCATAAATGTTTGCTTGTTTGGTGAAGTATATAGCGAAAGCGGTGAACAGAATATAGATGGTTGGGGTTCTCAGCACTCTACCTGCACTGTACCTTCTTCCAACAAGACCTCGGACTATTCCCACTATGACCATTATGCATATGAATATTTCAAAATAGTACCCGGTTGTGAATGTTTGTGGAGAAAATGATGTTATTGGAACTGTAGGCAAAGTTAGATCGACCCGAACCCTCGATGGTTAGTTCTCAAATAAACCTTTTGAAACATCCGTTTGGACCCGTTTCCATCACATCTTTGAGAGAGTGTAGTTCAGGATATTCCCACTCTTGCAATACTCGATTTCTGCCTCAGTATCGAGCCGTACCTTCCCAGTAATAGTCCTTTCCACCTCTCCTTTTATCCTTATACTTACACTCTGGCCCTCCTTAACGTCCCTCAGTTCAATAGAAACCAGCTCGTCTCCTTTGAGGAAAAGCTGAGAAATGTCTGCTTCGATCGGGATCACTCCCATGTTCGTGAGATTAGAGCGATGGATTCTCTCAAAACTCTCGGCTATCACGGCCTTCACATTCAGGAGGTAGGTCGCCTTTGCTGCCCAATCTCTGCTGCTGCCCGCTCCGTACATCTTACCCGCAAAAATGACCAAAGGAGTGTTCTCCTTTTTGTACAGTTCCGCAGCATCGAAGAAAGACATCTTCTCTCCTCCTGGGTAGTGGGCAGTGAATCCCCCTGCGGTATCTATCATCTTGTTCTTGATTTTCGGGTTCGAGAATCCTCCTCTCATCATGACTTCGTGGTTTCCCCTTCTCGCACCGAATGAGTTGAAGTCGTTTGGTTCTACTCCATTTTCCATTAGATACTTTGCAGCCGGGGATTCTACCTGACTCATCGATGTACTATTCCCACTCTTTAACTCCTCCCATATCCTCCTGTACTTTTGCATATCTTGCACAATGCTCCCTGCGGGAGAGATGTGATCGGTGGTCACTCTGTCACCGAATATTGCCAGTATCCTTGCGTTTTCAATCGGGATAAGGGTGGATGATACTTCAAACCAAGGAGGCTCTCTAACGTATGTAGATTTTGGCTGGAACGAGTACAGAGTTCCCGCAGGGATTTCCAAACTCTTCCACTCTTCTACACCCTCAAAGATCTTCTCCTTCCTGTCAGTATAATGTCTCTTACTCAGGAACTTATCCCCGTACTCTTTGATTAGTTTCTTTTCTGGCCATAGATCCTTCAGGAATACGGGGTTTCCGTTGGGGTCCACGGATATGGGCTCGTTTACGAAATCGATGTCTATCCTCCCGGCTATGGAATAAGCAACCACGAGCATTGGTGATGCCAAGAAAGCTCCCTGAACCATGGGGTTTATTCTACCTTCAAAGTTTCTATTTCCGCTGAGCACAGCCACTGTGTAGATCTTGTCATTCTTGATCGCTTCCTCCACCTCTGTTATCAGCGGGCCTGAATTTCCTATGCAAGTCGTGCAGCCATATCCGACTATGTGGAATCCAAGACCATCCAGATATGGTTGAAGGTTTGCCTTCTTGAGGTACTCTTCAACGACCGGACTGCCTGGAGCGAAACTAGTCTTGACGTACGGTCTCCTAGTTAAACCCAACTCAACCGCTTTCTTTGCAATCAGACCAGCACCAATCAGAACATCGGGATTAGAGGTGTTTGTGCAGCTAGTTATAGCAGCGATTACAACGCTCCCATCTTTCAAATGAGTATCTTCTCCACCTACCTTTAAAGCGAATGATCTTTGTTGTGTCAAATTCAAATTCTTGGAGAGATTATCTTCTACTATTTTCTTTATGGATTGCACATCGGATAGAGATATTTTGTCTTCCGGATTTGTAGGTCCTGCTATTGTAGGAACGACAGTGGAAAGATCGAATTCTAGAAACTGGTCATATTGCTTCTTCTTTCCGTCATAATATAGACCCTGTTCCTTCAAGTACGTTTCCACGATCTTGATGTGTTCTGCACTTCTTCCGGTAAGCGAAAGATATTTCGAAGTGTTCCTAGAGTAAGGGAAGTAGCCGACTGTGGCCCCGTATTCTGGCGACATGTTTGAAATTGTAGTTTTGTCCTGTGTGCTGAGGTACTTAATTCCGTCTCCATAATATTCTACAAACTTTCCAACCACACTGGCCTTTCTCAAGAACTCAGTTATTGACAGGACTATATCAGTTGCCGTCACCCCTTCTTTTGGTTGTCCTTTGAGTTTTACTCCTACGACTTCTGGTACTATAATGTAGGAAGGTTCACCGACCATGACGGCCTCTGCTTCGAGTCCACCCACTCCCCATCCCAGGACGGAGATCCCATTAACCATGGTCGTGTGCGAGTCCGTCCCTATAACAGTGTCTGGAAGAAGTGTACCGTCACGGTTTGCAACGACTTCTGAAAGGAATTCTAAATTTACCTGATGCACTATTCCATTACCCGGAGGGACGATCTTGAGGTTCCTGAAATTATTCTGTGCCCACTTCAGGGCTGCATATCTCTCACCATTTCTGTTGTATTCCAGAGACCTGTTTTGAAAAATTGCATAATTGGTTCCAAACTTGTCAACTTGTACTGAATGGTCCGCTACTAACTGGACTGGGATTACCGGATTGACTTTCTGAGGGTCTTTACCCAATTTAACGGCGGCACTCCTCATAGCTATAAGATCAACGATCAGGGGAACTCCAGTGTAGTCCTGAAGTATCACTCTCGAAGGAAAGAAGGGTATTTCCTCTCTCTTTCTTTCTAGGACCTTGATCAGGTGCTCCTCCTTCACCACTTTTCCGTCCATTTTCCGCAATAGATTCTCGAGAAGAATTTTGGTTGAATAGGGCAAGTTTTCTACCGTATATCCCTTGGATTCCAGCTCTTTTAATGGAAAAAAGCTGTAGTCTTTGCCTTCAATAGTAATCTTCGAACTCATGTAACACTAATTGAATGAGAATAATTAATCGTTATGGAGCATAAGAAACGTTTACTCAATGACCGTTGAAGGCGAAAGAACTTTTTAACGAATAATGATGTAGTATAAGATGCCTGCAACAAATAGAACCAAAAAGGCATATAAATCGGATTCTGAAGTGCTTAAGGCCAACCCTAGGTCAAATAGTTCCGGATTTGAGTTAAAAGATTATTACACTCCCGACGACGTCAAGGGAAGTTACAAGTCAAAACTTGGCGCACCCGGAGAATATCCTTACACCAGAGGTATTCACCCTGACATGTACAGAGGTAGGCTCTGGACAATGAGGATGTTTTCAGGATTCGGTACCCCTGAGGATACGAACGGAAGATTGAAACTCCTGCTCTCCCACGGCGAAACGGGACTTAGCGTTGCGTTTGATATGCCAACACTATATGGATTCGACGCTAGTTCCGATAGGGCTCACGGGGAAGTCGGCAAATGTGGTGTAAATGTGTCTTCTCTAAAAGATATGGAAGTGATTTTCAAGGGCATCCCCTTGGACAAGGTTTCGACATCAATGACGATCAATGCTCCAGCAAATGTACTGACAGCAATGTATGCTGTCGTTGGCGAAAAAGGAGGGATACCCAAAAAGAATCTCGCGGGAACAGTTCAGGCCGACATTCTAAAGGAGTACATAGCGCAAAAGGAATGGATGTACCCACCAGAAGCGCACATGAGAATAATTCGCGACATGATGGTTTATTGCACAAATAACATGCCGAAATGGAATTATATCTCAATTTCCGGTTATCATATTCGGGAAGCAGGTGCTTCCGCGGTACAGGAACTCGCCTTCACTCTGGCAGACGGGTTCGAATATGTAAAGTTAGGTATCGACAATGGATTGGACGTTGACTCCTTCGCACCAAGACTTAGTTTCTTCTTCAACAGTTCTACGAATTTCTTTGAAGAAATTGCGAAGTTTAGGGCGGCAAGGAGAATCTGGGCAAAGGAAATGAAAGAGACATACGGTGCAAAGAGCGAACGCTCGATGAAACTGAGGTTTCACAGCCAGACATCCGGATATTCGCTTACTTGGCAACAGCCTCTTAACAACATCATCAGGACTTCTGTCGAAGCCATGGCCGCAATTCTCGGAGGCACACAGAGTCTCCATACCAATTCTTACGACGAGGCATGGGCTTTACCTTCCGAACAGGCTGTAGAAGTGGCACTTAGGACGCAGCAGGTAATAGCTTACGAAACTGGTATCCCAGATGTCGTAGATCCCCTGGGCGGATCATACTACCTCGAGAGCCTGACTGATAAGATGGAAGAGGAAGCGTACAAGTATTTCAAGACAATCAAAGCAATGGGGGGTGTTGTGAGCGCAATCAAGAACGGTTACCTTCAAAAAGAGATAGCAGCAACGGCATACGCGCATCAGAGGAAGGTCGAAAGCGGCGAGTTGAAGGTCGTTGGAGTCAACGCGTTCTCAAAGGAAAATGAACAGCCCATAAACGTTCTAAAGATTGATTTCAACGCCGAGAGGATTCAGAGGAAGAGACTAAGAGAAGTCAAGCAAAAGAGGAACGAGGGAAACGTGCAGAGGAGTTTGGATAGGTTGAGAGATGTCTATAGCAGCGGTGAAAACTCTATGGAGAGTATAATACAAGCCGTGAAGGCTTATGCGACTCTGCAGGAAATATCCGATGTGGGAAGGGAGGTGTTTGGTGGATGGAAGGAACCAACAATAATATGAAGAGAAGGATAAGAATTCTGGTTGCCAAACCAGCTCTGGATGGCCACGATAGGGGCGTGCTTGTGCTCGCAAAGGCATTCAGGGACGCGGGAATGGAAGTCTTGTATGCAGGCCTTCTACCTACACCAGAGAGCGTGGCAAGGATTGCAGTCGATGAAGACGTAGATGTAGTAGCACTTAGCCTACACAACAGTGCTCATTTAAGTGCGTTCCCTGCGGTAAAGAAATGGTTGAAGAAACTAGGTGCTGATGATATTCAGATAGTCGGTGGTGGAATAATCCCCCCGGCAGACAGAAAGAAATTGGAAAAACTTGGGATAACAGGGAATTTCGGTCCTGGAACCCCCCTGGACCAGGTAATAGAACACGTCAGGAAAGTAGCCAAGAAAAAATGGGTAAAAGATCAGTGAACTGAGGAAGCTTTCTTCTGAAGTATCTCAAGCTTACCCATTATCGTATAGATCAGGGTCCTCGCGTGACCCGGGGTGTTTGGGTCATTTACCATTTCATCTAGCGTTGAAATGGAAGTAGCAGCCCTCACGTCTAGGTTGCCTTTGTCCTGCGACAATCTCAACTTTGCGGCCTGAATGTTCTTCCTAATATTTCTGGGTATCGAATAGTCCGAAATCAAATCATCAAGCATTCTTGTGGTATCCAACAAAATCTGCGACATTTCGTCCATATAAATCACTTACTGGAATTTGACCCCTCTATCCTTGAATATACTTATAACCATAGACGTGTAGGAATCTTTTATACCATCCACTTTCCTGAGATCTTTTACTAAAAAATTTCTCATCTGGTTGACGTCGGGAAACCTGACTTTCAGAATCATATCCCAATTTCCTGTTACCAAGTATATGTCCTCGATGAAGTTTAGTTCTGAAAGGCTAGCGCTGATTGTCTCGATCTTGCTCGTATCTGCTTTTAGATGTACCATCGCAGTCACAACAGGTCCTGTCGCGCTCTCCATAATTCTCCCTTCGCTCACCATAATAACCGAGAACTATATAACTGGAATCATGAAATACTTTTTGTATCAAAACAATGTCGTAAAAGTGAAAACTGTTAGATTCAAAGAGTCAGGCCGTAACTTCTTTCCATCAGTTTGCTGAATTTCCTGTATTGTTCTATAAATTCTCTTCCCTTGTCTGTCAAATTTATGGAATTCTTTTTCTCGTCCAGTGTGATATCCACAAGCCCTCTCTCCTTCAGCCTTTCAAGTAGCTCTTGATACTTGCTAAATGGAATGTTGACCCTCCTAAGCAGAGACGAAGTCTGCGAGTTTCCGTCATTCAGTTCTCCAAGTAACTCGAAGATAATCTGAACCTCGTTCCTGTTTTTCTTCATCCGTTGGGGTTGGCCATCACGCATTCCTTGATGATCCTCCCAAAAGAAAAGGAAGCAAGAATAGAACTACCGAGACGACGAATAACGAAACACCGATCTCCATAAACGAACTGTTGAACTTCAGAATATAGAATGCTTCAAGGACTAGGGACAAGTCCATGAGTATGAACGATCCCATCACAATGGTGCTGCCTTTGCTTTCCTGAGATTTAGCCTGTAAGAATGACCCCGTGATGTAGAGTGAGAAGTAGATCGAGAGAATCATAAGGATGTCTTCGAAGTACGGAACGAACCAGTTCCCTGCTGTGGAGCCAGCAGAAAGTACCAGGGCACTTAGAAAGATTGCATTCGTTTTGAGGTAGCTATAGAAGATTGTTAACATCAGCAGGAACTCGGTGGTCACGAGAGGGAGGAAATAAAATTCATTGGACCCAAGGAGTGCAACGAATAGCATCGAAATCAAAGAAAACACAAAAAAGAGTACCGGCGCCTTCAGAAGTTGCCTCCTCATTTTTGAGAATTTCAAGAAAGTAAAGATAAATACTCCGAGAACGTAAACAGTTCCAATTCCTCCAAGAACCTCAAGCTCGGCTAGCACGAATTACAATATCTTCGAAATATATAGATGTTTGTCAGAGAAGTCAACATATGTAAGTCCTGCGATGGCTACTACACGATATTTTCTAACTTCGTTGATTTCAGATGTCTAATAATTTGGGA
This sequence comes from Thermoplasmatales archaeon, assembly GCA_026127935.1. Lineage (GTDB taxonomy): Archaea > Thermoplasmatota > Thermoplasmata > Thermoplasmatales. Next base: position 34,949 of record JAJSLL010000015.1, on the reverse strand, counting down.
GACTAAATGGAGAGATATAGCGGATGATCAGCATCAAGGTTCAAGACATATTAATCTCAGAATTCACAGAAATGCCATCACAGGTTACATTCAACTTTGCCATTGAGGAGCTTGGAAGGGAGGAAGGTGAAACTCCCTCGAAATAGAAATTTAATTTATTTTCTGACAGACTATAGATGTTCATTGACTTGTTGTAAGCCATCCCATAGAGTGAAGTTAGGTTCAGATATGCTATTGTCCCATTAGGATCAAAAGTGTTTACCTGAACAAAAATAGTGAAAGTTTCATTTGCTTTTATCGGGGAAGGAGTCACATAGAAGACTGAAATGGATAACCCGCTAGAAACATTATTCATGGATTGCCATAGGACTTGGTTTGAGGGTCTATAAAGAAGCATAGAGTTGATCGAGGAATTTTCTCTTACAGTCGCACCGACATACGAACTGTTCCAGGTTATTGTATCTCCGGGCTCGAATAACGAAGAGGAATTTTCATAGGGACTTTTCACTCGCAGGTTTGCAAGGTTTGTTGAGTATTCGTGGTTGTCGATGAGGACCACAAAATACGTATCGCTTCTCAATAGGATGCTCCCCGTTTTCTCAGTAAGATTCTCGAACAGTGTGTGTGTATCTATATTATAGGACAGCTGCTGAACTACGGTGATCTGTTTTGAGGTAGTTGCGAGGGGAAACTGTTGGACGTAAACAAAAACTGCAGAGAACAAAACAACTGTTATTGCAAGAACCAGTATGGTCCCCACTACTTCGGAAACTGCTTCCTCTTCTATTACCTTCTTCAATCCAGAATGAATTATTTACGACTTAATCAACCTTTATTCCAACTCACCCTCCTGAAATGCCAAGAGTCAGCGCTTGCCGTAAAAAATAGAAAATAAATTAAAAAACAAAAATTAACTTAACCCTTCCAGAGCCCAATTGCAAGGCCTATCAGAAACAGTATAACCGTCAGAGATACTGCAATTGCGCCTAGCTTAATGTCGTGGATATAAGTTACAACATAAGTGATAAACTTAGTTACTTCATAACTGAACGAAATCTTAGGAACAAAAGTCAACCCGACATAACCTGCAATGACGAAGCCAACGAGCGCAAGCACGAACGCCACCAGTCCCTTCTTAATGGCCAGCCCGAACAGCAGTCCTACGACGAAAGTCAGGGCAAAATCCAGTATGGTTGTCCAAGCCAAGATCATTCGTAATCATCCTTTTTATTATGATACATCCTGTAATCACTTCTTAAACTCGTACATTAACTATTTGGTACACTTTTGAAAGTAGTTAATAAAAGAAGAAATTGAGAGGAAAGAATAAAAGTATTTTTCTCGAGGATATCCAACTGAATGTCGAATTCAATTGAACTTTCCATTACAAATACGGAGAGTTATATATTCTCATTCATTGATAAATATACAGAGTTGACTAGATGAGGTAATAAGAGCCACACCTACCAAGAGACTACAACTGCCTCTCCCTTGCTAGACTTGCCAAATTCGACCTCGGCAAAACTCAGACCGTCGCTTAAGAACCCCTTCCTTACACTATCGGGGTTGGTTTCCTTTATACCATCTAATAAACGTTTTCTGACGTGCACAGGTTTTTCCCATTCCTTGGTTATATGAATTCTGAGGGAACCTGTGTCAAGCGGTAGTGCAAACTTCAGTGAATGCTCGGAAAAAGTGAATCGACTGGTGACGAAAAGGAAATCACTCTCAGAAGGACCCAGGGATCTCCTTAAACCCACTCCAATCCCGGTCTGTCCGGTAAAAGAAAATGCTATCTCCACGTTTCCCTCCGATATCTTGCCAAATTTGTCGAATGATTCAATGTTAAGTTCACTGATAGTGTCTATGATCCCTGTAGGTATATTTATCGGGATCCTATTGAGTAGGCTTTCACCTTCGTTTAAGAACTTGAGAAGAATTGACATTGCCACTGCTGAGTCTGAAATATGATAAGATACAGATGTTTCTTGAATCTTAACGACTTTGGGCGAATCTCTCTGGTTCCCCTTAAAGTAAAGTATCATCCCGTCTTCGACTGACTTCCTGATAAGTTTTGCCCTCATCCCTTTCTCAATGTATCTCTGCACCATGGTGTTGCTTGCTGATGAGCCGCGAAATGATTCAAAAAGCTTCTTTATATCTTTGAATCTGTACTCCCCATCCTTCATCTTGGTTCTTAGCATCTCTTCAAAGTCACTGAACGCATCCCGTTTTTGTAAAACTTTTCCCGGCCTGAAGTAATGAACCGTCCCGTTCTTGTGGGTGTAAATCTCGTACAAGTAAACTGTTCCTCCACTCCCCGTTGCGTAGTTGACCTTCACTGTTGCATTTGCACCACAAATTTTGCACAGAGACTCTGCTGGTTTTCTAGGCATCTGAATCACACATTTTGCCAACAATATTGAATGTTGCCAACAATATCTCGAAAACTTTCAAGTCCTTTTCCACCTAAACTGGAGAACAGAAAATGGTCTTATTGATTTCAACTTCACGGAATATACAAATCTCCATTTTTTTGTCCTGGTTCCTACTACTTCTTTCGACAGATCCTTGAGCTCGTTCATAGTAGAAATAGTTCGGGATGCCTGAATCTTGAGCGGATAGTTGCTGGAGAGAACGATCTCAAATGCGTTCATATGAGTTGCAGCTGTGAAAACAAAATTCTGCCTAGGTTCCTGCCAATCATAATCAAACCTTACTTTCATGTTTTCATTCGGGAAGAGAGGTTTATTCAGTCTTATCAAAATTCTTTTTTCCCTTGGATTGTCTTCAATAAGTAGAACCTTTAAGTCCTCATTATTTGTCAAGTCAATTGCCTTAAATCTCATTTTATCATAGGTAATGTCTGTATCACCAAAAATTCGGTATGGCAGAAAATACAGTGGCCAGGTTTTGTCATTTCTAATGTTATAGATAGAAACATGGCTCCTGAATAGTGTATCTTCATTTGTATCGCCGAGGGAGAACTTAACCGAGTCGAAAACATAGCTGAGTCTGTCCTTAAATATAGCATTGAGGAAGTAGATCTGCCTCCCTTTTCTGACTTTCTCCAGCATGCCAATCTCAACTAGCCTGTGAAGATTTTCTCTAAGAGTATCTGAGCTTATTTCCTGATACTCCTTTTGGAGTCTCTTCTTGATGTCTCGCGTCAGAAACAATCCATCTTTGAAATTTTCTGAGTTTATGGTTTCTATCAAAACCTTTTCTATAATTCCCTTCTTGAATACTCTGGCATTATTCGGAGTTGTATTGGAATAGTGGACGAACCCATCGTGATGATAAATGGTGTAACTATACCTAGTCTTATAGTTGTTCAGGACCCACTTCCTGGTTATGAATGACTTTCTCTTGCAGAATGGGCAGATCCCCTGTTCTTTAGGAAAAGTCATCTACAAACAATCCAAACCCATATTAAAAGTTAGAAAATGAAAAAAAGAGAAGAATTTATCCGCCACCTGCAGCAACTCCCCCCTCGATAATGGGGTTTATCAACGTAAAATAGACGCTCAAAGCGAGTCCGATTGCCAGAGTAAATATTTCAATCATTACTCTCCCTCAAATTACTAACATAGTCTGATATTTTTATACTAACGGGAAGTTAGAAAGTTATTCTAACTATCTGGTGGTATTAAAGACCAACCAAAGTATGACTTATAGTAAAGTAATGATTGGGAAGACAGTAAATACTTTCAGCAGTCTATGCAGAACTGTTGATTCATCACTCAAGCGGAGGGGCCATCGAAGAGAGAGCCCGAATCGGGCTCTCTCTGCCTTTAATGATGGTACTCATGCGTATACAAATAAAATAAAACTGCAAATGATCAAATGTTCACGGTAAAAGATAATTAGGAGTTCAAGCCTTTATATCACTGTCAGGAAAATCAGGAGAACTTTCAGAATCTATGCTTAACAGAATCCGTTTCATTATTATGTTCTTACCCAAAAAATCTTTCAATAAGAACACGTGTCTGGAAAGTCCCAGTAAATCAGGTTTTATGAGATTATCCATTATTTATATTTCAGAAGATATCAACATTCATAATATTAGAAGGTTTCGAAGTGCAAGAGCAGTGCAGTAATAACATCAGTGAAAATGCAAAATTTTTTGATGACATCGAAGCGAACAGAGCTGCTGGGAGGAAAAGGGAGAACCTCAAACTGTAGATCTCCTTCAGTAAAGTAAAATTTGATAATTCCTCAGTGGGTTATTATAGAGTAGCTCGAAACATTTTCATTTCAGGGCTTCCATATCTGCTTTACTTCAAGAATCTAAGCATTGGACAAGTCAGTGGTGATTTTGAAAAAACCAAAGAGATTGCGAAAAAGTACTTATAAAGCATATCGAAGACAGAAGGGAAAGTATCAAAGATTTGGAATTGATCTACGATGGACCTACTGAATTAAGCACTCCAGTTTCCAATACTTAAATCTGTCTGCTCGTCGAAACACTATTCCTTGTCGTAAACCGAAATACTCTAGACAAGGTCCTTGAGTACTACTCAACTGGCTGCCAGACTACCTGCACAATTTTAATTTGTTTCTAAGCAATCGGTGGAGGCGGTCCCCACATAAATTTACCTGCCCAGTAGATTATTCCATGGTGAGTCAGCCAATAAAAAATAGTAAAATAAGCATAAAACCGGGAACTGGCCACAGGACTCCAGTTGACTGGCACAATAGGTACTAGAAAGATAAAAACAATGATAATGATTAATAGAGCAATCGCCAATTCGGTTGGAAAAGTGTTACGAGCATTGCGTTTCATAATCTCTCATGTCTCCGATAGTATGTTCATGTCAATCTCGTAGTACCCAATACCACCGACTCCCGTTTCGTTTTCATAGGATGCTTGGTATCCTTCTTGCGTCAAATTGTTCGATTCCCCGGTAACAATGATTGAAGCTGGAATCTGGTCCCATGGCGAAGGAGCACTTACGACAACATTTGTCGTCTCCGTTGCAGAGGCGAAGTTTGCTTCACTTCCACCGCCAGCACCAAGGATTGTACCGCTGCCTGATGCCCAGTGTCCATCAAAGAGCCCGTAAAGATCGGGTTCATTTAACGCAAAAGCAGTATAGTTATTCGGAGTACCAAGCTCAGCAGCTCCCTCAAGGGTTGTTGCGTTGTACCAGTATAGGCTTTCGTATAACAGCATAGAAGTTGAGAGTGTATATAAATCAGCATTCACCATGTACACTTTGTACCCTGTCAGTGAATAAATGTCATTCCACTCCCATATGCCAAAATAAGATTTCCCATCAAGGTTATTTTGATATACAACCTGAACCCATTTATCGCTTAAGAAGTAGTTGGTGTTAACCTGTAGACTCCAGGCGTTAGGACCCCATATGCTGTCCGTTTCTCCCGATATCTCAGAGAAGTTGACAGTCATATGGGTGTTGGTTATGACACCCTCTCCATCTCCTGTCTCTGCTCCCTCAACTCCGTGATTAGCTCCTCCTTCCGTCGGAACATATTGGAAAGAGTCATTGGAAGCCCCAGAATAGCTAGTTACATTCAATGCAGTCCATGGTCCACCATTTGTACTCTTCCATCCGCCATACCCATTAGGAAGCAAACTTAGGAGAGAACTCAATTGACTTCCTGTCGATATTGTGGTATTCGCAGAGGAACTGTCTGCTTGTGCCAATCCGGTGAATCTTATAGATAGTATAACTGTCAGTCTTACAAAGGCTGTGATCAAAAATTTTACTTTCATAATATCTCATCTGTTCCCAATATTTAAGAACTCGACCTCCATTTTTTCGGAATCTCGCCGACGTTTTTGATAGTCTTACTTGACAGAACATACCACTGCTGAGAAATGGCGCTGTTACAAGCTTTCAGAATGCGATAGAAAGGTTATTTTGTGTGGTCCCAATCACAGTGTGCTCTTACAAGTGAGAAGCATGGGCCCGTCCCTTCGGGGATGGCCCATCAGATAAACAACTGTTACGCTGTTCCCAATTGGGATGCATCGTCATTCTTCCGTAGATGCAGAGATGTTCCATGCCTCAGCGATCTTATTATCTCTGCCATAGACCATCCAGGAAGCATTACCTGAATCATGAGGAGAGCAATATATGCGCACAGAAATGCGAATATCTGTACAAGGATACCGTTCAGCTTCCTCGATATGAGATGATCGATTTTCAGGAGCGATTTCATCATCCTGAAGAATGTCTCAATATCCCATCGAAGCGAGTATATCCAGTGGATATAAATGTCCGGTAGGTCTGAGATGTCGGTAAGGTAATCTCTCTCCTCTCCATCCACTGTTATGGATACCGATCTGAGCTCCAGTCCGTTACCGAACTTTATGATTCTGCTGTGAGCGTATTCCCTTATTATCTAGTATCTAGCGTTTCTCTTCATCCTCGTGACAAATGGAATGCCCCTAAGCTTGAGAACGGTGAATCTTTCGAGATCGTAGTAACCCAGGTCGAACACGCGGATGCAGGACCTCAGGAAATCCTCTCCCTGAATGTCTGTCAGGTCTGCAATAGTCTGATCGAAGAGGGGGAATCGTTGTTGTTGGCTGGAGTGACGAGTACATCAATGGGAAGGGTGAGAGGAAAAAGCAACGCTGGAATCTGCACCTTTATCCCGTCCTCGGTCTTGGATCTCCTGTATTTTCCTGCCTGCATCATGGAAGTGCGTATGAAAGTTGAATCTATCCCCAGTATCATGGTGTATCTCCCATACAGGTGAGTGTTGTGCGATCTGATCTGAGTGCCCAGAAGTTCGTAGAATATTCCGGTAAACACCTGATATGACCTGGTCAGGTTCAGCTTGGAAAGCTGCGATTTACTGACTTTCTCTACAAAAGCGGTATCTGTGAGATCCGTACTGTCAATAGCGCATTCAGCAAGAAGAACGTGCTCCAACAGGTCTATCCTCTTGGAATGGATATCAACGTCCGTGAGAGCGGACATCCTATCACACGGAGCTTCCAGTATTCTCCTCAGTTCTTTATGCATGATAAGCTATCAAATCATTGAATAGATATGACAATGGTCAGACAGATTTAGGTATTGGAAACTAGAATGTTAAGATGTATTGAGATCAGACTGGAATTACTCGAACGCGCTCTCACTATACTCAGGGACACGTGAATGCTAGAAAATCAATGTTTCGCGCATTTTTCGAAGTCTTTGAAGACCTCAAAATATATATTGCATTTAGGCATTTCTTCACACTTCTGGAGTACCAGATGGAAAGAAATGAAGGATGTCGTTAGGAAAACACGTAAGAAAATTTGGCCACTTCAAATCGCGGAAGATGAAGCTGTATCTCCAGTCATCGCCACTATACTCATGGTTGCAGTCACAGTTATACTGGCAACAACTGTTTATATTCTTGTCTCACACTATACGACTCCCTCGCCGTTAATTGGAAGCATAACAGAAGAATCCTTTGGAACAAATACGACGACGCTAATGTTGAACTTAGCAACTCCTTCTAAGCTGAGTAACCCTTCAGAATTTCACATGCAAGTGATAAATGGAAGTGACAAACCCACTGGAGTTGGGTGGACAGTTGAAAATGTTACAATCACAAATCCAGATGGGACGGTCCTTTATATGAACACCTTCACGAGCAGCGGGGACACTTGGTCTTCTAACGGAGCGATTCCCGCTAACGGTGCAACGAACATCCAATCTCAGGCAATAATTTACATAGTCTTTCACTCCACTGGAGCCCCAGTGAAACTTTCAGGTCTGCAGATTGACATTACTTACAATGGATATACTGGCTCCGTAACCGGCACTTTAAGTTGACTGGCTCATTTTCAGTCTTTATAATAAGTACAAATTACCAATAGCGCCTATTCTAAGTTGCAAATGCCTCTATGGTAAATTGTATCAAGAGAATACGAATTACGTTCTGGATGTATTATATTACTGAACACGAAGTTGAAGCAAACTTTGGTATGAAAATGGCAATAGATGCAGTGAATGATGCCTTTAAAGAATACTTCAATAATGCTGCGGGAGTTGACTCTCGTAATCGCACTATCTCTGAATCCAGCGTGCTCAGCACTATGCCCGCATACATGAACAAATATCACATTACGGGGTTCAAGACTTATGTTGTTACAAAGGAGGGTGCAAGGTTTGTGGTGTTGTTATTTGACTCAGTTTCGTCGGAACTGATGGCCGTAATAGAGGCCAACAGGCTTGGGCAAGTCAGGACAGGGGCAGTCACTGCACTTGGAACTAATATATTGCATGGCAAATGTTCCGTATTTTCATTAATTGGCTCAGGATTTCAGGCAGAAACACAACTTGAAGGTATCTTAGAGATAGGCGATCCCTCACTAATAAGAGTGTATTCACGTACTCCCGAGCATGGAAAGCAGTTTGTCAAGAAAATGGAACAAAAGTACCACTGTGATATCTCCTACAGAGAAGACCTGAAATCAGTTCTTGAGGGGGCTGACGTTATTTCATGTATTACTTCCTCAAAGGAACCACTAATAAGTGATCTATCGTTTCTTGAAAGTTATCACTTGAACATTGGAGGTGCAAACGTACTGTCTCACAGGGAAGTTTCACAAGCTGTAATGAGAAGCTCGGATATTGTGGTAGTAGAACATCTTGAACAGGCGTTCAAGGAATCTTCGGAAATTTCTGACTTTGTAAACGAAGGAGGAAAGACAGTTGAGTTCAAAGACGTAGTTGGAGAAAGTCAAAAGTATAAAGGAAATAAAAAGACAATATTTAAGACAATGGGAATTGGCTTGGAAGATATCGCTTCTGCCTATCACCTTCTTAAGAATATGGACCTGTTATGATGGAACAAACCGAGAAGTCCAGAAATTGCCTGACAGTTAAATAAACGTTTGCAATTCATTTCGTAAATGGAGAAGTATGACCTAGTCGTTGTTGGAGCAGGAATTTCAGGGCTTTCATCTGCTTATCACATCAAGTTGGACAACCCCGACTTGAGAATCTGTATTCTTGACAAATGGAGTACCTACGCCCAGGGGAATACTGCGAAGAGTGATGCTGCATTCAGGGATGTCTTCACTTCAGATACAAATTATAAGCTTGCTTCATCTTCGATCTCGTTTTACAAAGATATACAAGACAAAGGGTTCAATCTCGGAATGCATTCTAACGGATACCTATTCTTGATGGACGAGGAGAGGTTGAATTCTGTAGCAGTCAAAAAAATTCTAAAGAGAGTGAAGTCAAGGATAATAACTAGAGAAGAAATCACAGATCTTGGTATCCAGGTTGAACCAGACCCGGAAGCAAGCAAGATAATGAATCTCAAAAATATTTCTGGTGGTCTAGTGGGTGAAAATTGTGGGATCCTTGAACCCGACCTCTTGGCCTCATATTACTTCCAGCAGTTAAATAAACTGGGAGCAGTGTTCAAATTCAACACGAAGGTGGAAAAGTTGAATCTAGCTCCACGATCCAGGTTGAACTTTCCAGGTGAGCCATTCATATGGCAAGACAAGGTGGTCGAGTCACTGTACACGTCTGCTGGAGTCATCTCTGCGGATCAGTTCCTTCTGGCGACAGACGTCTGGACCAGCGATCTTCTTAGCCCGCTGGGAATTGATGCCTTCACACAACCTAAAAAAGTTCAGGTTTTTCAACTGCAAAGTGACGGAATTTCAAAGATGATTTCAAGAAGGGTTACCGGAATCGAAGACATTTTTCCATTCACTATTCTTCCAGGTCCCGCCATTGACCTTAGACCTGATCCCAAATCAAAGACTTTCTGGGTATCGTACAGTGAGGGTGTAGGAAGAGCTTTCGGTCTTGAAGATGACCCAATCGCTGATGCAGAATATTATTCTAATAACCTTCACACAGTCCTAAGAGAATACATACCAGCCTTTCACGACGCACGCATGCTCGCAAGCTGGGCAGGTTTCTATTCCATGAACAATATGGATGGAACATACGTGCTGGAAAAATACATGAATCTCTCGGTTGTAAATGGAAGCAGTGGAAGTGGCATAATGAAGGCGGATTCAGCAGGTAGATTGGCTTCTGCGTTATTCTCCGGAAGAGAAAAGGCAAAACTTTACGGGAATATGGAAATCGATGTTGCAGATCTAGGGGTCACGAGCAGGAACGTAGACCAGGAAGAATTAATAATCTAGCACCTGAATATCTCTCCCACCTCCTACGCGATGTGAGAAAAGGATATTCACATCAGATTTATAGTGGATCATGCCCGTTACTTTAGGGAGAGAACGTTTTCAAGTAAAGAAGTTAGAAATTGTGGGGGAAAGCCTTAAAGGCAATATCCTCAAAGACCCAGTAAAGCGGGAGATAATCATCCTCGAAAGAAATGTTAAAGAATCTACCCCTGTATTGATTGGTCTTGCAGGTTTTTTTGGGAGTTCAAATAGCTTCTTGAACCGGTCATATACCGGGCACGATTTCTTCAGAGCTCTGGAAACTATTTCAGAGAAGAAGTCAAGCTCATTCATTATACTCTTACCAGATACAATGACCTCTTACTACGGCAATCAGTTTGTCAATTCCTCGGCCGTGGGGAATTATGAAGACTTCATAGTGAATGATGTTGTTGGTCTTGTCAAACGCAAGTATGGAAATAGGAAGATAGGTCTTTTTGGGAAATCATCGGGAGGGTTTGGTTCTTATAATCTGGCAACAAAGCATCCCGATGTTTTTGGTGGGTTTGTGGATGTTTCGGGGGATTCAGGATTCGAGTATTGTTACGTGAGAGACTTTGCAGCAGGAATCACAAAACTTGAAAAAATGAACCCACAACAATTTCTGAAATATTTTAATAAAAAACCTCATCCCGATAACTTAGATCTCGGTGTGATAAATGTCCTCGCAATGGCGGCTTTCTATTCCCCGAACAATAAGTCAAAGATTGGATTCGACCTGCCTTTCGACTTAAAATATCACAACTTCAGACAGGACGTTTGGAATAGATGGCTTCTCCTTGACCCTCTACGAAATCTTGAAAATCGCTTAGACAGTCTTCGACAACAAAAAGTGATCCTTCAGGTAGGTAAAAGAGACGAATTCTCGATAAACATTGGAATGAAGGGAATGAGTGAACTAATGAAAAAGCACAAAGTAAAACACGATTACAAAGAATTTGACGAAGGACACTTCGGTCTTGAATATCTCTACGAGGAGTCAATACCTTCGCTCATAAACGCTTTATCTTGATGAAAGGAGTTCTCCTGAGGTCAAGTATATTTCTCCATCAATTCATTCAACTTTCTTAGAATCTCTTTGAGGGTTGCAATGTCTTCACCAGTCATGCTGCTGAAGATGGAGTTGATGCTGCTGTACTTCAATTTCTCCATTTCCTTGCACTTAGCGATTCCATCTGCTGTGAGTTTCAAGACATAGCTTCTTCTGTCTGGTCCCCTTTTCCTCTTCACGAGCTTGAGACCCTCAAGACTATCAATGGACGAAGTTATGAGAGCATTAGAAAGACCAGAAGACTCGGAGAGGTCACTCATTGTTGGCTCCTTCGTGCCATTGCATATGTTGTGTAACACTATGAAATCTCTAGAGTTTATTTCTTTCAGATTCGCATTTATGTCGTCCAATATCTTCTTTCTCAGTTTTCTCATTGAAGTAAGCTGGTCGAGGATGAGAGCATATTCATTCTTCATTTCTGCCCTCTTTGACCGGAGTCAGGATTTCCAGACGAAACATTTGTAACTTTCTTCCCGTTAGTATAACCCTCACCGTGTACATATCTTCCACCACTTAGGGCAGACAGTACCGCTCCAGCTATGGTCATCAAAATTGCAATGTATAGAGAGTCCTTCAGACCTATCATGAATGACGGGCCAATAGCATTGGGGAAGAATGACAGTGACATCAGAGAGTTCAATGCAGCTGGAGGTATCAGATTCAACATTGCAGATGGAAAGCTGGCAGCTGGATTAATTCCCAGGAATGCCGCAAAGAGTGCTCCGGATGGAGGAATTTTCGAGATTGCTTCTGCAATCTGTAATGGAAGTCCTATTGACAAGGAGGTATTAAGCAGGGATGACGGTAGTTTCAGTGAGAAAATTGAAATGGCAACTGAAAAGAATATTGCCATGCTTATAGTCTGACCAATATTGTTGAATGTGGTTCTCATACCACTTCCAGCTCCCCTGCTTTCTTCCGGTAGAGAGTTCATGACAGCTGTAGTATTCGGGGCAGCAAATAGCCCACTTCCAATCCCATTCATCAAAAGAATTCCCTCAAACTGCCACAAATTGAAGTTGTACGGGAGAAGAGTCAAGAGATACAGAGAAACGGCTGTAATAATCATACCTGTGGTGGCAAAGACTCGAGCTCCATATTTGTCCGTGAGAATTCCCCCTACAGGTCCAAGGGCTATGAAGCCGACCATCATTGGGAGCATGTAGATACCAGCCCAGAACGGAGTGGAGGAGTATGAAAAACCGTGAAGTGGAAGATAAATTCCTTGGAGCCAAATAATCACAAGAAACATGATTGCTCCCCTTCCTAGAGATGAAACGAAATTTGCAAAATTTCCGTAATTGAACGCGCGAATCTTGAATAAACGCAGATCGAATAGTGGCTGCTTGACTTTTAACTCTAGAAAAACGAAGGCAACAAGCAGAACGACTCCCACAACAAACGATCCGAGGACCCAGGGGCTTCCCCAGCCCATAGATGAATTTCCATAAGGAACCAGTGCATATGTGAAGCCAAGACTAATAAGTACTAGTCCACCGCCAAGGGCAACGTTACCTGCGATATCCATTGGAACTTTCACCTTCTTAGAGATCGCTTTGAGTTTGAACACTGACCATAACGACCCTGCTACTGCAAATGGAATGTTGACAATGAAAACCAAATGCCAGTTGCTCGAAGCTAGCAACCCTCCAGCTATAAGGCCAATCAGTGAACCTGCAATGAATGATATTTGATTGATTCCTAGAGCGCGGCCCCTTTCACTCGGACCAAATGAATCGGTTATGAGCGCAGTACTGTTGACCATGAGTAATCCGCCGCCAACACCCTGCACCATTCTGAAACCTATCAACATCTTTGCCCCGTTGTTACCAGATCCGTCCGGGATTATCGATAGCAGGATAGAACCAACGGTAAAGATCACAAAGCCTAGTGTATATAATCTTGTTCTACCGTATAAGTCAGAGAGCCTTCCGAATGTCACAAGCAAGGTTGCTAGAATGATGCTATACCCCATCATCACCCAGAGCAGCATTATGAACTCGCCGGGTGCGGTTGGATCTATATTCAAACCCCTAAAAATAGTCGGCAGGGAAATAAGAACGATAGTCATGTTTATGGCCCCCATCAAACCACCTAGAGTTGTGTTAACCAAAACTGTCCATTTGTATTCCATCCAGCGGAGAATTATTTTAGTTATAAAACTTTTACTTCAAAAGTATTTAAGTATTCCAAAATAGACGTATTGGAAAACGAGCTGTGGGCTGAAAAGGGAACCCAATAAGCAAAATTAGCAATATTCATGTTCCGTGCAGTTTCGAAATACAGAAATCAATATCTTTCTGCTAACTATATAGAGATAATGAGGGCTTGCGTCCTTACTATAGGAAACGAGATTCTGAAAGGAAAAACCGTAAACACGAATGCAGCTGAAATAGGCCGTTTGCTCTACTTTTCTGGTTATGAGGTCTACAGGGTTTTGACTGTCCCGGACGTGAAAGAAGAAATTGGAGAAGGGTTCAGATCCCTGATAGGGAAGTGCGATGTCATTGTTTCTTCAGGTGGACTTGGGCCCACATTTGATGACATGACAGTTTCTTCGTTTGCTGAAGAGTTCAAAATTTCTTTGGTCTTGGATGAAGGGGTATACAATATCATAAAGAGCAGAGCCGAGAGTAGGGGCCATGAAATGTCCAAAGAAAGGGAAAAAATGGCTTTGATACCCGAAGGCTCGAGGATAGTTAAAAATGAGGTAGGTTCTGCGCCTGGCATCTTCCTTATTGTTGGAAATACTAAAATATACATTCTGCCAGGTGTGCCTGCGGAAATGCGGTCGATGCTAAAACTCATAGAGGAAGAAATCAAATTGAAAGACAGTTTCATTTTTGAGGAGTCCGTATTATTAAAGGGGGTATTTGAGGCAACTCTAGCCCCTTATGTTACAGCTATTATGAACGAGTACGATGGGGAAGTATACATCAAATCACATCCAATGTTGAGCGAAAAAGGAGAACCTTGCCTTGAGGTAGAGGTATCAGCTAAATCCGTACAACTTGAGAAATCAAGGAAGCTTGTCAAAGAAGTAATAATGGATATCAAGACAGCCGCACTGAAGATTGGTCAAGGCTAACCGATATTGACCACAATTTAAGCTACTGAAAGTCAGTTCAAATCATAGATTCAAATCTAAATAAATGATTGACCCACCTTGGACTGAATTGAGTTAGGGGAAAAGCAGTTTGAATACATTGCATAAGGACAAAAAATACAGTTCTTTTGAGTTAAATCTAAACTGTACTGGAAAAATCAAAGCCGCCAAATGCGGTTTCTTTCTCATCTCGCTTCAGGATGGAAATCGCCTTATTTAACAGTACCAGTTTTCTGTCAGTTTTCCCGCAGTCAAGAGCCTCTGTAGAATGGACCGAGGACCTTTTGAGAACCAAGGATTTCTTCCTTTCTAGTTCTTTGATCAAGACAGACTTGTTCTTTTCTTTAGCGGTCTCTAGGTCCTCTCCAGCAGCTATTTTCTTTATGTACAGTAAATAAATGAGGTTTGAAAAGAACACGTCATTTGCAACTTCCAGATAGCCTTCTTTTCTCTGACTGAACTCGATGCTGTGTAGCGAAACCATGAGTTTCGTGTCATCTTTGTATCTTTCGTTGTCCTGTCCCAATACTCTCAACAGTTTACGATTTGCATACACTACTTCGTCAATTGCCAAGTTCTCTTCCCTCCTTTGTATTCCACAACTTCAGGTCCCTTGACCCAACTTCTCTAGTTTTAAGATTTTGGTATAACAAATCGCTTCTTTCTATACCCTTCATGGGCTTGTCGATAAACCGTTTTGATTTTATTCTCGTTTTATCCGCTAAACCGGTAGGGTGTAACATTTCCCAGGCTACCCTTAAGTCTAGAACTATAGTCCAACTTAGCTTTTTAAGACTGTTGTTGTTGGGCCACAAGCTATGGGTAGGCATTCCATCGTGGGAGGGGGATAAGTTCCCGCGATAGATGCCTTTCCCAAGCCCTAGATCCTCTCCTACCGCTAGTGCAGCTATATTATCATTCTTTGATACCTCATACTCTTGCTGCGCGGTCCCTCGTAGTCCAGCTACCGTGCCTGAGGGGTCAAATTCCATTTCTTTTCAATATTCATGGGGGGTAATTCAACATTATTAGAGAGTTCGAAAGTTTTCGAACTCTGTAGAAGTGTCGAAATAGGTAATGAGAATTGACATATAGGGGGAATAAAAATGTTTGAACTGATATCTTTGGTGATTGCCTTCGGAAGCGTCGCTTACTTTGCAATTACCCATGCTTTGAGCGGGGCAAGCTTTGGTGGTGGATAGACTAATCATTATTTCTAACTATCCTCCATTTTTTCTAATTTTTATACTATATGCTAATATCGTTTGATGGTGCGTTCTTTTAAAGAGGAAGTTTGTCCAATATGCGGTTTCAAAGCGAGGGTCACTCATTCCTGGACGAACAACCGAAAAGGAAATCGTTATGAATACTTAGTATACCATCATGAAGGAAAGGTTCATTATTTAAACATAAACTCAGCAGATTCTCGGTTGATTAAAAAGGGAGAACTTGAAGATGCGTTAATAGGTCTACTAAACTCTCAGACCTTTAATTCCGGAGACTTTCAAATAATCGACGTTAGAAAATATCTTGCTCAAAAATATTCAAACTTAGGATTCACTTCAATACAGTATGCCCTAGACAAATTGGAAAAAGCAGGAATAGTAGAGAAGCAAAAGAGAGGGAGGAGTCTCTTTTATATCAATACTATGGATAAGAAAAGACTTAGCTTCGTATTCGATACCATTGAAATTTTCCTAGGAGATGTACTAAATGATGGCATGTTCAGAAAGCACTTGTTTTCGTATGAGATTAGGAATGATCACGCATGGTCTATTTCATTTATGCCATTCAGAATTACTGCAGATACTAGCGTAAGTTTCACAGAATTGAAATACAAGGCATTCGACTTTTCTAATTCGAAGGATCTAAAAGTAACTCTTCTTGAAGATACTCCTCTAGAGAAGAGGGTGCTTATGAAATTCCCAATTCCTCTCTTGCCAGGAGAGAGGAGAAAAATGAGAATTGAATATTATGTCCCAGAAACGAAGCAGAACTTTGCAATTTGGTCGGCCACTAACATGGCGAGACTGGATTTTACCATTTCTGGTAACAACCCGATCAATTTGATTGCGTCCTTAACATCTTCCTCCAGAAATGAAACCCAAGACCTTACGAACCGCTTGGCGGAGAGTGGATCCCCAAAATGGAAGCATATTCACAGCATTTCATTACGAGATGTAGAGGCATTTTCGGTCCTGCAGCTCAAGTGGACTCTCAATACGTCAATCATATGATTTGGAATAGAAATTTGAATATCTGAGGAAATAATTGACTGTCAGATGGGCCGAAAATCCATTCAAAGCGAGTGCCAAGTGTGCGGTGGGCAGGCGAGAAAGATAAATTATGTAACAAAGTCTAAGGGAAAAACTTACCATTATAGTCGATTCATTCATTCAGACGGCACGTCGCACTTTTTTAGAAAAGATGTTGTCACCGGATCTGAAAGTCGACTCAATTCAATCACAAACAATTCCATAGCAGACTCTCTTCAAGAGATTCTTTACAAGAGAATTAATGGGAAGGAATTTGGGTTCAAAGATATAAAATCAATGCTCGAAAACGTCTATGGCAGACCAATAGGTCCTACTACAATCCACAGGAACATCAAGAAGCTATTGAAACTGGATCTCATCAACCGAAGGACAGAAGGAAGTTCATACTACTATAGCAGGAAAACAGAAGACCCATCCGCACAAGAAACGAAAGTGAACACGATGTCCGTGGCTTTCGATTTCACTAAAGAGGTACCTTCTGTTGCGGTATTCGCCCACGTTATAAATTCTGGACTTAAAGTTGTAACTGGGATGCCGCTGCCACTTCCAGTTGGAGTTGTTGATTCTCCGGACCAGATAAATTTGATTGCCTTCGATGAAACTGGAAGTATTCCTTTGTCGAAGGAAAACATTGTCTACTCCTTTGCAGGACAGACAGGACTCACAATTACTTTGAATAAACCGTTGCATAAAATGGACGAAAAGAATCTCTTCTTGAATTACCGTTATAAATTTGATAAAGGACCAATTAAGCTACTCATTTCTTCTAATGTGGACGTCCTGAAGATATACTGTGTGGTTCAAAGAGGAACTGACGCTGAAGTCAAGAAAAGGATGATGGATGGATTTAAAGTCATTGATCCGATGATTGTTAAGAGGACCGGGTCCGAGTCAGGTATGGTCACAGTATCTGCAGTTTTTGAAAAAGTCTCGAGGGGAGACACAATTGTGATATCTGTCGGAACGTAGCTGTGGAGAGACCTTGAATTCTGGTAGTTTTCTGGAACCTTAATTCTCAATGTTTTGCATTTATTCATTCGTGGATATGCTCTTTCAATGACGGTCCCAATTCTCGTTTACCGTTGAGGTTCTTCATAATAAGGTTACTCTCTTCTACTGGTTCTGGCTCGGTTTTGCGGAAAATCAGGAGGGATAGAAACTCAAGATCAGGATCAAGGTGGGACGCCCGAGCTGGGATTCGAACCCAGGTCTGAGGCTCCGCAGGCCTCTAGGATAATCCAAACTACCCCACTCGGGCATCAAGGCTTTCGGATACCTTTTCTAGGTATAAGATAGATTCCAAGAACTCGTTGACGGTCTTCCTCACGTCGTTCGTTTGACCTGTTACGGAACACGAATACCCATCTTTCGTTTTCTTACACTTTATGTATCTCGCGTGATCCGCATTTATTGCCCTTATGATGTTGTCTGCCTCGGTTCCTTTGACCTTTAACCTGACTTCAATTTCCAGGTTTCCCAGCTCCTATTACTCTCGGACTCGAGTTGAGAGAAGTTATCGAGAATATTTCGTCTATTACAGGTACCTTTTTGTCGACATCTATCAGATACTTTCCTTCTGAGATGTCAGAGATTTCAGCATTGATGTTGTTGAAAAGGAAGTTCAGCTGAATTTTTTCCCCAACGGAGGGCACTACTTTCACCGTTGGATTTGTTCTGACTTCAAGCCATATACTGTCAGTGAATTCTACCCCTTCTTTGGAGTAGAGAATGGTACCCTTTGGCACATCATCCACTTCGACGTTCCTGTAGGCAAGTCCTACCCTCGAGAATGGTTCTGCCGTTTCCATGTCAACGTCCATTATTTGTATGCTTTTTATATCGACCGTCTTGCCGGAAGGGTATGCTTTCATGACCATGTGTTTCTTGATTTGTCCTCCCAATAAGAACCCAAGGCTGACGGTACCAACTCCCTTCACTTGGAAGCTCTGGTCCAACACGACTAGGTTTTCATGCTTTGCTGGAGTCACTGGGAGAAGTGAAAATCTTTCGACATCTTCGTACTTTTGACTCATGGCGTCAACAGAGATTCCCATCGCGCCTGCTATCTTTTGTATATGTTCCAACACCTGCGGTACCGCTATTACACCAAGATTCTTTATTCCATGATAATCAAGCGTGAGAAGGAATTCCCCCACACTCTTGTCCAGTTCATTCACTGCCAGAATTGCCTTATTGGAAACTGACGCAGCATTAAGTAGCGTCTGTATTCTCTCTGGGAATTTGAATGGATAGAGAAACGTAATTTCGTTACCGGATATCTTGGTATTGTAGAATCTTATATCCGTCTCAGATCCCTTTTTCGCGAGAGACTTAAGGATGTCTTCATCACCGTAGAACAAAACTGTTTGATTCACAAGTTTAGAATTCACTGCTTTTATATATTTCATTCGTTTTTGCAAGAGGGTTCCAATTCCGATCCTTCTTTTCCTCTGCTTGAATTAGAATTTACAAATACTATGATCTCCTCTATTGCGGGCAATGCCACTTCCATATTCTCTACCTGTTCCTGGAGATACTGCTTGCCCTCGCTGCTTATTTCGTAATACTTCCTCTTTTTCCCTTCCTGACGTTTCCCCTTGTACTTTATCAGTCCCCTTATCTCCATGTTCCTCAAAACTGAGTATATTTCACCGTTTGAGAGTTTCACCCCCAGTCCCCTATTGATTTCTTTTTCCAGGTTATATCCATAACCAGGTTCATTCCAGAGTGTCCTCAACACTATAAGCGAAATGAATCCTTTGAAAGTTCTTCCTCTCTTCTCCTCTTTCATCGATGCTATTAACTCAATTATCTATAATATATAAGGTTGAATCCGGTCAGTGACCTTTTTGGTTTAAATCTCTCTCCACCTTGATCTCTTGAGGGCTAAATAAGTGAGCGCACCCGTTATGGCGAGTAACACTATCCAAGCTGTTGAAAATCCAGCAACTCCCGGGTTAAAGAAACCGGTCTGGCTCTGTGCGATTTCGGATGCATAAGTAGTTGGCGAAAGGTATGCCAGATACCTGTATGGATATGGGATGTAGGTTATGGGGTAGTAGACTGGTGGAATGGTAGTCAACAGGGGGGATAAGATACCAGAAAATCCCCAGGACTGTATGATGTCCGAGGTAAATGTGGACAAGTAGAACCCAAGTGAAATCGAGAAAGTGAAAATCGTCGCCATATCCAGGAAGATGATGAGCCCTCCTAGCAGTGTTATCTTTACAAAAATCAAGTTCAAAATAACCAGAAACGCGAGAGTTGGAATAGAATAAACAATCTCCGATATTGCCATTCCTACTATGTAAACCAGAGAGGTAGTGGGGGAACTGACTATCATGTCTTGTAATCTCATATCATTCTTCAGGTGGGATAAGTCCTGCTGGAGTGATGTCCCGCTCGAAACCATGTTCATGATAAGTGCACCCACAGCAGCGACAGGTAGAAGTGCTCCCTTGCTTGCAAACGTGACCACTGCCAGAATGGCTAGCGGTGCCAGAAGCGTATTTATCAGTACAACGGGGTAGTTTATCATTGCATACACAGAATTGACAAGTATCGAGGCGAGTATTTGGCTACCAATCTTCCTTTTCATTCTCCCCTTCCTCCCCTCCAAGGTACTGTTCGAAAATGTTGCTGAGAGATGCCTCCTCGACCGTGAACTTCATCTTGTTCGTCACCAGATACGGCATAAGCCCGTAGATCTTCGTCGCAGAACCGTAAACGAACGTCTCCTTTTCTGAAACGGGGTGGACCTGTAGTTCATTGTCTTCTATCTTGAAATTATCTGAATAGACTTTTAGAACGTAGGGAAGTTTCACTTTGGCCCTCAAGTCATCTATCTTCCCAATGTCGACTAGCTTCCCGCTGTCGAGAATCATTATCTGGTCCCCGAGTATCTCAGCCTCTTCCAGGTAGTGAGTCGTGAGTATTATCAGTCTATCCTTCTTCATCTTGGAAAGCAGCTGCCAGAGCTCTTTTCTGGAAAGATAATCAAGCCCGGTCGTGGGTTCATCAAGAAAAACTACAGGAGCCTCGCTGGATATGACAGTAGCTACCATCAACTTCCTCTTCTGACCTCCGGAGAGTTTTCTGCTCTTCTCCCGTTCCTTTCCTTCTAGGCCGAGTTCTCTGAGTGCTTCCTTCCCTTTCTCGTTGGCTTCCCTGTAAGAATAGCCTCTCCACATCAAGTAGGAGCTGACTGTTTGCAAGGGTGTCAGCCACGGAAGTGGGCGTGCTTCCTGGGGAACCACCGCTATTTGTTGTCTCACCTCTGTTGCCTGACTCACCACGTCCATTTCGTTGATGAACCCGTTTCCAGAAGTCGGCATTAACTCGGTTGACATGATCCTGACAAAGGTAGTTTTCCCTGCCCCATTCCTCCCAATTATGGAAAAGATGCCGTTAAGATTCAGATCCAGGGTCAGGTTTTTTAGAGCGGTGTTCTTCTTTTCGTACGTCTTCGAGAGATCAAAAGTTTGAATTCTCATCTTCTACCTTCTTGTAGCGATGCCCCACTCTATGATGATTCAGACTTTTTTACAATCCCTGGGTATTTCAGGACTTCGTCCACGATCGATTTAAAACTCTTTGAACTGCTGCTCTCAGGGTGAGAAAGCACCATAGGAGTACCGTCATCGCCGTCTTCGACTACGGATGGCTCCAACGGCATGGAACCAAGGAAGTTTATGCCGAACTCCCTTGCAATTTTTTCCCCCGTCCCCTTCTTGAAGATATATGTCGTCTTTCCACAATGGGGGCACACGAACCCGCTCATATTTTCGACGAGTCCGATCACAGGGGCGTTTAGCTGTTTGGCGAAATTGATTGCTTTCCTTACATCTATCATGGCTACTTCCTGAGGGGTCCCTACGATCACAAATCCAGTCACCTTAGGAATCAACTGAACGATAGAAAGAGCCTCATCTCCCGTCCCGGGTGGAAGATCAAATATAAGAAAATCAAGCTTCTCCCAGGCAATGTCCTTCACGAACTGTTCTATCATTTTGTGTTTCAGAGCACCCCTCCATATAACAGGGGTGTCTCTTGATGGAAGGAAGTATTCTATTGAGATTACCCTCAGGTTGTTGCTATAATTGACAGGGACAATTTTCTTATCATCGTTCATGACCGGTTTATCATCCACCAAGCCAAGCATCTGTGGAATGTCTGGTCCGTGCATATCCGCATCCACGAGCCCAACCTGAAACCCTCTTTCAGATAATTCTACTGCCAGATTCGCTGAAACAGTGGATTTTCCCACTCCACCTTTCCCGCTCATTACTACCAGCACATTGCTGATGTTCTTGATGTTCTCGTTCTCCGTGCTAATCTTGAAATCTACCGGAGCTTTTGGAGGAGGTTGATTGACTTTTATAGATCCAGGCACAATTTCACCTTCACCTTTATCGACGCAACGAATAATAACTCTTCTTTACCATTTCGAATTTTGTATCAGATAGCTTTAATATAGATTTAATATTCAAAATAAATGAGATACTTCGTCGTTGCGTTAATAGTGGCTTCCCTGATGCTGCTTTCTGGGATATCTCTGCCCAATGCATCTGGGATCAACTCTGTTACCTCTTTCGATGATTACAACAACACAACGAACGGTATTTCGAATTTCACTGTCCATGTCAACAGTCAGACGGTCGAGGTGTTCAAGTATTTCAATGTCACTGGAACGTCTTCTAGCTTAACCCAACCATATGTTAACGACGACAGCATGATTTCCCTCTTTTGGCAGGGAGTGAGTAATGTCACTATCACACCTGCGATTTCTTTTTCGTCAGTTGGCAATTTTTCATACTCGTCGTCAGTCTTAGAATATGTGTATTTTTACCAATCAAACTATCTTGGAACACTATTCACTACTGGTAAAATATCGGAAAGCGCGAATCAACTTTCAATTAGTGGCTCGAGTTTCCTCCAACACTTTGCCATTTCGTACATGAGCGCGCCAATATCCAACTTCAATTTTAACCAAAACAGCATGCAATTCAACGGTTACTCTTTCATCGGCAACTACTCCAGCTTTGTCTATGCAAACGGTGAAATCAAGGACTATTCCTTAATAAATCAAGATTCATCTGTTGCGATAATTTCAAACATTTCAAGTTCTGAAAGTACTCTCTTATCCTTCAGCACCAAAGATTTTTCGGTGCCCGGTAGTACAAGCATTCTGGCTTCGGATGGACTATTTCCCACAATGTACCTCCAGGGATTTGATAGTTCTATTAATATAACTCTCTCGGACGGATTCAGGTTCGGCACTTCGGATCGTGAATCGTTGCAGGTGGTTAATTCTAACTACGATCCATTACCGCACTCCATCATCCCATTCTACGAAGAACACATCCTCAAGATCAACAGAGGGGCCGAAACACTGGGGTATGTGGACATATATGGCAGAGTGTCTGTCGTAAACTCAACCCTTGAAGTGAATTCTCCAATCAGTTTTGTGTTGATAAGATTCCTACCCTCATTCCATTCTACCAACGGTCCGCCCAACAACAGCAATGGTCATCTTGGTAACGCATCTACGGAAATTTTCATAAATAACCAAGCTTATTTCGTTCCGTTTTCGTCGAATGTGACATCTCAAAACCTATCTTTCGAACGCGGTACACTGGATTTCCAATTCATACAGAACAGTTCACAGAAGTTCGTAATTGTCATTCAGGGCAACTATTCAGTTTCGAGCTTCTCACTCAAGGGAGTGGGATCTAACGGCGGAAATTACACAGTGACTCGAACTGCGAATGAGACGATAATCTCTTTTACCACAAATGGAACAGGTCAAGGCACCCTTTCCTTATCCGTGGTTCCTTTCGAAGGAACCTTTAACAAAATGCCACTAATCGGCCTGATGGTTTCGACGTCCGCATTAGTGATAGTTGTCGGATCACTGATAATTTATTCAAGGAAGAGATGGATCGAAAAACTCGAAAAAGAATAATTAGGAATTATTCTTGGGGGTATTATGGATATATACAAGGTTCCTCTTGCGAAGAAACCAGACATGGAGAAGATTCTTGCAATAGATCAAGTGTTCAGGCTCTCGATCACAATAAAGGATTCTTCGATACTTGGGGAAGAAGGATATCAGTATCTGATTCTAGAGGGAACAGAAGATCGCCTGAAAGTTGCGAGAGGGGAGCTTTCAAAAATATCGGAGAAAGTGGACGATGTTAAGTCCAAGAAAATAGAAGAAATGATAGAAAAGGAGAGACAGAACGTGAATGACAGCTTTGGTTCAATTTTCGGTTAGATGCTCATCGTATTAGCGGATGCTGAACTAGAGCTGGTTCCCGAATTACTAAAGGAGGAAGAGGAGGTCAGGAAGGTACTTAAGAGGGTAGGCAAAGACAACATACTTCTAGATAATTACCTAATGGGAAACTCGATCAGGAAAAAGCTCCCCAATGAGGCAGGGAGAATTGGTTTCCCTCACATTGCTTATTCATTTGTACGCTTAAACGAGGAATCCACCATCAATGATTCATTGAAAGTGAAATATGCCATTCACACAAAGCAAAATGTGATTATAGAAAAAGATAATTTTAGAAATGTTGGACCTGGATACTCTGATTTTACCGATAAGGTGGAAGAAATATTATCAGGTCGTCCAAAGACCATGACACTACTGGAGTACCTGGAGGGAAATGGTATCCTTGGGAATACTGTAGTCTTGCATCCGAAAGGGTCAACTGGGCTCGTGATGAACGGTGAACTCAATTATGTTATAGGGGGGTTTCCAGAAGGGGATTTTAAATCCAACCTTGGAAATATGAGGAAGTTCACTATTTATGAACGCGAAGTGACTGTTCCAGCCATTTTGGAACTGCTTCACTTCAGGCTCTTCCGCCAGTAAGAGAGATCATAAAATTCTTCTTTTTCTCTATCATCATTTCTGTGCCAATGTCATTTCTCATCGAGTATTCACCTCTAATCATGGAAGAGAGGCCGTCGAACCTTCCATTTACCTCCTCGAGGTCTTCTCCCTCAGAAAGCAGTGCCAGCGACCTCGATGACGTTTGCTCCAACATTTTTCCTTTTAGGTTCACCGAAGCATAGAACGTCTTGATACCCTTTAACACGAGCCCTTCTTCATCGAGCTTGATTGTGGATGGAACTGACTTAGTGCCATATCCTTTAGGAACTAGGTATCTAAGTACATTTATCTTGTTTTCAAATTCCAATTTAGGAACCTGATTGTGGAACATGGAAACAGCGATATCCATTATCGAATTCTTCGTGAGAGACAGGGCATTTATTGCTTCAGGATCACCGAGTCTTGCATTAATCTCAAGAAGTTTTGGTCCCTCTGAAGTGGCTATGAAACCCCCGAATATTGGACCTACGTAGTCGGCCACCTTTTCAGAAAATTTAGTTATGAGTTGTTTTAGAATTGCTTTAGCTTCCAGAACTGTTTTAGGATCGATAAAAGGCAGCCCCCTTTCCGAAAAACATATGGCCCCCATCCCTCCTGTATTCGGTCCCTTGTCGCCTTCCAACGCCCTCTTGTAGTCTTGGACAATTGGCAAGAAAACAACTTCTTTGTCGTGGACAAATCCCTGCAGGCTAAACTCTTCTCCCTCCACTTTCTTTTCTATCAAAAGAGTCTGGTTTTCAGCAAGCAAGTAATCTTGCGCGATCTCAATCCCTTCCTTCTTGGTAAGGAAATGAACTCCTTGAACCATGACTCCCTTGCCCCCAGTAAGTCCATCAGGTTTGATTACAAAATCGTAGTCGATCTGTTCGATGAAATCCTTCGCCTTCATAGGGTCCGAGAATGAAGTACTCTCTATATTGCCCTTCAGTCTATTTTCCGTCATGAAACGTCTGCAGAAGGCTTTGGACGTTTCAAGTCTAGCAGCAGAGGAAGATGGAGCAAAAACCTTTAATTTATTTTCAAAGAGGATGTCTGAAACACCACTAGCAAGGGGTGCCTCCGGGCCAATAAAAACATAATCGGGCTCGACTCTCAATGCATTTTCAAGCACAAACTCTTTGTCGTTTTCATTGCCAATAATTACTTCCTTCGCTATCCTCATAAGACCCGGGTTCCTGTTTGGTGAAATCACCACCAGTTCCGTTCCGGACTTCAGTATCGAAAGACCAATTGCGTGCTCTCTTCCTCCTCCCCCTATGAGGAGTGCCCTCAACCTGTCACCTTATCTTCCTGATTAGGGTCTTCCTGGGGTCCGGGTACAATCGGGACTCCCTCCACCTTAATCCTCTCTTTGAGCTGCTTTCCGTATTTGGAGAAGAACGTTCTCGTGAGTTTTACCAATCTTCTCCTTCCTTTGGGGACAATCTCTACTAATCCCAGTTTGCTGAGATGATCTAACTCTTCTTCTGCCTTCCTTCCACGAAGTCTCTCAACGTGCGAAATGTACGTTCTACCTTTCCTGAATAGCAGACCAATGATTTCGAGTTCTCCCTTGTCTATTTCACTCTCCGAGTATTTGAAAGCAACTTCACTATACTTGTCCCGCACCCCTATCTTGTATTTCCTTCCCATAATTTTGAGTTCGAGGGAAGTATCATTATATCTCTTCTTTAACAATCTTAGTGATTTCTCGACCGTTTTCAAATCCACAGATAGTGCGGTTGAGATTTCATTCTTCGCGAGAGGGGTAACGGTTGCAATCAGGAGTGCTTCCATTCTGTTAGAGACTTCGTCTTCCATTGCCCAATTATGATATGAGCAATTATAAAACTTACTACTAGCGGTCATAGCTCCGGTCTAGAAAGTAGAGGTTGTCCCGAGTAAGCCTCCTTCTGTTACCCCTTTCGGGTTGATGGCATTTGACTGGTGCGCTCTACCTGTTCCTGTGATAGCTGTCTTCGGAACTGCTTGAGTTTGCTCCATCTCTCCTCCTCTGTCTCATCATATTTTTCGGGAACGTCCCCTCCGAGAGGTTCATCCTTAACCGAAGCTGTGTCATTTCTTTTGAGGCGAAGCTGGTCTCTCGACCAGGGGTTTATCCAGATTGCTACCTGGAGGGAGGACTTTCCTCACCATTTCTGGCGATGGCCATCCTGGGACTACCATCTCTAAATTTACTCTCAGTATATATCATTCACCGATGTTTCAGAACAGGACATCAGATGACAGTTAGATCTCGCACGACCTCAAACTTTCCATTCTTGAACTGTACAATGAAGTGCGAGCAGTTGGTAAAACGCACTCTGTTAGAATTATTCACGTACATTTCATAAAAAGATCTTATGAATGCTCCGTGTGTTATGACCACAATTTTCTTACCTCCAAAATTAGTTATTGCTGATGCTACGAACTCATTCACCCTTTTTATAACGGAACTTACAGGCTCGATCTCTCCCAGGTCGTCAATCTCTCTTGAAAGTGATTTCATATCAACGTTGTACTTTTCTTTGATCCGTTCGGTTGTCAGGCCCTCTAGTACGCCATAATGCCTGTCCCTGAGTTCCATTTTGTGGCCGAAAATTGGAACACCGAGTATTTCCGATATAACTCCAGCTGTTTCTATGGCCCTCCTCTTATCGCTGGATATTATAAAGTCAAAGTGAAAAACTGACAAAGATTTGGCCAATTCTCTTGCTTGTTCTCTTCCCTTCTCATTGAGGGGATCGTCCCCGCTTCCAACCCACAGTCCCTTGACATTGGCATCAGTTTGTCCATGCCTTGCTACTGCTATCGTGACTTCGGATTCCATCTGAACGAAATCATATGAACCTTAAAAAACCAAACGATGCAGAAAGGAGTTGAAGGGAATACCTCTTAAGAGAGGCTGCAAAAAAATAATAATATGCTAGCCATTTCCATTGGAGCCAAGCATGGGCCCGTGGCCTAGTCTGGATAAGGCATTGGCCTTCTAAGCCAATGATCCGGGGTTCAAATCCCCGCGGGCCCGTCGAAACATTTGTTTCATTGCGAAACCTTTATTAAATTTCAAATTAGCGTGAATGATGACAAAGGTTGCCAAGTATGGATATCTTCTAGAAGACAAGAACGTCAAGTCATGGCACGACAATCTTTACGTACGGTCTCCCATAACTGCTGAGGTTTATTTCAGAACGATGGGACCCTACTGTGAGCTGAATTACACGAGTCCATCGCAGATTATAGAAGACTCAAGAAGGAATCTTTTGACGGTGACTTCACATCATTTGAAAGGAAGATGGAGTCAAGGGGCAAGAAGGGGTCTTATATAGTCCGGTTTAAGAAAGTGTTGCATTCCTGGCTAAAGTTCAATGATCGAGTAATAAATTTCAAGGTTAATATAAAAGAGGTCAACCAGAATCCGACCACCATGAATTAGAGGATTCCGACGAAGGAAGAACTGTCAACTGTGATAAGGAAGGCATCGACAAGGGGGAGGGTATCTATCGCCCTGATGGCATTCTCAGGACTCAGGCCAGAGTCACTAGGGAACCACCAGGGTAATGACAGGTTGAGGTTCTCTGACTTCGAGGATATCAAGATCACGAAGAAAGGCATAGAATTCGAGAAGGTTCCTGCAAAGCTGATCTTAAGACCCTCTCTTAGCAAGGCGAGGCACCAGTACTTCACATTCGTCTCGGAAGAGGGTGTGGAAATTCATAAGGAAACGTGCCACTCACAGTAAGTACTTTGCACTTCTGGATGACCTAAGAGACGCCCTGTTAGAGCAGTTCAATCTTTATTCTAGGCCTTATGAGACTATCAGGAAGCAATGCGAGTTAATTAATGCGTTACGTATAATATAAAAGCTGTCTTGTGATACGCACTTTCCATATTAACGGAGATCAGTCTTAAGATACAGGAGGATAGAAGATATGCTGTCTGTTCACTGCCCGACTTGGTAAACTCGTAGCTTGTGCTTGAAATATAGGCATCGCACGATTTAAAAAGGTATTTATTAAAACTTATCCTTAATGCTCTATGTTGGAAAATCTATTTTATCCTAAGTCTATTGCAATAGTTGGGGCTTCTAATAACAGGGAAAAAATTGGTAATATCCTCATCAGAAATATAAAATTAACGTATAAGGGTAAAATTTATCCAGTGAATTACAAGAACCCAATCATTGAAAATATTCCAGCAACCAAATCGCTTAAGGAGATTCAGGAACCGGTTGATCTGGTCATTATAAGCGTTCCCAGGGACAGTGTGCCAGATATTATGGAGCAGATAGGCCTCATAGGAACAAAGGCTGCAGTGATCATAACCTCCGGCTTCAGGGAGGTAGACGATAAGGGTAAAAAGCTCGAGGACAATATTAGTCAAATTGCAAAGAAGTATGGAATAAGATTCCTAGGACCTAATACCATGGGTTTTGCAACGCCGGCTTTCAATGCTACCTTTGCATATGCAGATGTCAAAGCCGGAAACATTGCAATTGTGGCACAATCTGGTGGAATGGGTGCGTACATGCTTGACTGGGCCCAGAAAACGAAGACTGGCTTGAGTTTTTTTGTGAGTATGGGGAATCAGGCTGATCTAAATGAAATAGATATTTTTCAATTTCTGGCTAATGATGTAAACACAGGGGCAATCTTCACTTATCTGGAGGGTGTTGCAGACGGTCGCCGTTTTCTCTCTGAGGTTCCAGATGTCATCAAGAAGAAACCTATCGTATTTATAAAGGGGGGAACTGGAAAGTATGGTTCCCAGGCCGTGAAAACCCATACTGGCAGTATAGCCGGCTCCATTGAACTCTTCAGGGCAGCAGTCAAGACAGTGGGAGGAATACTGGTTGAAAATCTTGATGACTTTCTCAATCTCATAACGATAGTGCAGTCTGATGAAAAGTATCTGAGCGATATATTGGTGGTTACAAACTCCGGTGGGCATGGCGTTTTGACGACAGACGAGATTGAAAGGCAATCAATGAATCTAATCTCTATCCCGGACGATGTCAGCTTACAACTACGAAGCATACTGCCAGAGCAAAGCATTCCAAAAAACCCTCTGGACCTTTCTGGAGATGCAAACGGTGACAGGTACGGGAGCGCATTGGAAATTGTCAAGGATCTTGAATGCACCAAGCTTGTCCTTGCGCAGTCCCTTGCGACTGTAAGCTGTACCGAGGTAGCCAAGGTGATGATAAAATTCAGAAGCAAGAGAATAATTGGCGTTTTGATGGGAACGGACTCTGAGGCTGCTCTCCGTGTGCTCTCCTCTGCCGGGATTCCCGCATTCAATTACCCTGAGGACGCTGTTAAGGCCATAAAATATATTTCTGGAATTAGGAATCCCACAGTGAAAATAAGAATCTCCGAGCCCATGGGAAAGGCGCTTGAAATGGTAGGCGGAAAGAAGGGTCTCAGTGATGAGGAGTCTTTGAAGCTGATGGAAATCTATGGAATTAAAACCCCGGAGTGGACAATATCTTCAAATCTGTTAGAAATCAAGGATGCCGCCACAAAAATGGGCTTCCCGGTAGTGATGAAGATTTCATCCAATGAACCTATGCACAAGACAGAAATGGGAGGGGTTATAATGAATGTCGGCGAAAAAAATATTGAAGAAGCCTTTAAAAACCTAATCACTAAGACGGGTAAGGTGATAGTACAGAAACAGCTTTACGGGGCAGAGGTATTCGTTGGAGGTTTAATGGATCCCAGTTTTGGTCCTGCGGTCCTTGTCGGTCTTGGAGGCATCTACGTGGAGGTCCTGAAGAGTATCAGTTACGGATTGTCTCCAATTTCAGAGGATGAGGCTCTTGACATGCTGGAGGACAGTAAGGTACTAGGCCTACTTAAGGCAAGAAAAAGGAACTATGATACAGGGGCTACCATAAGGGCTGTCACAAGTATTTCAAGAATGATAGAGGATCTCAATATTAAGGAAATGGATATCAATCCCCTGATAGTTAATGATCAGGGGGCATATGCTGTGGATGTTAGAATAGTTCTATAAATGGGGCAATTATCATTTCATAATCGCACAATTGTACTATCGGCACGTAGAAGTTTTAGCGGCAGATAACACACTTCAATTTACTGGCGACCATGACGTCTATGACTTCTCATTCTTTCATTAAGATGCTCCTCCATGGTATCAATGAAAGACGCGGTATCCTTCACGTTGGAAAGTTTATCTGCCAGCTCTTTTTCGCCGAATGATCTGAGCCAGGCGCATATATGGCCCTCGCTGACATGCCAGTCTATTGCACTGGAGTCAAATTTTGCAATGCACTTCACAGTATAAAGCAAACTTTCCGCATCACAGGCAACTCCTATTGTCTTATTGTATGACTTAAAGTAAAATGGTTCCATATTATCATATGTCATGTCAATAAATGAACTTTGTTAACGGTATCTCCGAAAGCAGGTACCCAGTTGTTTTATTGGGACTTTTGCCTGCTTCTTATCCATTCTCCATTGTTGAGATGGAGGAACCGGAGATAATTGACTATGAAACAAAGGATATCACCAAAGGAGTCAGAGTTACACTCAAAGATGGTACCATACTAGAAGTAATGCTAAAGGTGAACTCGATTATCAAAATAGGTCATGATGCGAACAACGGAGCTCCCGTATACAATGTTAACGTGCAGTACATAATAAAGACTAAATCAATACTTAAAGAGTTATTCAAAAAGGTGAAAGGGAAAGCGCCTTCTGATGATCAATAGATATGCAATCCTGGCCCCTGAATATCTTAAATATCGTATAGACCTGGACCCGCTTTAGGACGATGTGACCAATGGTTCTCCATTCTGTAAAAGTGTTTTGCGCCATCCATTCCATATGAGCGTGTAATAGAATGGTGTCATTCCCATTTCATTATCATCTGGTTTCAACTTTTTCACAAAGTGTGCTCTGGACAGAAACCGGTTAGCAACTGCACGTCAAAAGTAGGGAAAAGGTGAGTTTAAAGGGCATGATAGGCGTGGCTGATTTTGTCGCGGTATTCCTCTTGATAAGATTTGTGGAGACGGTTAAGCTCCAATTATCTCGATATTCCAATTTTTCGTAATCCTATCTTGAAAATATCATTTACCACCAGATTCATGAAGAGACCATAGGCTAGGACAACAGCGAATTCTGTAATAGTTATCTTTGTTACTAAGCCAAAGCCGAAGAGGGAAAGTAAGGAGACTAAGACCATATCCGCTATTATTGAAATCCCCAATGTTTTTCCCGGTTTTGATTTCCAGAAGAAACTGTTTTCCCTTACAATTATGGGCGTCAACAAGCCAAAAAACATGATCTCTGAAAAGAAGAATGTGTTCATCAGATTGATGTTGGAACCTATATCCAAGTATCTAAGGCCTATAAAGAGGAGCAGGAACATTTCAGAGACTTGAATAGCACCTAGTGAGATTCCTATTTTTACCAGATTACGGATATCCCATTTTTCAGGACTGTTTGAACCTCTCATCGAATCGGTAGATAATGATAAAGTTACAAAATCTATGAGGAAAAGAAACAATATGATATCTAGAGCTGATAAGAGAAATTGACCAGTTATTATGAAACCAAGTGCGATGAAAACAGCCACCTGGAATGTCTTTACAACCTTGTTCAGTACCCATGTGACTATCCTCTGATACGTAGTTCTACCGATTCTTACGAGATCCACAATATTCGTAAGCCCTTCTGATGTGAGAATTATACTTGCGGCTCCTTTGGCCACATCAGTTGCATTACTAACGGCTATGCCCACTTCAGCCCTCTTCAGTGCTGGTGCATCATTTATTCCGTCTCCGGTCATCCCAACTACGTGCTCCTTTGCCTGGAGACCTTTAACGATGGTATACTTGTCTTCCGGAAATATTTCTGCAAAAACTACGCTTTCCTCGACTAGGTTAGCAGCTTTTACTGGATCTTTTATTTTAAGTTCCTTAATTGTAGCTCCAGTTACCGTCTTATCTCCGAGTCCTATAATTTTGGATATTTCTTTTGCGATCGGTTCCGCATCTCCTGTTAACATCTTTACTTTTATGCCCAATTCTTCCATTTCCTTGATCGAACTCTTTGTATTAGGTCTTGGAGGATCTGAAAGCCCAACCAGACTTACTGGTCTAAAATTACCATTTTCAGAGACGGCAACTGCTATCACCCTTTCGCCTTGGGTTGCAATCTCATTCACCTTTTTTCTTACGTCGTCACCCTTTTCGTACTTGCACAACTCCAATATCGTTTCAACTGCCCCTTTAACTACCGTAAGGTCCTTACCGTTAACAGTAAGTTGTGCCTCTGTTCTCCTTGTAGAAGGAACGAACCCCTTGAAATTCTTCACAATAATTCCTTCCTTAGAGATCCCTTTCTCCTTAGCATATCTGATGAATGCCATGTCTATGGGATCGTTATCCGCCTCCTCGGATGCGAGATAACCATAAAGAATTGCTTCATTTTCCTTGAATTCATCGATAGTAACAATCTTCGATACAGTAAGCTTGTTTTGGGTTAAAGTTCCGGTTTTATCTGCACACAATACGTCCATATTGGCTGCATCTTCAATCGCATTCAGCCTCGTGACCAGGGCTCCTTTCTTTGCCGATTCAAGGGATCCAACGGCCATGCTTACTGTGAACATCGCTGGAAGGGCAACCGGTACTGCAAATACCAGCAGCATAAGGGCGAGGGGCACTACGGTTATCAAATCTACCTTCCTGAAATAAGAGAATATGAAAATGACGCCCAGCAAAACGACCACTATAACAAGTAAATAATTGACTATCCTTGCGGTCACTGCTTCCATGTGAAGTTTCGGTTTTGCAATACTAACAAGTTCCGTCGTTTTACCGAAGTAAGTATCCTTACCCGTCGCAGTTACGACTCCATTGCCTTCCCCCTTTCTAACTATAGAGCCGGAATAGACTTTGTCCCCCTTCTTCTTGGAAATCGGTAGTGATTCTCCCGTTAGTGCAGATTGATCGATTTCCAACTCTTCCCCTTCTCTCATTTCTACGTCTGCAGGAACAAAATCTCCAGCCCTTAACCTGATAACATCTCCCGGAACAATCTCCCTTGCCTTAAGTAATATCCATTTCCCGTCCCTGAGGACTTTGGCATTTATCTGGAGACTATTTTTCAGAATCTCCACTGCCTTTGAGGCTTTCTCCTCCTGGGTGTAACCGATTATTGCATTTACTACAAGCAACCCTGCGATTATGTAGACATTTATAAGTTTATGAATTAAAAACGAAAATACGATGGTAATTTCAAGCATCCATGGAGTCAGACCCCAGAATCTCTTGAAGAACTCCCTAAATAGATTTCTCTTTTTTTCCTGAATTTCATTGTATCCGTACTTCAATATCCTTTCTTTTGCCTCATTTTCTGTAAGTCCTTCCATTTCCTTATGTTCGCCATCTTCGGATTTGTAACTCATCACTAGATCCTCAAATCAAGGGGCTAAGTCACACTCAGCCTTTCCCCAATGTTTATCGATATTCAAATTTGCTTATTAAACCTCAGATCTGACGTAATAGGTCAGTCGATTGTGCTTGACAATATCAGAAGATTATTAATATTGAGGCAAGAGCTCCTCGTAAGCGGAACTTAGTTGTCAGCCATCCTTAAATGTGAATTAGCAAGTTCCTGTAGTTCACTATTGTGTTAGAAGTATTGATCCCTAAAGTAGAGATTATACTTGTTTGGATATATTTATGAAGAATTGAGGTGAGAGAAATAAGCAGTTTTACATTGAGAGGTTAGCTATTCACACGTCTCGCCCACCAAACGTTTATATTTCTTTTCCTATTGGTATGCCATGGCGGATCAGGTGAATACAGCGTCCTCTTTCCAAGAAGTGGATGCACTGACCAAGATAAGACGATTTTCTCTCCTTTCAATAGTTGGATTTCTCATTGCAACTGTATCGATTATCCCCGGTATCATTCTGCTGTCCAGCTTCCGCTCAGTCACCACTCCTACTACCAGCGCTACTCCCTTTCTGCTATCCGACAGCCCAGTTATTGCACTTGTATTCAGTGTGGCGATAGTGAGTGCCGTAATACTCTTCGTCGCATTCCTTTCTCTAAGATCAGGTTACCGCATACTGAAGGGAATATCCACCGATTTCAACTCTGCCTATACAGGCACAACGCTCTATATAGTGGGTCTGGTAATCATAGTCCTTGGCTCCCTGATCATAATTGCCGCCGCGGTCGTAGGACTTGTTGCACTCATAGTGGCCGTGATCATTATCATAGTTGGAGCCATCATGGCATTCATTGGCACAATACTCGCTCTAATAGTCGGTACGTTCCGTCTCAACTCTAGATATGGCAGCTTTACCCTACCTGCGGTTCTCTACGTCGTTGGAATATTCTTCTCCCTATTCAGCTTCATAGCAGCGATCCTGATGTACACTAGAACCGGGAGAGCTATTACCAAACT
>JAJSLL010000002.1 GCA_026127935.1 Thermoplasmatales archaeon | reverse complement strand
GGTTTGCTACTTCGATGTCGTCTGTTCCTATCCTGGCGGTGCAGCAGCTGCCAAGGGTGGGGCTGTTCGCCCATTAAAAGGGATCCTGAGATGGGTTCACTACGTTGCGAGACAGTAGGGTTGCTTCTCCGTGGGAGTGCATTGATGCCTGAAGGGAAGGAGCCTTTAGTACGAGAGGAACGGGGCTTCGTGGTCTCTAGTTTACCGGTTGTCTGACAAGGCATTCGCCGGGCAGCCACATCATATGCGGATAAGAACTGAAAGCATCTAAGTTCGAAACCGTCCCTGAAAAGAGGCATCGTTATTAGATCTCCTGTAAAAGACAGGGTTGATAGGATCGGGATGTACGCATCAAGCCGCAAGGCGAGATGTTCAGTCCGCGATTACTAAAGATCGAAAATCTGTAAAATCCATCATCTAACCCTTGCTGATTTATGAGCAACTTTTCTATTTGTATAGCCTGTAATCTTAGGGACGTTTTCCCGGTTCGACTACCAATTTGTTATAAAAGAATGAGCTTTGTAAGTCCTTATGTATAAGTTGTGATGTAAGTCAAAGAATGAGGTGGAACCAAGTGATGTTAATTATGTTTGAATATTTAGACTAAGTTTACTTCTTCTTTCCTTCGAACAGTTTTCCCAGTTCATGGGCATCCTGGGTGGAAAGGGATATGTTTCCACTTCCTACGTTCTCCTCCAGTTGTTCTTCCCTTGTGGCTCCTATGATTGGAAATATGTATTTCCCTCTGTTGATGAGCCAGTACAGAGCAAGTTGCGACATGGTCACATCCTTTTGTTTGGCAATCACACTGAATTTTTCGAAAGATGCCTGGTTTTCTGTTTGAAGTTGGCTCTTCTCAAACCATCTCTCATATTCCTTTCGCGACGAACCCCTGCTGTTTTCTTTCATGTATCTCCCCGCAAGGACTCCTTGTGCTAGTGGACTGTAGATCATCGATGCAAGCGAGTTTTCCTCTGCCACCTTTATGTTAGTATTCTCCAGTTCCCTCTCAATCAAGTTGTACTTGTCCTGAATGAAAGCCGGCGGTTCAAGTGGCTCAAAATATCTAAGATTGAGAAATTTGATGATGCTGTGGGTGGAGTGATTCGAAATTCCATAGTGAAGTATCAGACCCTCGTCCTCAAGGATATTCATCGTCTTTGCAGTTTGCTCAATTCCGCTATCTTCATCGGGGCCATGCACCATATAGAAGTCCACATATTTCAACTTGAGTCTCTCCAGACTTTTTGCAATTGCACTCCGCACGTGTTTCCTATTGGCACCCAGGTCATTTGGGAGAGGTCCAGTTCTGCCCATTACCTTCGTAGAGATCACAAAGCTCTCCCTATCATAACCCTTCAATGCTTCTCCAACAATCTTCTCCGCCAACCCAACATTCTCAAAATTCGTTGTAAAAGTATCTCTATCGTAAATCCCCCTGTAAACGTCAGCTGTATCAAAAAAGTTGATTCCTAAATCGTATGCTTTCTTTATCAATTTAATCGAAGTTTGCTTGTTTACTTCCCTCTTTCCACTTATTTCACGGCTCGGAAGATACCAGGTACCGAATATCAATTCAGAAACCTTGACTCCAGTCTTGCCAAAGCTCTTGTACTTCATGATTCAGTTAACCTCAACTCATTCAAATTTTTTAGGTTCCAAACTGTGGAACTAGCTGATGATGTATTGAGTTCCAATTTTGCATCATTACTGTCATGCTTCCAAAAGAAGTTAATATTGCCGTGCTTATAGGGAAAATCAGGCGGAGGTTGTCGAGCTTGGTCAAAGGCACTAGATTCAGGGTCTAGTCCCGTAGGGGTTCGCCGGTTCGAATCCGGCCCTCCGCACTGAGAGAAATAATTGATCAGATTTGTCAAGAACAGTTGTTGATTAAGCATCTCTTATCAGTAACAGTAAATGTATCTATAAAAGAGGTGAATTTTGGCATCTAGACCGACGGTGGACGAGTTAATGCCTTCTGGCCACTAAATCAATAAATACAGATATGTTGTATTAGAACAATGAAAGTACTCGTCTTTGTGAAACAAATTCCAGACGTGCATAACATAAAATTTGACTCGGTTACTAACAGGATATTTAGGGAAGGTGTACCATTGATGATGAACTCTTTTGACAAGAAGGCGGTTGAGGAGGCAATAAGGCTAGGAGAGAAGTATGGCGCAGAGACGATCATAGCTTCTATGGGTCCCCCGAGCGCAACCGATGTTCTAAATGAGGGTATGAAAATGGGGATTCAAAAAGGTTACCTCTTAACAGATAGAAAATTCGCTGGATCTGACACGCAGGCAACATCAACGATACTCTCTAGGTTCGCGTCCATTATTAAGCCCGCCATCATTCTTACTGGAAAATATTCGTTGGACGGCGAGACTTCCCAGGTCCCTCCAGAAATAGCTGTAAAATTATCCTACAATTTTAAATCAAGCATTTCGAAGATTCAAGTTAACGGTGACAAAGCTGTAGTGGAACACGAAAACGAACTCGGGTTATACAACATCGGTGTTACTCTCCCCGCTGTCTTTTCCGTGAGTGAGAAGATTAACAAAGCAAGACCAATCAAACCCGGAGCCCCGGATTACTCAGATTCTATCGTCAAAATTGATTCATCGACGTTGAAATTAGACTCAAATGGTGTCGATATGAGCCCTACAGTTGTGTTTGCTACTGAAACCATGCAGAGTACTAGGAGATGTGAGATTCTAGAAACGAACCAAGACGTATTCAGAACATTTACGGCAATCTTAAAGGAAAACCAGGTCAAAGCAGAGACATCGTCGAAAGTGCCAATGCCGAGCTTCAGTTTGGAAGGACCGCTGATTATGGGTATCGCACTCGATGACCCACAGATTTCGGTGGAGATTGCCACTAAAATTTCATCCCTTGCCCTATCGAATAATCTCAACCCAGTAATGTTAGGGAATATACCACAAGAAAAACTTAAAGGAATGCGGTCACCCGTCTATTATCATTTAGCCTCGCAAGATTTGTTTGATATGCTAACGACACTACTGAATTTCATCAATGAGAAACATCCGGAATATGTCATATTTCCTTCTACTACTAGGGGGAGAGAACTTGCAGGGACAATTGCAGGTGAACTTAACCTTGGTCTTACGGCGGATTGTGTGGACCTAGAAATAGACAAAGGGAGATTGATACAATTCAAGCCTTCATTCGGCGGTTCAATTATCGCTTCAATCTATTCTAAGACAAAACCTGCAATGGCAACAGTTAGACCAGGCATTTTTGAAACGATGCTAACGGACGAAGC
This sequence comes from Thermoplasmatales archaeon, assembly GCA_026127935.1. Classification (GTDB taxonomy): domain Archaea; phylum Thermoplasmatota; class Thermoplasmata; order Thermoplasmatales. The sequence goes on along the minus strand of JAJSLL010000002.1, from coordinate 133,878 downwards.
GTTTCAGGTCAAGGAATTGGACGTTGAAAACAACAGACATGAGGAGATTCTTTCTTTTTCGCCTGTCCCTGAAGAGTACCAGCCACTTCATTCCGGAAGGATTGTATTTGGAATTGGGAGAGGCTCCACTAGTAAGGAAACGATCAAGAAAGTGTTACAGCTTGCGCGAATGACAGGCGGGGCTATTGGAGCATCGAGGCCAGTGGTAGACATGGGGCTCATTCCAAGACAGCAACAAATAGGCCTGACAGGATATTCAATTTCTCCAGACGTATATATTGCTTTAGGTATATCCGGTCAAGCAAATCACGTAGTCGGTTTAAGGTACTGCAAAAAGGTAATAGCAATCAACACAGATCCCAATGCGATGATATTCAAATTCGCCGATTATGGCTTAATTATGGATGTCACAAAATTCCTAGATGGAATGATTTCGCAAATAGACACAGAATCTTCTACCATTCATTGAAATTCCTCCCTTGGAACACCTCTCAACCAATAGAAAACTCAAATCTTCGAAACCCACATACATATAGTCTCGTCAAGACCTAGTCCTGTTCATTGACTCACATATTGGATATTGTTAAGAAGAGGCACAAACAACTAAATCATTAATTAGATCAAAGAGGGCCTCCCCTATCTTTATTCTAGCTAGAGTTTCTCATTCGGCCTGTAGAACTTGCTTGCAACTATTCTCTGGTGATTCTCGTCATAGGCATAGACCGTGGAAAGGTCTTCATCTTCCGTTATTTCATGGCTCCCATCACAAAATGGTTTGTTGTTAGAAAGGCCACATCCACAGAATTCGACTTCAAATTCCAATAGCTTGGAGTTAGAATCCACTTTTTCCGCACCTTCAATGTCCCTGATCTTTACCCTATATGGTCCAGTCCTTTCATGAGTTATTATACGCATGACTGCTAACTTAAGCAAGATTAAAAAATCTTACCGTTGTAATAGCTGCTTTTTAACACCATTCCCTTCCCCTGGAATTTCTACCACTCTAAGAAAATATGCATTCCTGTATCCATAAGATTACTGGGCGTCAAAAACTAAGCAGAACTAAGTCTTTGCTTGCATCCCTGGCTAAGAGTAAATTAGCAGAGCAAGACAGTCACTGAATTTGTGGTTGGAATTTTAACTCTATTTATGACCTGTATTATCAGCTGGCAATCAGTTTCCTTCAATCCCTTCAGGTTATTTCCAGCGATCGGGCAGAATTCAATCAGTGTCTTTGTCGCCATATTCTCTTTCCAGGTCAAAACTGAAGAGCACTTGGCCATTCCATCTCTTCAGGCTCTGGTCAGGAGCTAAGATCATAACTTCCGAATCCATAAGAATTGCATAAGATGCAAAAGGCTTCTAACACGGCGTACTACACTTCAGAGTAACTTTTCAACATACTGTTTCAAGGCGACTGCATTATTGATGTTCTCGACTTTGCTGGAGTAGAGAAACATTACATCGTTCTTTTTACACAAATCAAGCAGCTCAACAGCGAGGGGATTCTTGTCAAGTTCTTTGAAATATCTTCTCTTGAATTCATCCCACTTTTCAGGATCATGCAAATACCATTTTCTCAGTTCATCTGTGGGCGCAATTTCCTTCATCCACCTGTCCAGTTTAAGTTTCTCTTTTGTGATACCTCTCGGCCAGAGCCTATCAACCAGAATCCTGTACCCCTTTGACTTAGAAGTCTCGTTATAGACTCTTGAAATGGTTATCACTCCTGATTGATTAAAAAAGAGTTGATAATACCTTCTCCAAAAATCTGAAAACGACTTTTTTCATATTTTAGCTTGGAAAGATTTATTAAGCACGCTTTAAGTCTCTAGAGATGGACTCTAATCTCTCTCTCAGTATAATAACTGCTACCCTCAATGAGCGGGGAAATGTTTCGCAGTTTGTTGACAGAGTGAAGAAGGCCGTTGGAAAATGGCCGCACGAGATTATTGTAGTTGATGACAACAGCAGTGACGGAACTATAGAACTGTTAGAAAAGATTTCTCTCAGTAATCCAAACGTGAGGATAATAATTAATTCACAAAGGGAGGGGCTCTTAAAATCTAACCTGAGAGGACTAAAGGAATCAAGAGGGGGAATAAAGATAGTGATGGATGCAGATCTTCAACATCCTCCAGAGATAATCGGAAACATAGTGAGAAGCCTTGAAAGGGGACAAGACTTTGCCGTCATGAGCAGGTTTGTTCGTGGCAGTCAAATCTATAACAGGAACCCGTACAGGGAATATGCCACTACACTAGCAATCTCACTTTGTCACTGGATAGTTCCACAGACGAAAAAATTTAAGGATCCCATATCTGGCTTCTTTGCAATCAACTCGAACATTAAGGTACCCTACGAAAAGCTTTACGATTTATTTGGAAACCAGAGGGGCTACAAGATTCTTGTACCTTTAATAGCCAACAATGTGAAGAAAAAGATAGTCGAGTTGCCCTACTATTTCGGAAACAGGAGCTGGGGCGTGTCTAAGATAGGTACGGAAAATTTCCTGATTCCTAGATATCTGACCGAACTAAGCCAGTATCACAGCCTATTCAAAGAGAGCGTGTCCTGAATGGAATCGGTCAGGGACAGAAAGATCAGGGAGGCGGTGGAATTCTTTTCGCGAATAAAAGTTGGAAATTCTTCTTTTATAGGAATAAGCGGGTCTGTATCCTATGAACCAAGGGAGGAAGACGACATAGATATCTTCTTGATTGCTAAGAATAACCGTCTTTGGATTTTAATTCTAGAGGTTCTCATTTTCAGGAGAATATACAAGTTCAACGATCTCTGTCTGTCCCTTTGCATGGACGAAGCATATGCAACATCATATTTTGGAGATCTGAAGGAAAGCATTGCCGTCAAGGATTCCATCCATGTGGTTCCAATTTCAGGTGAACGTTACTTTAAGAGTCTGATAATGCGGTCTAGCATTATTTCGAGGAAGCTGAATGAAGAGGGTTGTGTAAATGTCGCTAAAGACACACACAAAGATCCGTCATTCAATCCTCTCGAGTTTCTAGCATTTGTTTTCGTGGCGGCGTGGATAAACATAAAGGCAATCATCACAAGCAAGTCAAATCTGCAAAATGGGGAAGGCTCTTTCAACACGATATTCTCCCTTCACACCTGCTATTTCAATACGGAAAAGTACAGAATTCTGAACGACAATTACATGGGAACAGAAGCAACTCTGGAGTAATGCTTAGTGCTATTTGGCAAAGATGGCTCTCCATACTAACCTGAACTTCCTCTTCCGAACCACCATCAGAATTGTCGTTATCGCACTCAATGTGAAGGCTGTAACCAGAGGGAGTATGAATAGGTTGGATGACGTTATCCAAGTCCTGAGTGCTTCCTGTTGACCCAGAAAAGAAGTGAAGTAGCTCAAGGATAGGCTGGGAGTTATGAAGTAAGTGAATGAGTAGGTCAGCAGTATGAATAAGAACGGGTACACTGAGAAGACTACGTAATTCCAAAGGTCCCTGTTTATCAGGAAGAGTGGAATAAGAACTATGAAGTACTGAGGATCAACAAAATTATAAGTTAGGAAGAAGAACATGAATTCCACGATTATGTAATTCACTATATTTCCCCTCCTAAAGTAGTAGACAATTGAGATAATGACTAGGAATGGAAGAAATGTGAAAAGGAAGATGGATGGAAAATGAACGATTCCCAATTTTGAAACAATTATCTGCCATGTCAATCCCTGGGCGTTGAACACCCCATTAAAAGTGTTGGTTGATCTGCTATAAACGAGAGTCTCGAGATCTTTGACAAAGTTCCCCGTATAGAGGTAGATGAAGAGCGCAGGCAGGGATGACAGGACCGCAATTCCAAGGTCTCTTATTCTGTTCTTGCTTTCTATAAGGATAAGGGGGAAAATGAAAATTGGGAAGATCTTAATCCAGAATCCTAAAACAGACGCAAGGACGGCCAAATCACTCCTCCCCTTCTGAAAGTAAAACACGGACAGAAGGAGAAATACTGACGCAATAATGTCAAGTTGTCCCCATATCACTCCAATTAACATCACAAAAGGACTCAGCAACCATATCTTTGTGAGGTTGTACGGTAGATTGAATTTCTTGAGAAGGATATAATAAATAGCGAGTACAGAGACTACCATTGGAAGCTTCGCAAGAAGGTAGTATACCGGCAACGACCGGGGAACAAATGCCAGCCAAGCCTCGTAGTAGTTGAAGCTCAAACCTGGGAAAATGAGCGAGTGGGATGTGGGAATTGCAGTATGGGTGATGGCTCCAGACAGCCAATCAGCAATGACAGACCAGATCAAGTAATAGGGAGGATACGTCCACTTCAGCTCCCCCGGGATGTTGTGAGATTGAATGAATGGATTGGCTCCTGAAAGAATGTGAAATCCACCAGTGATCATGAAGAACATATCGAACCTATGTCCTAGAAATGCCGAAAGAACCAGGAATGAAACAGCTATTGGTATGATCCACAGTCTAGATTTGAAGGGAGCTAAGTAAACTCCTGTAAGGAACAGAATAAATGAGGACAAGAGTGAAAACTCTCCAATAAGTGGCAGCGGGGATGACTTCACAGCAATTGAAACTGTAATGATCTGGCTGCCTATAGTCACGAAGAAATTCTCTGTTTGAAAAGTTTTGTTCGGGTGAAGACCAAAATAGAATGAGAAATAGGACACGTTGTGGAATGTCCGGTTGAATACAGATAGATGGGTAGAATTCACCTCGGTCACCGATACCTGAACGACGCTTTGAACACTCTTGAGCGTAACCGAGGCAAAGGCTGACGGACTGTACCACAAGAAGTTGTGGATATAGAGAACTGACGGGGTGACGCTGAGGTCACCCCCATTAAAAGAATATTGTTCCAGTTGCTGCGGGGGGACGTTTACGGAAAGAGAGAAGGCTACCACGAAAAGTACTATGGCTATTACTATCAGGGAATAGAATTTCTTCCCGCCTTGTTTCATAGCCTTTCTCTCTGTTGACATCTAGATCGTTGGGTCAATACTAGTTTTCTATGTACATACTCTTAACATACACCAAAGTTGGAGTTTGCAGCAACAAGGGGGGGAGCAAAGGTTGCGATTTAATTGGTTTTTAATGAGAATGCGCACGCTGTTCGGTGATTCCAATGATTTTACCATACCGAAATACCACATAAAGAGAGTTAATAATCTTTGTCAAATTCTTATTATAGCCGAAGGAAAACCAATGTATACAACAGAAGACGATTGAATTTACTAAACAATAAGTGCAATACACAAAGAAAAATCAATAAAGATGCGGTTCCTTTAGATTCTGATTGATGTATTGTGAATGAACATTCCAAAGGTGATTCAGACTATCAAGAGATTGTTAGCAACTTCGAGAAATTGGACTTTGTTTCCCTATGGGAGGGGAGAGATAAGGTCAATCTTCTCGAAAAAAAAATTCTATCACATCTTCTGAACAGTTCAGATGGGAGACGGATTCTAGAGATCGGTCCTGGCAACGGGAGATTGACAGGCACCATTAAAGCCTATGCTAGTGAATTCGTAGCCACAGACATAAATATGTCTTTCCTTAATGAAGTCAAATTGAAGTATGGACTTAATGATGCATTCTACGTCGCCTCGAATTTATATCACCTTCCCTTCGCAAATAATTCGTTTTCATCAATCGTAATGATTAGAGTATTTAATTTCATTTCAAGACCTCTCAGTGTGATAGAAGAGCTATCTAGGGTCCTAGTCAGCGGAGGTCATGTATTGATTTCGATAAGTCCAAGACCCTCACTATCAACACTGATTGACGACCTGAAATACATTGGTTCCTCTGACAATTCCAAGGGACAAAAGAAACGCAGTATTACATTTTCAAATAAGGACATGACTCCAGTTCATCCTGCTTCGTACCCTACCTTTGCGTTCAGGAGCAGTTTTATAAGGAGTCTTTTTAAAAAGGCAGGATTCAAAGAGGTAGGTTGCGTTTCTAGCGGTCTGGAGGATTATTCCATTCTTCGAGCCATTCCGGCGGGAAGCTTATTCAATATTGGTATTATATTTCGCAGTGTTCCAATATTCCCCACCATGTTCTTTCATTTTCAAAAGGGAATTGGTAACCAAACTTCGCTTGGAGTCATCGACGACATTCTGCAGTGTCCATCTTGCGGCTCGAAGTTGCCTGTAGAAATGGAGAATGGCAAAATTGAATGTGAGAAGTGTGGATTTGTTGGGTTCACTAGTAACGGAATAATTGATCTTACTTATGTGCCGGAACAAGCCGAAGTTGCAGAAGAAGGGCAATGGAAGTAGATCACGAACGAACCGATAGAAAGGGTTAATACTCACATTTGTAACAGCCACCTAATCAAAATGGTCATGTCAAACGATTCAAAGAAACGAATTAAGGGCGGTAGGCATGTAAGATGGTAGGCAAGATAGATGTTATCATTCGAACTTTCAATTCCGAATCTACCCTGCGAGACTGCTTACGCAGTGTTGTCGAACTTCTCCCTGTAAACAGACTCATTTTGGTGGATCATCACAGCATTGACCGCACAATTGAGATAGCTAGAGAGTTCGGTTGCGATATCTATTTTGAAGGAGAAGGATTAGGGAAGGCTACGACGATAGGGATAGATAGTTCGACCACGGAAGAGATTTTGTTTATTGACAGTGACATTACGGTAAAAAGGGGAGACTTTGTGGAAATTGCATTGAAATATTTGAAAAATCCAACGGTTGGCGCGGTAGTCGGAATGTCAATGGGACACAAGTTCTCTTACGGAATACCCCTTGGTATGACTTTATTCAGGAGATCCGAGATATCGCGCGTGAAGATCCCCGGGCATATCTTGGGGAGGGAGACTTACTTCATTCAGAAGTTATACAAAGAGAGTGGACTCAAGGTGAGATACGTTCCAGATTCTAACATTCATTCATCAGAGAGCCGCAAGTACGAACACTGGCCAGAATGGCAGGGATCGTGGGTTAGAATGACTTCCGGGTTAAATCCCAGGGAGGTTGTCTACTCCATGATCGTTATCTTCTTGTTACTTAGTAATTCTAGAAATGTCAAGAATTTCTTTTATTTTCCGATATTTCAACTGAAATTACTCAGAGGATTTCTACAACCAGAGAAGTGGTCGCGCAACTTTAGAACAGAAGGTTTTCTTACCTTGAAGAATTCAGGTGGACAATGAAGATATATTCTGAAAGATTTGCTATTAAGTACCTCTTTTCTAACAGTGGAGTTTGCTTTGGAATAGACACAAAGAAGTGTTCTTATCTCTTCATAGCTTCTCGCAAGGGTGTTCTCTTCCAGAGAAGACCAGTTGGAGACAAAGTTGTAGAAAATCTCAACTATGAAATTCCAGCTATTTATGATGCCTTGTTAGGAGAAAAAGAAGGCTCAGCTGGCTGAGGTTTGTGGTTGCATTACCAAAAGGAAGTGATCTCCAAGCATAGAGAATGGCCATCTCTTACCTAACCAGGAATCTATCTTCTTCAACTCGTTTAGTCTTCCGTTGAACATCCTGACGTACTTCACGAAATTTGATGGCAATATGATGACGGGGACACCCTCCCTATAAATAGACTTGAAGTACGGTTCGAATATTCTTAGAATTTCAGGTACAGAATAAGAATATATGTCGATACAAAACCTTGACTCTCCCTCAGGTGATACACTTTTTAGTCTGTTAAAGGCAAGTCTTGGCTTGAACTTGGCAAGATAACCTCCAATTTCCTGAGCGCAATACTTATTGTATATCCCCATAACAAGTCTTCCGTCGTCTTTCAGAAGGGAGTGAAGCTTGGGCGGGATTGTATTAATACCTCTTATACAATTAATAGCCCCGTAGGTGGAGTAGATTCCATCAAACGAGTTCTTTCCATATAAAGGGATCAGCCTCTCTATCTCTTCACCGTTCAACTTGAGTGTTGATAGATTTGATTTCAGATCTAGATCTCTAGCTTTCTTTGAGACTATCTCGAGCATCTTAGATGAGACATCCACTGCAAGAACACGATGACCTTTCTTTAGAAGCTCTATCGTCTCCGTTCCTGTCCCGCTTCCAATTTCCAACAGATTGGAAGGTTTGTCAAAGACTCTCTCCATCAGGGCAAGAGACCTCTCCCTAAGCAGATAGTTTACTTCATTTCCAAAAATGTGCTCGTCGTAATTGCTTGCAATTGAATCAAATTCTGACTCCAACCATTTGGAATATACATCCCCACTCTGATCAACTGATGGTGAACCATCAAGCTCAATTACTCTAGAAGAGGCCGAGAACCATTTGTCTGTTTTCTCCCTCCCATATTTTTCGGAGAGTAATTCCATTACCCTATCTTTGATTTCCTGCTCGGAAACCAGAGCTGTCTTTCTAGAGAGCAACATCCCTTCCAACCTTATCACGGCTCTTCCGTTTCTCAGTATCTTAGATGGCCATCTCGCATCGTTGCCGCTTGATGCTAAATATATTTTATCTCCTACCTCAACGTAAGCAAGCTCTATCTCGTCTCTATTACTGACCAGTTTGAGGCTCTCCTTTGTCATATTTCAATTCACGACCGGAATTCATAATTTAAAGTTACTTAAATGCATAAGGTGGATTCAAGATTCTCCTAAAAGAAGATCAGGTGTAGCTCGATATCGAATTCATCGAGTGTAACCTGAAATTTATTTAACTCGGCCTAAGAATTTTAGGAAACCTATAAATAGGAATATTTGAATGAGAAGGCATGTCAGAAACCGAAAAGGGCTCCAGTAATTTCAGAGCAGAAGGGGCTCTGTTCATAGTAGCATTCGTTGTGGCAGTAATCATCCTTTTGACCGATAAGAATCTCCAAACCGATTTCGGAATTCACGCACGTTACTTCATTCACTGGTACGGAATGCTTGTTATTGCGATTGTAGCACTTATCGCAGGTGCTATACTCTTAACCTCAAAGAAAAGGAGTTTGGGTCTTGCCGGTACGATAGGGTCCGCATTCATTGCTCTATTCCTAGTCGGTGATTTAGCGACCTATTCCCAGGTGGGATTTACCAGTGTTTCTCAGTTCGCAACTTACCTGTTCGGAGTGACCAAGTATCCCGGGTCTCTCTCTTACATTCCGGGAATGTACGATCTGTTGCTCATTCTGTTCGTACTCACTGCGGTAATCGGTGCAATTTCATTGAGAGGGAACAAGAAAGAAGAACAGACGATCTGAACCCAATTTTCTGACGAAATGCAACCAGAATTGATCTGGCTGATATTGAGAAGGTTCGTGGGCAAAAAGAGGAGTGCATTACTCAAGCTGTTTGCCCTTGTCGTGGTTTCCATCTTGCTCGGTGAAGTTAGTCTCTCAGCCAGCGGAACATCCGTCTCTACTAATACGCCAATAAAACACATAATAATTCTGATTATGGAAAATCACAGTTTCGACAATTTTTTTGGACAGTACGGTAGGACTTCTTCTGAAGAAATTGCTGGTGGTATTACGATCCCATACAACCTTATAACGCACCCGGTATCACAGAATCTGACGGCCGTTTCACCAGACAACTTCTCAACAACAGACCCCTACGAGGGTTATAGCAATTATCATCAGGACTGGAACAATGGCCAGATGAACGGGTTCCTGAACGGTTCCGGTCCGAGTTCGCTTTACTATTTTACTGCCGATCAGATGGGGCTACAGTGGGCTTTAGCTCAGAATTATGCAATCGGTGACATGTACTTCAGCTCGACACTGAGCGAGACACTTCCGAACCGCTTGATCAGTCTTGCTGGGTATTCCCCTGTGAAACGGGATCAATTTTCTCCGCCGCCAAGTATCCCTTATGACAAAACGATATTCTCGGAGCTCAACACATATGGCGTGAGCTGGGGCTACTACTTCAAGAATCCCTCGAATGGCATCTATCCACTTAATTTCATATCGGGGATAAATAGCAGGAATTCTAACATTGGTACGTGGACAGACCTTGAAAATGAAATCAGAAGTGGCACCCTTCCTAACGTGACCTGGGTTTCTTCCATTTCTGGTGGAGAATCAGGTTACAGTCAACATCCACCTGACAACGTCTTGGTAGGAGAAATTTGGATGTTTACAATAATTGAGATGCTCATGGAGAGCAGTCTCTGGAAAAGCAGCGCAATCTTTGTAACTTATGATGAGGGAGGCGGGTACTACGACCAAGTATCTCCACCATCAGTAGGTGGATCTCAGCTTGGTTTCAGGGTTCCATTCATGGTCATATCTCCGTATGCGAAAGAAGACTACGTCTCTCACACAATCATGTCCCACACATCCATATTGGGCTTCATCGACTACAACTGGAAAATGTTGCCCCTAAATCGTTTGGTGTCTTTCTCGAACTTACCTTTGGATATGTTCAACTTCAACTTGACTAACCCGGATGGAAGCAAGATACGCAATCCCCTCGTGTTTAACGCGTCGTTTCAGAAGTTTGTGATGCAGAACATTGATTTCAATCAATCATTTGTGGTACAATTTCATGACATCGGAAATCTCTTCCCGATGGATTTTCAGTATAATGTGTCCGCTCTTAATTACACATTGCAGGGATCTTCCAACTTCAATTTATCACAGGTGACTCACTCTTTATATGTCTCAAGGAATCAGACTACTTCGTTTCCACCCAACACAACATTCTACGAAGCTGCATTAGTTTCGATTTTCATCGGAATTGTAATTTTTATCATCATAAGACTCAGGAGGTCTAGAGAAAGGTAGTTTAGTAGAATTCAGTATCTCAAGCATATAAGGGAGCCTCTACTGTAAAAATAACTCAGGTTGTAACCTCCCATTAGTTATCTCATTATTTTCTATTAATCGAAAAAATTCCCTCCGTCATTGACGTAACTGTTTGCAAAGTAGTCTACGGTCGTACATTGACTTCGGGCAAAAGGGACATCATCAGGCTTGGGAGGGAAAAATCAGAGGACTTATCGTAGAAGACCAACACAGAAATTAATAGTAACAATGAACCTTGTGGCCATTACGGCCTTGCTTGTCATTGTACAGTTAAAATCTATTTTGAAAATTAAAGACATTGGTACGATAGTTGAAATGAATTAAAAGTTTGAGCTTTTTTATTAGAGAATGATCTTCTCAAAAAAATCAGTTGCCCTTGCTTTCTAGATTGTTTCTAACAACTGGTGGAGCGTTTCTCGTTTCCCTGCCTCTAAGTACTGACAGTACTATCGCAATGAGAAGCATGACTATGGAAGCAAGGAGTGCAGCATGCATACCTCTGATATATTCAAGTGACAACTGACCATTGATTTTTCCAACCCCGAGAAATATCTGGAACGCGTAAGCCCTAGGAATAGATAGAGATGACATAAGTAAAGCTACGGCGAAACTGCTGAGCATCCCTACATTGGCCATTGTTCTCAGCAGGCCGTTGGATACGCCATACGCTTTTGGTGGAGCACTTGACATCACAGCACTGTTGTTCGGAGCAAAGAAAGCGCTGTTGCCTGAACCATAGACAACGGCCCCAAGAATTACGACGTATACTGAAGTGGAGATTGCAAAAGTCAGGTAGATCAGAATTCCAACTATCTGCACTGAGAGACCAATGGTAGCTACGACTCTGGCGCCAACCCGGTCTGAAAGTCTTCCAGAAAGTGGTGCTACCACTCCTCCGAGGATGTAGCCTGGAATCAGTAAGATTGATGAATTCCACGGAGATAATCCTCTAGGACCCTGAAGGTACATTATAATAAGAAACAGGACGGCAAAGGTTGCGAGCGACTGGAAGAATGCAGCGAAAATTGATGCTGTCAATATTCTGCTCCTGAAGATCGAGAGATCCAGAAGTGGGTGTTTGATTCGCATCTCAAGGAAGATAAAGGACACGATCAACATGGCTCCCATAAGCATCTCAAGTCCTGAAGTATAGTACCAACCCGAACCGGTGATGTTAGATACCCCGTAAAGAATTAAGAAGAGTCCTGCACCAAGAAGCAGAAGTCCTCCATAGTCCAGACTTTCCTTCAGTCTTGGTGATTTTTCCTTGAGCATAAAGTATCCAACCAAAGTTGCGCCTGTGCCTATCGGGACGTTTATGAAGAAAATATACCTCCAGCTCAAGAAAGTAACGAATGCACCACCAACGAGAATGCCAAGAATTGCTCCTAGGGACCATCCTATGCCATTGTACCCGAAAGCCTTCCCTCTCTCGTTCGGAGGGAAAGTGTCTGCCAGTATTGCTCCGCCGTTAGCGAAAATGAATGCGCCACCCAGGCCCTGAAATATGCGAAATGCAATGAGTTCTGCACCATTTCCGGAGAAACCACAGAAGAGGGAAAATATGGTGAAAATGGCAAATCCCAGGTTGTACATCCTCACTCTTCCGAACATATCGCCAAGCCTTCCCACTTGGGTCGTGGCGATTGTGGTAATCAGAAGGTAGGCCATTATCACCCACACCATTGATAAGAGATCTGAGTGCAGGTCGGTCTTCATCACCGGGATGCCAAGAATCACTGCAGTCGTATCTATCGCACTCATTGTGACACCAGTCATTACTACGGCGACTGAGACAGTTCTGTTTCTTCTCTCTTCTCTTGACAGCATGGTTAGGGATGATGAAGAGGTTTTCACTTCATATCATATCGCAGTTCGATTGAAAACACTTTCCAAATGCGAAATTTTTGAAAGCTAGAAAAATGGCCGATTTTCGCCGTGCTAATTAAGTTTAATTACGAAAAAAACCTTATCTCCTCTTCCAATGATGTATTAATGACAACTTCAAAGACAAATACCTTCTCCGGAAGTAGCGAGAAGAAGAAAATCAATGGAGGAATTAGTAAAGGTAAGAAAGAGACCCATCTCTTCGAGAAGGTCTCCGAATTCCTAATTGAAGCATTCAGGTCAGACTAGACTTTTTATGATTTTTTGATGTAAATCACTTGTCAGGTTTTGATTTAATACTTCTTCAATGGCTGCTAAATTCGTCACTGAACTTCGCGAGATAGGTCAACTGAACAACTGATATAAACGAGTTAGTATTCTGTTTTCAGAAATTTGACATGATGATCACTTCGATGGCAAGCGGTAGCTCTGGAAACGCCACTTTGGTGTGTAGCGACTACACCTGCGTAATAGTTGACATGGGGATCTCGGTCAGGAAGACCCAAGCAGCCCTTGCGTCCAAGGGAGTAAATCCAAAGATGATTGCGGGTGTTTTCATAACCCATGGACATTCTGATCACGCATCGGGAGTGCACTCCTTCAGGCGGTCATTTCAGATTCCAGTCTATGGGACATACGAGACTTCAGACATTTACGTCGAGCAAAGAGGAGGGTATGGAACGTACCAGGAAATGGGAGTTGAGTTGGACAATTTCATCAAAGAAGGGGAAGAGATAGAGATCGGTGATCTGACTATTGAAGCAGTCAGAGTCTCGCATGACGCAAGGCATCCCGTGTCGTACTTCATTCACAACGGAAATAAGAAAGTCTCTGTAATCACAGACCTCGGCGAGTCGAATCCGCTTCTGGAAAAGAGGGTCGCCGAGTGCAACGCAATCTTGATAGAAGCTAATCACGACCCTACCATGCTGGAAAGGGGGCCATATCCCGAATTGTTGAAGAGAAGAATAAAGGGTGCTCGTGGCCATCTGTCGAATTTGCAGACTGCAAGAATTCTTAGAAGAGCAGTAAACGAAGAGGCTCCGATACTTCTTGCACATCTTTCGAAGGTGAACAACACTCCTCAGCTGGCAATACAGGCAGTTCATGCAGCTATGAGGGAGAGCGGTCTAAAGACTGAAAGGTTACATGCCCTCGTTCCATATAATGACTTGAGGGAGATCCGGATCTAAATGAAAGGTACAATCTCATTCGCAGAGATAATGTCTCTTGCAAATTTTTTGAAGAGGTACGAAGGAGGATTCATTGAAAAGAATTACCAGAGCGATGTGGGGGTTTCATTCAAGTTCAGGAAATCGGGTATTGATTCTATCTATCTGCATTTCGTTGACAACAAGTATCTATTTCTCTCACAGGAAAATGAAATTGATGGAAAGAAGAATCTGATTCCAATGGAAAACGCGCCTATCGCCAAAGTGAGGCAGCTAGGAACCGATAGAGTCCTTATGGTGGATGGGCCACAGTCCCTCGTGATTGAACTTATGGGTGGGGGGAATGTTTACATACTGCAGGACGGGTTGATTGCATACTCAAAGAAACCAGGTAAGAGAGGTGGGAAGATCTTGAGGGTAGGGGATAGATACGAGTCTCCTCAATACATAGATCTGAGTTCTCCTCAGTTTGACTTCAAGGGCGCAATCGACACTTCAACGAGTGACCCGATCAGAACACTTGCAGTGAGACTGGGTCTCTCCAAATATGCGGAGGAAATAGACTGTTCCCTTGAACACTCGTTCAAAAGTAATTCAGACGTGATGGAAAACATTGAAAAAGTTAAGGAGATTGTGTACAAGATATTCACAAGCGCGGAAGAGGGAAAGTTGTACACTTATGAAGATGAGTTCTACGTATGGAAGAGCAAGTGCAGAACCGAAGAGCCCGAGGTATTGACGTTAGAAGATGGCCTTAAGAAAATGTACGAAATCGGAGAATCAGAAGGGAATAGCAAGCTGGAGGCAATGAAGAGAAATGTGGAAAAGATGACTGCAGAAATGGACAAACTGAGAGCTACGGGGGAATTCATAATGAATCATTTCAGTGAAATGGATCACCTGCTCAAGAAAGGAAAGAAGGTCGATTCAGAGAAGTATCAGGTCGATTACGACAGAGAGACCATCTCATTTCTCCAAGACGGAATGAATATAGAACTGAAGATGAACAGGACTGCTGGAGAGAATGCAGATGATTATTTTGGGATGAGCAAGAGGATAAAGGACAAATTGTCTAGAGTGAAACTCGAGCCGGAAAAAGTGCAAAAGAGGGCCGAGCTGAAGAAGGTCAAGAGGGTCTTCACCAATTACAGGTGGTTCATATCTGGAGATGGGAATTTCGTAATAGCTGGAAAGGATGCAGAATCAAATGATTCAGTCGTGAAGAAATATCTGGGGGAGAAGGACCTGTATTTTCACGCGGACATTCATGGTGCCCCGTCAGTTGTCATGAAAGTCTCGAAGGAACCGAGTGAAAAGGGCATAGAGGAGGCCGCCTCATTTGCCTGGTGCATGTCAAAGGCCTGGAATTCCAAATTCGGAAACGGTTCCGTTTTTTATGTGACTAAAAGTCAGGTAAGCAAGACGCCGGAATCGGGGGAATATCTTGCGAGAGGTGCATGGATCATAAGAGGTAAGAAGAATTACATCACCCATCTTAATCTGGAGCTGGCTGTTGGATTCCAGAAGTATGAAAACAGGGATTACATTGTCGCAGCTCCAATCAGCTCGATATCTGGGAAGAAAGTGATAATCGTTCCTGGGGAGGGAAAGGAAGACGTAGTGAAGGAGATATCCGAATTTCTGGAAGTTGAAAAGGAGTCCGTCTATCCTGCTTTGCCGCCGGGCACCTGGGCTGTTCGTGAAAGAGTGTCTTCCTGATAGTTCCAAGACTTCCTTGTCAATGGAATCGTAACTGCGAGGGCCACGCATATCATTCCTATGGATGCCCAAAGAAGTAGTGGGCTATGATAAAAATATGCGAGCATAGCCTCATAAACAATCGGTGAGAATGGACTCACGAAATTGCTCAATAGGGAAAAACCCCCATAGTATTCCCCCCTTCTCTTGTCCGGTGCAATTCTACCTATTACAGAAGTCATTGGTGGGGAGATTACATTCTCTCCAATGGTCAGAAATACCACGTCAATGAATAGCAATGCTACGTTCTTAGTCAATCCGAACACTGCGAAGGTGGCTGCATAGATCAGGAGACCTGCCGCTACCCTCGTCATATCATCCATCCTGTAGAACAGTCTATTGACTGGGAGTTGCAATACTACCACCACAAGGCCATTGGTAGCGAAAAGTAGTCCGATGATAAAGTTGGGAATCAGGTCGATACCGGATAGGAACTGATTAAGGATGTATGCCCAGGGTCCGGTCACAAAGAATGCCATCGATAGCAGAATGGATACTATGAGGAATCTGAAATCACCTCTGGGAAACGAAATCAGGCTCTTTTCCACTTGAGGAGGAGCTTCGTTGTAGTTGATATATCTATAGAAGAGGTAAAAACCCAGACTCTCAGAGATTAGGGGAATCAATGGAAGTATTGCATAATTAGCAGAAACCACAAAACCAGAAATGGCTGGTCCGAGGGAGAATCCAACGTTTGCCCCTATCCTGGTCATGCTAAACGCATCTATCCTCTCCACATCGCTAGTACAGTCCGTCACTATGACCATATCTGCCACCGACTGAAGAGTCGCAACTGCTGAGAACAAAATGAAAGGAATGTAAACGAAGATATTTGAAAGTTTGAAGTAGATTCCTAGAAACATCACGAAGAAGATCGCCGCAAGCATCGGGGGCAAGAGAAGAGCAATCTTTCTCCTTCCTGCCTTGTCTATGAGGTTCCCTCCAAATATGCTCACAGGAATGGAAGATATTCCAGATAGCACGAAGAGCATTCCAATGTCAAGAAGGGGAACTGTTCTGACGCGTAGAAGATAAATGGGAATGAATACCCAGACACCGGATCTACCCATAAGTCTCAGCAATTCAGCTACCGATATAGTCGCAACAATCTTGTTTTGAATAACTCCTTTCGAGATCGGAAGCTTCATCTTATGTAAAGCTCTTGATTGCAGTCAAGATAAAAAGGTTAGTAACTTATTTCTACGTTAATAATCAAAAGTTGAAAAAGAAAAAAAGGATTAAAATTAGTGCCGTTTACTTCTCGTCGTCTGTACCTTTTGAAATTTTCTTGTCAAGTCCCGCAAGGCTCATTGATTTTGTCTCGAATCCCTTCTTCTGCCACAGGATAGTCATCGCAAGTGAGACCACGAACACCACCATTACAATTGTTGCGGAAGCATTGAATGAAAAACCATTTTCAGAAAGCCAGGTCAACAGTCCCGTTATGATACCGGCGCTTACCCAGACAGTGAATCTTACGACAGAGACATAGGTTCCTCTCTTGAGGGTGGGGAACAACTCTGGTTCAAGCATTCCTCTCGCAGCCCATGTTATTTCTCCAGGTATGAACAGCAATGTCATTATTCCTAGTAGCAGCAGGCCAGTGGTTGTGCCTGTGATAGCCACGTAAGCCCAAAGTATTGCCCAGAATCCAACTAGTATTCCATAGGAGAATATTGTGAATAATTTCCTACTGACCTTATCCACAAATAGCAATCCTGCCACCACGCCAACGAGTGCCATTGTAAGTCCTCCGACCAGAGGAATCGTAGCTGCTAAAGCTCCATTGGTGCCATAGAAGTAATCGTATCCGACTCCGTAAGAGAAGTAAACGAAGGCTACATCCTGGGCCACTCCAATGAGGATCAGGATGAGGAATCTCATCGGTAGTCCTATCGACACCTTCACCTTTTCTGCCTTTCCGTCCTGCTCCACCCAAGCGTCCTCTATGTCCGACTTGGCGCCTCCTCTTATTGCAGTCCACGGGGCAGATTCCGACATGAACTTCCACGATATTGCGATGGCAACAAGCGGTGCAAAGAATAGAAGTATGAGTGCAGTGTCATTTGCAGCTGTCGAAAATCCTAGAAGAAGTGGAATGAATGTTATTCCAACTCCAATATTTCCAAAATTCTGGACGATAACTAGGGATTTTCCTCTTGACTGTGCGGGGACAGCTTCGGCCATCATCGAAAGTATTGGGGTTTCAAGTCCAATTGCTGCCATTCCTATAAGTATGAAGGAAATTATTAGGGCCAGAAGATACCCTGTTGAAGTTGCAGGAGCGAGTTGGCCAAGAAGATATACTGCTATTCCAACCACTATCATGGCGGAAGTTATTATGAAAGATCCCTTTCTCCCTATGCGATCTGCTAGTCCTCCCGACAGCAATGCACCCACTCCTCCTGCAATGTAAGGAAGACTCAACCCGAGATATGCATACTGATGTGGTATAATACCACCAATTGCAAAAACAGGTCCGTAGCTTTCAGCAACGCCGTAGACAAGCATACCCATTGCCAGAGCGACAAAAACAGCCCAAGGGTATTTCATCCCGCTCATTCCACCAGAATTATTGGGTCCAGAAGTCAACGGTTCCATAGCGGGATTAGAATTATTTTCGCTATTTGGTTGAACCATCAAGTGATGTATCACTGTAGTTATAAATACGTTTTCTAATACTGTATATATAGAATAAATAGGTGGGCTTAACTACCTAAATGACCTATGCATACTTCTTATTATATGAAAGCGGTTATTTATTCAATAAATATAATACTTTAAAATAGGATTGGGGCTAAGAATTCACACAATTTTAATTTAGGCAGACGCTATCCGTTTGTAAATGAAAAGGGCAGTCATAATTTCAAATTTCTCATGGCGTTTTCCAACAATCACAGGAATCAGAAAGGAATACATTCTAAAAAACGTGAATTTGAAGATAGCGAATGGAGAAGTATTCGGCATTACGGGTTCAACCAGTTCCGGAAAGTCTACTCTCTGCTATGTGATAGCTGGACTAATCCCGCAACAGTTGAAAATACCGGAGGGTCAAGAGCAAGAACATCTTACCGGCAGCGTAAAGATTCTTGGCGAAAATATAGTTGAATTTTCCAAGTCTGGCAAGAAAAATGTATTGAAAGTGAAGAAAATCAAGGAAGGCAAAGTGGGTTTTGTAAAGCAGGATCCGGAGAGTTATTTTTCACACGAAACCGTGATGAGCCAACTATCAAAAAACCTGAACAAGCTCAATCTTTCCAGGGGTGAAAAGATTGGTAGAATCAAGGAAGCTCTCAAAGTAGTCAAAATGGAAGGAATTTTCGAGGTAGCAACAAAAGTCACTCCCTTTGAACTTTCAACTGGTGAACAACAGAGATTGGTAATTGCAAGTTTTCTTGCCATGAAACCGGATATACTGATACTCGATGAACCAACTTCTGATCTAGACCCTGTCGGAAAGGGGGAAGTGATAGATGCCATTCTTGCGCTGAAAAAAGAGAGCAAAATAACAATCGTGCTGGTGGAGCAGGATCCGGAAGCGCTTACGAGACTGGCCGACAGAGTCGCTGTGATGAACAGAGGACAGATCGTAGCCATAGACAAGCCTATGAACATCTATTCGAGAAGTGACATAAAGAGGTACATCGACGTTCCCGAATTAATGGAACTGATCGGGCCCACTGGGGAAATAGGTGAAAAATTTGCCCCAGAGAGGGTGAAGGGCTTTAAGGTGAGCAGGCTCGACAAGGAGAAAGGAAAAGTTCAGCTGGAAATCAGCAATGTAGAATATTCTTATGAGGACGGAACCAAAGCACTGAATGATCTAAATCTAAGAATTCATGAAGGGGAGTTTCTTTCGTTGGTAGGATCAAATGGATCTGGCAAGAGCACACTATCCAAAATAATTTCTGGAAACCTATCAGGATGGAAGGGAAAAATTGTATTTGATGGTGAAGACATTTCCAAAAAGGGGAAGAGGGAAATCGTTAGAAAAAACATCGGGTATGTTTTTCAAAATCCCGATCAACAGGTCCTCCAAGGCACCGTTAAGGACGAGATCTTCTCCAATCTGACAAAGGGTGCGGGTAACGGTACAGACTACGGTACACTCGCAGAGGAAGCGTTAAGAAATGTAAACCTGAAGGACAAAATGAACGAGGACATCAACGCATTGAGCAGGGGAGAGAAGAGAAGGCTCGCGCTGGCAAGCGTTATTGTAACCAAGCCAAGAATACTAATAGTCGATGAACCAGCAACTGGCCAAGACTACAAAGGTTCCACGGAAATAATGGATCTGCTTACCGAAATAAACAGTGCTGGAGTCACCATTATGGTCATCACCCACGACATGAGACTCGTCGCCGAGTATACGAGAAGGGCAATCGTCATGAAGGAAGGCGGGATTCTGTTTGACGGAACTCCTGAAGAACTATTCCAGAACGACAAGCTCATGGAAGAGTCATCGCTCGCTCCTCCTCAGTTAGTAAGGATTTCTCGTAAGCTAAAAGACTCTGGAGTTCTGAAGGACATTCTACTGAATGCCAAGGAATGGTTGGATCTTTTCAGATTCGAGAGCGAGAAGAAGAATTTTGAGGCTCTCAAGTTTGTGGATCTTAAGAAGTATGCTAGGGACCTTGCGGCAGATGTTTTGAAAAAATTTGGACGGCCCGAGAGTATCGTGTACATCGAGAGGGGCGGTATGGTCATAGGGAGGTTACTCAGCGACTTCCTCTCAATCAGAAAGGTCTACCCACTCCGGGCCAGCTACTATACCGACGATGGAATCCCCATGTCACGCGTCCACATAAGCGACTTCGAGTTTGCAATTTCTAGAAATGGTGGCTATATACTCCTAGTCGACGATATAGCCGATACCGGAAAGACTCTTAAAGCAGCTAAAGAGGAGCTGGAGAGAAAGACTGGAAGAAAAATAATAACCGCAACAGTTGCATACAAACCTCAGTCGGTCATGAAACCCGATGCATACGTTTACAACGTAGATAACAACACATGGATAGTTTTTGATTATGAGGAAATTGAAACAATTTCCAGATTCATGAGAAAAGACAACAAGGAGGGCCTAAAGTTTATGGAGGAAAATTTCTGAATCTCTATCATCACCCAGGATATTTTGCAAAAAAGCGACATAAACCTAAATGTAAGCAAATCCATGACGTTGTATGCCAGAGCTAAAGGGAATAATCACGCCAGCTATAACTCCATTCAAGGGGGATACGATAGATTACGATGCCGTAGATGCACTGATGGATTTTCTGGGTGAAACGGGAGTCCAGGGGGTATTTCCAATGGGATCCACCGCGGCAACTCCAATTATTTCAACGGAACAGCACGTGAAAGTTCTAGACTACTTTATGGACAAGAAGAAGCCAAACATGTATTTTCTTGGAGGAATAGGGAGAAACGCAGTGGACGACACACTGACGATCGGGCTGTACGCTAAGGAGCTGGGAGTAGATGCAGTCTCTATAGTCACTCCTTACTATCTCAGGATGTCCCAGGAGTCTATTTATCGTTATTATGAGAAACTGCTGTCTCAGTTAGACATTCCTGTGCTGATCTACAACATTCCCCAGAACACAAACAACAACATCGAACCACAAACGGTCCTTAGGCTGAAAAAACAATTCAGCCAAGTGGTTGGGATCAAGGATAGTAGCGGGAACTTCTCCAACTTC
The DNA here is from genome assembly GCA_026127935.1 of Thermoplasmatales archaeon. GTDB lineage: Archaea > Thermoplasmatota > Thermoplasmata > Thermoplasmatales. Next base: position 112,612 of record JAJSLL010000002.1, on the reverse strand, counting down.
TCTGCCATGTTGGATTCCGTTGGCAAGGAAATCGCCGTCATACAGGGACAGGATGACCTGCTCTTGCCCTCACTGCTAATGGGGGCAGTCGGAGGGATTAATGGAACCTCAAATTTCTCTGACCTGTCAGTCAGGGTCTTCAACGAATTTGAGAAAAATAATTTCGAAGCCGCAAGAAAGTTGCAAACGGTCCTGACAGAACTCAAGAGGTTGACTAATTCGCTAGAATTTCCACAGGGACCACTAGCGGCCTTCATAGAATTCGTATATCATAAGGAAACTGAGAGTCCATTCCCTCTTAAGGACATCGACCCAGAATCCAGGAAGGATTTCAAGGTGAAGGCGGATGAGATTTTGAAGAAACTGGAGACGTAAGTTATAAGTTGTAGGTTGGATATTAGAGAATATGGAGGCTTACGGTGAGGCAGACAGGGTCGAGGATCTGAGGACCCTCAATTGCGGTGAGCCGTATATCTACATCAAGGGATCAATAAGACTTGCATCTAGGGAGCTCAAGCCCGGACAGACCCTGTTGTTAATAGTGCCGAAAGAGAAATGGGTTTTGCAGGATGAGACTTTCAACACAATCCTCGAAACGAGCAAATTTGAGATAGTAGAGAGCAGGTACGAGCCGAATGTTGTGCACAAACTGAGGAAACTTTAGAGATGAGATGCTATCTTTTCATGGTGAGTTTTACGATCACAGACAGATCGACTATCTGCGTTCTGGAAGAAAACATAAAGCCTGCACTGGAGGAATTCATAAATGTGGATCCTTCAGATAGATGGATGGTGGAAGACCTCATCGCACGGTTTGCAAGGAAGGAGGCGGTAACGAAGGACGATGTCACTGTTGGCTATCTTTTGCTTTCGACCTCAGAAAAGACTGTAGAGATTAGCTTCAAGGAAGAGGGAACCAAGAAGATTATGGAAGAGCTGAAGGGAATAGCGGAAAAGAACGGTTTCAAGTTCGTTAGCTGAATAATTTTAGGAGATCTTCGAACCTATCTGCCGTTAGATAATCCGCCTTGAAATCAAAGTCCGAGACCTTCCCGAGGCCAAAACTGACCCAAACTGCTCCCATGCCAACCTCGTTTGCGCTCTTCACATCGCCCGCCCTATCCCCTATGTAAAAAATGTCCTTTGGGTTCTTCCCCGATCGTTCAATGATAATCTTCAGCCCTTCTACCTTGTTTTCAATCGGTTTATCTCCGCAAAGGACGTATTTGAAATCAACACTGGGAAAGAAACGCCTGGTGATTTCAAGAGTGAGATTGAAGTTCTTGAGTGTCAATATTCCCAGTTCATGCGTTTCCTGAAGCTTCCCAAGCACATCCGGCGAATTTTCAATAGGTCTTGTATCGTTAGCGAATGTATTGAAGTAACAATCCACATAGTGTTTCATTATCTCGGGTGAATCCTTCTCTGAAACCCCAATTCTCTTCAGTATCTGTGTAAGTTTCAACACCCCAATAAATTTCGATACCTCCCCAACTTCATAACCAAATTTTCCAGCAGATTCCCTGAAACACCTTACGATAGACTGCTCAGAATCTATGAGAGTACCGTCCATGTCAAAAACAAGGAGAAACCCCACAGAGAGCCATTATCTTCTACAATAAATCCTTGTATGTATCGTCCAAATGAACTGAAAACGTTATTAACTATACTATAATAACCTAAGAAGGTGGAAACAGATGGGATTGTTAAAGGATAAAGATAAGCAATATCTAAAAGACGAGTTCAAGAAGAACCTGAAAAATGAGGTAAAGTTGTACGTTTTTACCTCCGAGGACGATTGCCAATATTGCGATCAAACAGTCGAAATAGCCAACGAGCTGATGGAGACATCGGAATTGATAAAGGTAGAGAAACTCGGACTGGATTCTGAGAAGGCAAAGAAGTGGAAGATTGAGAGGGCACCAACTACAGTGGTCACGACCAACGGTGGCAGCGAACACGCAAGGATAAAGTACATTGGAATCCCGATGGGTTATGAATTCTCTTCACTCGTAGAGGACATAAGAAGAATTTCGAGAAACGACCCAGAACTCGAGCCTTCCATCCAGAAGAAACTTGAGTCCATCGACAAACCAGTTACGATCAGGGTCTTCGTTACACCCACATGTCCGTACTGCCCGAAGGCCGTAGGCACAGCTCACAGGTTCGCTCTTGCAAACAAGAACATAACGGGTGAAATGGTTGAGGCAACAGAATTTCCCGCATGGGCAGATGAGTGGGGAGTTTCTTCCGTACCTCACATAGTGATCAATGGAGATGTCTCGTTCGTGGGAGCATATCCTGACGAGAATTTCGTCGATTACGTGATTGAGGCATACAAGAAAGCAGGCAACTGAACTCGATAAAATCGTAAGTTTTTAATTCTCCGGAGCATGGAGAGGAAGACGGGGGCCGTAGCTTAGCCCGGTAGAGCGCCTGGCTCATAACCAGGTGGTCATCGGTTCAAACCCGATCGGCCCCACTTCCCTTTTCCTTTTGTTTTTTTGAATATGAAGATATACTCGTGCTTGAATACGTAGAATCCCCCTGCAAGTGCCCTATATCTCCAGAGCTCTTTTTGATCTCTTTTTCCCCTCGTATCGTCGAAATTTTTGGTTATTATTCCGGTCAGTTTGTATCCGTATTTCATCACTTCCTGCATGCTGTAAAATCCCAAGGGGATCCACTCGCCGTCCTGATACTTGTCCCCTACAACCAGGACAAGGTATCTTCCATCCTGAAGAACTTTGGTTGTACTCCTAACAACTTTTCCAAGTTTGCTGAGGAATTTCCGAATTGAGCCGGCGTTAGAAAGATCTCTCGCATCCTTGCTGAATTTGATTATGTCAAAGTATGGGGGATGCATTATTACCAGCTGCACCTTTGCAGTCCCATTTTTTCTACACAGCTCTGTAAAATTCAAACTGGTGCTGTCTCCCTTTTTCAAAATGGAACTGGTTCCAAAACGGTTTGGTTCGTCATTCAGAAGGGGTAACGTCCTATCAAACGTAGATTGACTTATCTCGACGCCTATCCCATTTCTTCCCAGACGAATGCATTCTATGAGAGTCGTTCCGCTTCCAGCGAAAGGATCCAGGATCCAATCCCCCCTTTTCGTGAATCTCAAAATTACTTGATGAGGTATCTGCGGAACAAAATTTCCCCAGTACCAACCTAAGTGTGAACCTGAGGTATCTCTCCTGTCGAAGATCCACAGGCTATCGGTAATGACTTCATCGTACTCTCTCCATCTATAGAGATTGATGTCGTTTATTCCATTAGTCTTAACTGCAGTAAGTGATTTGATCAACCTCTTAACGTAGTACTTAGCTCTCTCAATTGTTTGCGACTCCATTATCTGTGTTAGGTCATCGCCTATTGGGGCATAGTTCAGCGCCTTATCAGATTCAAGCATAACCCCTCTACCAGACTTTTGTTTTAACTTTCGAATCTCATCTTGTAGTTGTTTCTTGTCACTTGCTTTCAATGACTCTTGAAGCGTCTTCACAACACGGGATATGTCAAAAGGTATTCGTTCTTCTTCCATCTCTTTCTTAGCTCTTCCTCTCAAGTCTGAAGACCTCAACCCCATCTAAAGTTTCATCAGTTCCTTCTATTTTATGATATTCAGAATCTTGACGTAACACTACCATCTTCTCAGCAATCTGAGAAAATCACTTATTTCTGAACCTTAATATGTGATCGAGGGTGTGGCTCTTGCTAATTTCTGCCGTGGGTACGAGATTTTTCACCTATTGTATGTATTTAATTTGTAAAAAGTTCAAAAAGCGAAAAAGGTACTGCCGAAATATCAAAAATCCAATCAACGACTCAGTTTTTGATATCTCCCTCTTTCAACGAATTTTATGTAGCCAAGGTCCCTAAGAAGTTGAAGTTGTTGTCTGATTTTGTCCCTAATGTGTTTATTGTTGGGGAAGAGATTCTCAAGATACGAATCGAACGAATAGATGTCATCCAAGGTAAAGTCCTCAGGTAGTCTCTCTACCAGAAGCATAACTTCAGATATCCATCCGCGACTCTCCAGATTCCCTTTGAGAATTCTTTCAATAGACAGCCAATTATTCATCACTACTTTCTTCGGAACAATCTCTGTCCCCTGGATCACAGGTATTCTCCATATCTTGGGTATCTTATCTAACAAAATATTGGCTCCAACCCAATTTGCTCTTCGTGCAGTTCTTGTGAGCGGAACTCTCTTGATTATACAATTTCTTGTGACAGACAATCGATGAATGAACAACCCGTCCTGCACCAATTTTCTGCCCAAATCGTAGTGGAGCAGGATTAGAGACGGAAAGGTTCCTTTTTCTAAACTGGAGAGGGATGCTTGATACGATGCTCCTGTGATTATTGAGGGGAAATCGTTGTGAGGAAATGATTTCGTACTCTTAAGTTGAAAGTTATCCTTGGAAGGTATCGGTAATACCTTGAAATTTTGTTCATAATGGTTGCAGTAAAAATCGTTGACTTTTGTATTGTTCCCATAGGGTTGCAAAGGAAGTCCACACCTGGGACAATAGATGTTATGACTTGCCCATTTCTCTGTCACATTCCTTGCGATCTGAGAAGGATTCTTGTAAGTCTTGAAGGCTTCTGAAAAATAAGTAGAAAGACCAAGTTCCATAAGAAAAGAACAGTCATAGATCTAAATGTTTTCACTCTTGCTCAGAAAATACTGGGTATTCTCAATAGATATAGAGTGACAACACAATCAAGGTGATTGGGAAAGACCCGCATCGTTCAACGGCGTGGTAACAAGAGTCCCAAAACAGGGTCTAGAACCGACAAGATTATTGTGCAAAGTTAGGAAATGTTGCGAGATTTGAGAAGAGAGAGTAATGGGCGGCATTTGCAAGCACCGTTCCCGTCACGGGGGAGAGTAGAAATCACATGTCGGAAAAATCAATATCAAAGCGTGTGGATCCATTGCTCAGGTCTGCAATATACATGAACACCCTTGCCGCCAAAAGAACCAATCCCGCATTTATGAATTCTATCATAGAAATCTGCTTAAATTTCTTAAATTGGATAAACTGTATGTATAAATCCAGGAAGTAAATATGATCAGAGTGTTGCAAGGGGAACTAACTAAACTTAGCCTTGGAAAGGTCAAGCAATACTCTCTTACTAGAGGACGAATGGTGTAAAAGATATGTCAATATCCGTCACCGATTTTAAAAAGGGCATGGAAATGGATTGTTCTAGGATTTTATTTGAGTCGTTTAATTGGTACCTTGGCTTCAAAGGCTCTGACTGGATAAGATCTAAGTTCTCCCCACAGGCAGTGCTAGTAAATTCAGAAAATGGTATCTCACTTGTTGCGATTGACGAGAATTTTAGAATTCTTGGGTATCTCCATGCAGACATAGCTGCCTATTCAGTCGCATATTTATCAGTAATTGGGGTAGCTACATCTGGAAAGGGAGTTGGGTCTCTATTATTGAATGCTTTAGAACAGAGATTGAAATCAACGAATATCAGGAAGATTTGGCTACTGGTATCACACATTAATCAGAATGCTGTCGTTTTCTATATCAGAAAAGGATACGAGTTTTCAGGAGTTCTTAGAGATTTTACATTAAATGGGTTGCACGAAATAATATTATCAAAAGATTTGAAGTGTTAATACAGTGCGAAGTCAAGTTTATATTTTCCATATGGTGTGAATGTAGTTAAATACCAAAGAGTTTAGAGTCCTAATTCTTCAGAATGAATTGTCCTGAACAGTCGAAAAATTGAATGAGTGGTGTTCGCAAAGATAAACAATGAACTCGAATCTTTTAGATTTCTATGAAATAATTGACCCATGACTTTTCTGATTAAGAAAAAGGGTGTGGATTACCCTCACTTTGCAATCTCTTTGAACATAGATTTCGTCTCTTCCAAGAAAGTTACGTAGTTTCTTTTTCTGAAATATTCGATCAGATCATTTAGAATTTTCATACCATCCTTGATTCTACCCTTCTTTATCAAAAGCAAAGCCCATTCTCTTCTGGCTCGATACATTGCAACCGGATCTAATTTTTCGCACTTCATTGCCTTTTTTAGTGATACCTCAGCCTCGGTGAGTTCATCACGTGCAAGCATCAAGGCTCCTTCTGCCAAAGAAAGGAATCCATTTAAGAATTTGTCACCTTTTACACTTATTATCTTTTTTGCCCGTCTAATGTCCGACTCAGATTCCTTCGTTAAGCCGAGGGAGCCCAACATTATGGAACGTTTCAACAATGCGAGTGCGAGGTCCAGGTCAGCATAATCCAGGGTCCCAAGGATTTCAATAGCCTTTCCTAATGAACTAATGCCCTTTCTCTTTTGCCCTGCATGGAAGAGGAAATCTCCCTTACTTATGAGGCTGCTTGTATAGCTATTGATTGCATCGAGACTCAGGAAGCCTTGGATAGCGCTTTTGTTCAACCTTAAGGCTTCCTTTATGTTGCCAATTATGAACTCAAGATAAGCCATTCCAAAGAGGGTTACGTTGTATCTCACCAAGTCTCTCTTTTCCTTGAAAATTTTGATTGCCCTCTCTAACAGAGCTCTTGCCTCCTCTTGTCTGCCAAGAGTCGTAAGAACGTTCGCAAGACCGTACAGGATCCTTCCTTCTTGTATGCTGTTACTTCCCTCCACCTTCTTGAGGGCACTCCAGAAAAGCTCCTCGCTTTGTTCGAATTCCCCGACATTTTGAATTGCAGTTGCCTCATCGTAGAGTAGGTAAGGTTCGAGGGAAGAAGATTGCGGACACATCCTAGCTCTTTCGAAGTATTTCAGGGACTCGCTGTACCTCCTCTTGATCGAAAGAATTCTGCCAATCCAGTACAGAACTTCTGATTTTGTTTCGCACGATTCCAATTGTCTTTCTATCTGGATAAGTTCTTCTTGAAAGTTGTTAAGGTACGGAGAGTTGATAAGCTCCATTCCAAATTGACTGAGGAAGCCGGATATTTCCTCGTTGTTTGAGCCAAGCTTCAAATGATGCAAACCAGTTATCAAATATTCAGGCTTCTTTTTCGAAGCGTAGTACAAAGCAATTTTATTATGAGTATCTGATTTGCTAGGAGCATTAGCTTGCAAGACTTCTTTGATAAGGTCGTTCATTCGTATCGAACTTCGATGCATCCTTATCAATCCAGTTTCTATCGCGGTCCTGAGACGCGCCTTGCTTATTTCTCCGAATATAAACTCCAACTCTTCCAACTCTGTAGCTCCTTCGAAGAAAGAAATTTTTTCCAAGACGCCCACAAGTTCCTTTGGAAGGGTTGGGAGGATCTGTCTCTCGAAATAGTCTTGCGGAGAAAGGATTTTCGTTGATCCCATTGTCGCCGGTTGAATATTTCCCGCTAACTTGACAATAAGAGGGTGTCCTCCGACCTCTTCTACAATTTTTCTTCCCCTCGAAGTATTCTTTATGAGTGTCAAAGCATCTTCTGCCCGGAGCTCCTGCAAATTTAGGACCCGGACGGAGGGGTCGTAGAACTCTAGTGGAGTCCTAGTGATCAGTATCACTGAAATTTCAGGTATGCTGCGCGTAAGGTCCATCACAAATTCCACTATATCATCGTCCAGACACTTGTGGAGATCGTCTAGGATCACCGTTGAATTGAGCTTCCTCATTCCTGAGATTATCAGGTTGATATGCGTTCTCCTGTCACGTTCTTGTTTGAGTGATTTTAGAAGTGAATCATCTCCGTGTTTGTTCAGATAGGAAGCAAACTTTATTATGACATACTTTAGAGTATCTGTCTCCCGTATGTCGTGCCAGAAGGCCTCTCGATTTGTAGAACGTACAAAATTAGCTACCAAAGTCGTCTTCCCAATTCCCGGTATCCCAGTAACCAAAACATGAGGGTATTTCTCAATGAAGTGCAATTCAGCCTTCCTTCCCACCAGCTTGTCTGTTTTTGGAACCTTAGCGTCTACATCCGCAATGTTTAGAATTTCCTTTACTTCGTTCCCGCCGGTCTCGGTCTTAATGCTTCCATCAACAAGTGAGACACTAATCTTATTCATCAAGGGTTTGTAAAACTTCACCAACTTGTTTCCAATGCGTTTCCATTCTTCAGAAACTATGCCAGCCTCCCTCATGATTCTCATCTTCTCAGATATCCGGGATTCTTTGGTTTTCAGGTTGGAAGCTAGTTCTCCTACGAATGATGGTTCAACTGAAATTATCTTCAGTATATCTAGGCACCTCTTGTCTGATAGTATCTTAAATACCTTCGCACTCTCTCTATCGTCCAAGGAGTTATGATTTTGAGTCAGTATAAAAAATCTTTCAACACTCTATATATCCTTAATCATCCCAGAATCTGTCTCCCGAAAAGATTTCGGTTCTCGGTTGTCTCAAGAAGTGAGAAATGATAAAATATTTCTCATCTTCAATTTCCGGTAATCTTTTCTGTCTTCTGGAATCATTGGAATACCACCCAATAGGCCATCAGACTTATGAGCCCTATCTGGAGAATCGCCTGCGCGAGGGCGCCGTTGCATATCCATGAAAGTCGCCTTTTCAAGATCCCATCGTCACAACTTTCCTTTTCTATGGCGATGAGGATGGATGGGTAGAATATTGTCACGTATCCCGTTACAGCAAGCACTATCGCGATAACTGCGACAGCATTCACTATGTTATTTCCTGTGACCCATAACCCTTCAATGTTTGCAAGATAGTACCCTACAAGGGGAGTCAGAATCGAGGCTGCAGGGAGAAAAAACAGGGTAGCAGGCAGCATTCTCTTTGCAACCGTTTGTCGGGTCTCTCTTGACACCTCTTTAAAGACGAATCTGAAAATAAGTCCAAAGAACACGTCGATTCCTGTCCAGATGGCTCCCAGCAGCACATGGTCATAATCGAGAATTAGCACATTCCTTACTGCGATTGCGGCAATGGTGGCAACTGCTGGGACAGATGTAACGAGAATAGCAGGCACTAGGAGCCCATCTCGATTTTTTTCCGGATATTTCATAACGGAACACCCGTTGCGAAGTGAGCCATCAGAAATATTATGGCAATCTGTAGAACGAGCATTACTGCCGCAAGATTAAGGTTGATCATGGTTAGCCTTACGATCTTCCTAACGTTATTCGTTCCGTGAACTATTTCGAGGAATATTCTGAGTTCATTTGGCAGGAAGATCACAAATCCTACGACAATCATTGATACTGCTACAATTCCTGCTGCTTCAAAGTAAGGACTGAACAGCGGTATTCCCAGTGATAGCGCCACATAGATACCTGCTGTGATCGTTACCGTGGCTATGGAAGGCATAAAGAAGAGCATGATTGGTGTAAGGCGCATAGCTATCTCGGTTCTCTGCTCTGGTCTGAGACCTCTCATTATATGTGCAATGAATATTCCCATGAATAAATCTATTCCAGTCCAAATTGAGCCCGAGACGGCATGAAAGTATTCCAAGAAATAGAAGTTCTTAGAGATGAGAATTAAGACTAAGAGAATTATTGGTAGAGCTAGCATGGGAATCCCCCTTTTCATTATTCTTGTCCAATCGGTAACATAAGTTACCCTTCCTTTAGCAAGATTGCTCGCTACAGACTTGGCGTCGGAGTCAGAGGTCATGTTTTCAATCTAGAAGAGCCTCCATCAATTCTTAAATCTTGGTTTTACGGAAAGAGCGTAAAAGTTGCGTTTAAATATTTTAACAAACTAAAAACATTATGAGAGCACTGGTAATATCGATCGTACTGTTGTTTGTCTTATCCGCTGTATTGTTGGGAGTGGGAAGTTATGCTGCGGTTCCAGGCAATCAATCAGGAACGATTGGAATTGGCAATCTCACAGCAGCAGTGATAGCCCAACCAGGAGAGATAATCACCGGCACAGTAAATGCAACAGGCTACAGCTTTGGAGTTTACATAGGCCCAGGGGTAACGGGCGTGTTGATATACCATGCACACATCTTCGGAGCCTCTGACCACGGAGTTCTCGCCGTGGATACTTCTGGCATATCTGTAATGGACAGTAACATAAGCGACAACGTTCAACATCCCGATCCAGCGATCCCTGACAACAAGGAGGTTGGATTCTATGGCGTATCAAATTCGTACATCGTGGGCAACATCATAACCGGAAGCAAAGGCGACGGGGGAGTATCCGTATACAGCAGTTCTTCTATGGTTCCCACAGGCATGCCTGTGCCCAACGTTAACGCAAGCGGAGACAACAATTTCATAGCAGATAACTACGTTGCAAACGATTCACAGGGGTGCGGTATAGTTGTAGCTGCGTGGGGCCCTGGACAGACTGTAGCTAACAACTGGATCTTTAACAACGTGGTGATGGGAAGTCTGTTAACACAGCACGGACCAACAGGATTTGCCGTTGGCACTATAGTCGTTGCAGCTGATTTCCCCTTCTCTTCCGCTATCGACAATGTGGTACTGGACAACACCGTGATTGGGGGACTTGAAGACGGGATAATCATTAATGCTGAGGCACCTGGAGCAGCTGACATCGGGAACGAGATCGCCGGGAACTACGTTAAATTGGGTGCGTTCCAAAGGCTGAACAACCCTCCTTTTGACAACGCCTCCGATCTGAACCTTGCGCCCGCACCAAATGGAATAGCAATATATGCTAACCTGATTCCCCAGACTTCAAAACCCTCCCCTCCGATGGCACAGGACAACATAGTGGTAGACAATACTATTGTTGATGAGGCGATCGGAATCTGGGTCGCTAACGCATACGGAGGAGCATACATAGGCAACGTTTTTGAGAACGTTACTACCAACTTCCAATCCTTCTACGGAACTGGATAGTCAAATATTTTCTTCTTTTCTGTTTTTTATTAAAGAGGGTCTCTAAAAACACCCATTACAGTTAATGTGGGGCCGCAAATTTTAACTTGTTCATGTAGTGGATACTTTCATAAACCAAACGAAATACGCCGCTGATCGGGCTCGGACCGATGACCTCCCGGTTAACAGCCGGGTGCTCTACCAACTAAGCTACAGCGGCTAGAAGGTTTATGAGTCGCTGATAATAATATTTTCCGATACCGTTGCATCGATATCGTCGTTAAATGGCAACAAATAAGCGGAATCCACAACAAACCTACGAGATTTGTAAGGAGGTTGAAAGCCCTAATTATGAAAATTTGGAGGGATTGCCCTATTCCAAAAACTTTAATCATCGACTCTTCAGTATACCATTATCTAACCCTTGTAAGTGCAGGCGAAAATACCTACCGTTGAATCAAATACCGATGCTTTCAGAACAACTTTGGCGACAAAAATAGTAGCAAAGTATTCATGCAGAATAGACATTCACGCATTTGAGGCGATCAAATGACTGTAGGAACCATTGAGAACTTCTTATTAGAAAATGGTAACATAAAATTTGGAAAGTTTAAGCTGGCTTCAGGTAAAGAGTCAGATTACTACGTCGACATAAAGAGCGCTCTTCTGAACCCCAAGTTTCTCAGTGAGATCTCAAAGAAGGCTGCACCACTCGTTACTGGAGAAAAGATAGCCTGTGTGGAACTGGGTGCAGTGCCATTGGGAGTTGGAATCTCCCTTGAAACCGGAAAGGACCTAATCATCATCAGGAAGGAAAAGAAAGAGCACGGACTTGGAAAGGATTTCGAAGGGAAATTGGACATGGGTGAAACGATAACATTTGTTGAGGATGTGACAACAACTGGAGGAAGTGTTGTAAGGGCAATTACGAAATTGAATGAGATGCACGTCAGAACCGACAGGGTCATCGTAGTTGTGGACAGAAAGGAAGGGGCTAGAGAGGCTCTGGAGTACCTGGGAGTAGAATTGGTCAGCCTTGTTGATATCGACAAATTGAGATGACCCAGTACTTAAATATTTGTTTCGTCTCCTATGATGAGGGCAAGTAATGGACAGAAGACAGGAAATAATAAGTTCTATAATCCGAATTGCCGCTAGGGGCGGCTATACTACTATCTGCGCAGACGAGAGTCTTTCTTACTCTTTTGACCTCATTCTGCGAAATGAAGACAACATAATTGTTATCAAAGTCATGAATAATGTTGGGCTCCTTACCGAGGAGGGGTCCAAGACTCTAACGGCAGTCTCGAGATTCCTGGATGCTCATCCGCTTATAGTTGCGCTTAGCAATAGGGACGAGAGGATAGAAGACGGAGTGGTCTACAGCAGGTATTCGTTACCGATCATATCTCCTCAAACTTTTATATCATATTTGAGGGAGGGAGAGGAACCGAATGTCAGGGCAGGACCCGGCGGTTTCTATGTTGAGATAGACTCGGAGAAGCTAAAGAGAATAAGGGAGCAGAGATCCCTCTCGCTTGGTGAGATTGCGAGTGCGATTGGGACCACTAGAAGAACGGTACTGATGTACCAATCGGGCATGTCAGCATCGATTGATATTGCGCTAAAGATGGAGGAATTCCTGGGGGAACAGATAATGGAATACGTCTCCTTCCTCTGGAATGTAGAGATGGAGGAGGTTACCACTGGTTTCCGGAAAATGAGGGAATTCGAAAGGTTGGTAAATAAAGAAATAACGAGGACAGGGTTCTCGGTCTATCCAATCAGAAGATCCATCGTCAACTTCCTGATGGAGGACTCGGAGTCTTCCTTCTTGGGCGGTATAGAAGAGGAAATGACTAGGGTGGAGAGAAAGGTTGAGCATCTCAGTGAACTCTCAAAGTTCAGCGATAAGGACGGGGTTCTGGTAGTGAAGAGGGAAATAGAAAAACCAAATAGATACAAGATTCCCATAATTTCATATTCAGAGCTAGAACAGTTCCACGACAAAGACGAAATGAAGGAAGTAATCAAGGAGAGAATGAATAGTTGAAGGCAGAGTTCAACGGCCAGGACAGAGTACTCTTATTGGGAATCAACAAGGCGCTTAAGGACTCTGGAAGGGTGGTTGAGCAAGCTCTCAGCACTGGAAATTTCGACCAGATTCTCCTATCTATAACGGAGGAAGAGGTAAACGGACTTCGAGAGTACATTAAAAGTCCGGTTGAGGTTGAGATGGACGATGTAGAAATTATTTACGAATACTTCACAAGAAAATTTGGGGACACATCAATACCTCCAGAGGCCTACATCGCAGCAATACAGTTTGCAGATCAGAAAGGACTAGAGGTTGGTGGAATAGACATACCATCAGGAATCTATGAGGACATTTTTGTGGAGTATGTCCAGTTATCCGACATGATCAAGCTGAGTCTACGAAGAAGGAGGCTTCTGAAGAGAAGATGGAACTTGTCAGATCCAGACTCATTCACCAAGGATTGGGACTCCTATCTCAACAAGGGAGGATACCTGAAAGTCGAACAGGAAAGGGCAAGACACATGGCGACAGAGATATCCAGCAGGAAGAAAGGAAATACCTTGGTCGTGGTCGAGACTGAGAGATTCAACGATCTTTTCAGTGACCTGAGTAAAACTCTCCAAGGATATAGAGTTCAGCAGAACGCGGAAGAGATGAAGGCGGTTTCGTAAGGAAGACTCTCCTGAAGTGTTTCTTGAATTCAACTCTCAAATCCTCTGTCAGGTCCCCCTGTAGAGTCTTTATGAGGGTCTTGCCGTTTCTTGTCAGGACGTGCTCACAGATTTCCAGCACCCGCTTGGCAATGAAGTAAGAGTTGGCAGAATCTCTAGAATTGTCGCCGCTAGTGTGCATCAAAATATCAGACAGGACCAAATCATACCCGTCCGGTGAAACACCGAGAACTTGGTTAAAAATCCCATCCTGAAAAATGTCACCCTCGATGAACTGGACGTTATCAATTCTCCTCATTGGCGTAATATCAAGCGCCACATTCAGTCCATTCTCATTCACAAGTGAAGAGTACTGGCTCCATCCTCCAGGAGATGACCCGAGGTCCAGGATTTTGATCCCATTCTCTATGATTGAGAATTTCTCATCCATCTGCTTGAGTTTGTAAACTGCCCTGCTTCTGTAGCCTTCAGTCTTTGCCCTCTTATAGTAGATCTCGGACCTTCTCTTCTTAATCCAGGACATTTGCAGCTTACTTTATGATCTTCTCGTAGGCGTCCTTCTTCATCAGGTTGCTCACTTCGGCCGGATTGGAAATCTTGAGTTTGACAATCCAGGCATCGTAAGGGTTCTTGTTAATTTCCTCCGGAGTCTTTTCCAGAGTCTTGTTAACTTCAACAACCTTTCCTGTCACCGGTGAATAGAAATCTTCAGCCGATTTAACGCTCTCTACGGTACCAACGATCTCGCCTGCTTTGATGCTTGTCCCTACCTTTGGAAAGTCAACGTAAACTATATCGGACATCTGATTTTGTGCGAAATCCGATATGCCTATAGTCGCGACGTCTCCTTCTAGTTTCAGCCATTCGTGGGTTTTCGTATAGTATAGACCGTCTTTAACGATCATAAACGGGGATGCAACTGAAGGCAAAAAGTTTTGCGCAACATTTTGATGGTAGCTGATGCGGTGTTTTGTCGCCATAAGTCTGCCTGCAAACGAAATACTGGTTAAGGTAATAACTGAAAACAAACCAATAGGCAGATCAGTGGAGGGAAAGAATCTTCATTTGACACTCAAGTTCTTAGGGGAAATTCAGAGCGTGGAAAAGATAAGAAAGAGCCTTGAGGGAATAGGGTCAAAGAGGTTCTCTATAATTTTGAAGGGCATGGGGGCATTCCCAAATGCCCAGCACGGGAGGGTACTGTTTGTAAAGGCATATCCAGAAAGTCCTCTGAAAGAACTGGCAGATGAGGTTCATTCAAGAACGAGAGAGATACCACTTGACCACCCCTTCAGCCCTCACCTGACAATACTTCGCGTGAAAGACAAACGTGATTTCTCTGAGATCATCTCGAAGAATGAGAACACAGTCTTCCTTGAGCAGGAAGTGACCAGTTTCACACTGTATGAATCTGTCCTGAAACCAACTGGACCAATTTATAATGAAATCCAGACCTATCAGTTTATGTAAGTAACGTCCCCTTTCTCTTGGTTCTCTTTCACTTCATTCTGTTCTATCACGTCTATGAACAGTATTGTGCTTACTGGAATTATTCTCAACTTTTCGTTCTTGCTGTCTCCGATATTCAACAGTATTGCAGGCTCCTCTCCCATTGAAAGGAACCCCTCTAGCATACCTTCCGATACGACATTATCCTCAGTAGAACTCGCGGAAACTATCTTGTATCTCGATCCCTTCGTTAGATGAGTCATCATTTGTTATTCACTCCGACATTGCCTGGAGATTATCGACTCTCTTCCTGTAATTATCCATAGCCATCTTCACATTCGATTCAACAAAGTTCCAGGCAAGGGAGAGCGAATTGTACCTCATAACATATCCCTTTTCCTTCCCGAGCTGAACCTCCTGAATGATCTCAAGCCCCTTGAGGCGGTTTAGGTGTCTGTAGAGGGTTGGTTTTGTTGTCTCGAGGTATGTCATAATCTCATTGACAGGCCAAGTCTTATCAGCCCTCAACAAGAAAACTTCCTTGAAAAGCTTGAAGGGAACACTCTCCTTCACAGTTTCCAGACTGAACTCCCCTCTCTCTTCAAGGTAACCTATATCGAAAAGAAACTCAGAAAGCAGACTATCTATGTCACTGCTTACAGAAGGATTCTTGAGTTTGACCTGGAGCTCAAACATGTTAGCTCTATTTTCTTCGAACTCTTATTCTTTTCTTGTTGTTGGCTTTTGAAATTCTTTGGCAAGAGCAAGCCCACGCTTCACCCACAGTACGCAAGTTTAATATAACTTGTTTTTCTTCTGTCACTTGACGTCCGAGGAGGACTAGTTAAATTTGACCGAGGAAGAAAACGAAGATTCTGACCCAGGCGGCACGTCCGTTTTATGTGTCTCTTGTTTAGAGTACGTGTTCGGTCCCAGACTGTTTTTCAGAGAATCGACGAGACTAAACACATCGAGTACCGTTGAAAGAAAAGCTGCACACAACGAGATAGACAGCCATATGCATTCGGTTGGCGGTGACGTTCCTTGACCGAAATGGACAGAGCAGTCATACTAGCAGAAAAGGTATTTTCCTCTACCTATGGAAAGACAGCTCACGGACTGGTGAGGTTTTCATCAAGGTATAAAATAGTTGCAGTGATTGATTCGCAACTAGTTGGAATGGACGCAGGGGAATATCTCGAAGGGAGGAACAAAGGCATTCCTATTGTTGCTTCACTTGAAGATTCCCTAATGTACAATCCAAAGTATCTCATTATAGGCGCAGCTACTGATGGAGGAATACTTCCAGCAGAATACAGGAAGATCGTGAAGGTTGCAATCTCTAAGGGCATAGGAATCATAAATGGACTTCATGATTTCATCTCTGAAGATCCTGAACTGTATGGGCTGGCCCAAGAGAACAACGTCGAGATCATAGATGTGAGGAAGATATTCAGGGATAGAAAGATACCATTCACTGGTGAGATTGAAAAGGTAAAGTCGTTCAAGATTGCAGTCCTTGGAACGGACAGTGCAATCGGAAAGAGGACGACTACCATAATGGTGATGAAGGAGTTAGAGAAAAGAGGATTCACAGCCGAGATGATTGGAACGGGACAGACTTCTTGGATGCAGGGCATAGAACACACTGCGGTAATTGATGCGACGATCAACGACTTTGTAGCGGGAGCAATAGAGAATGAAGTCGTCGAAGCATGGAGAAAGAGTACTCCAGATTTTATCCTTCTAGAAGGACAGGGATCAGTTGTGCACCCAGCTTATCCTGGCAGTTTCGAGATTATAGCTGCGGGAAGACCCGATGCAATTATTCTTCAAGATGCACCTGGAAGAAGGATGCTGGATGGTTTCGAGAAGTATCCAATGCCAGACGTTGGGAAGGTCATACAGATCCTCGAACTTCTCTCTGGAAAGAGGGTCATTGCAATTACAATCAACACACAGAACCTCACTGCACCCGAAGCTCTTCAGGCGTCACAGGAATACGAATCGAAGTATCACATACCTGCAATAATTCCATTGCTTGATATAGAAAGATTAGGAGAATTGGTGGCTGGTTTTGCAAGCCAGAGGCAAGTTATCATCGATTGAGAAAGTAAGGTTATTGGACCCGGAGATCCGGGATGATCTTATTTCCATCAAGTACGTAGTGGACGGAGAGGAAGTCCAGTTATCATTCAGCTACGATTTCCCAGTTACAATGGACAGACAGGATCTCAGGATGCTCTCTCTCATCCCTCTTGTGAATTACTCCCTATTCACGGAAGAAATAGAGGCCGAGTTCCCAATAACCAAGCAGGACTACGATTTCATCAAGAACATGATGGTGATAAACAGCAGGGAGATATATGTCAATAAACTCCTGAAGAGGGGACAGGAGTTCTACAGAGAGGAATACATCCCAAAGTCACCTAACGAAGAGGAGGCCAGCCACTGCCCGATATTAAACATAGACTTGGAACTGAATACCAGGAATGATTTCAAGAAAGATGGATCCGTCGCAATAATGTCGAGCGGTGGAAAGGACAGTCTCCTCACATACGGAATCATGAAGGAGGTAGGGGCAAACGTCTTTCCGATATTCGTAAACGAATCTGGGGGTCATTGGAAGACTGCAAGCGTCGCATACGATCATTTTCAGGCAAATCACCAGAACACTCTCAGGATATGGACGACGGTCGATAGGTTCTACAGAAAGATGAGCTCAAAGGTGAAGGCACTGAATGACAGGGCGCTTACCACGTGGTCCGATACATACCCCATCCGCCTTTTCATTTTTCCGGTATACATTTTTTCCTCCATCCCATATTATACGAAATTCGGTATATCTGGAGTGATGAAGGGAGACGAGTTCGACGATCCCAGGGGATTTCCGCTCGAGTATGGGATAAGACATTACTATGGAATATATGATCAGATGCAGACATTCGATCTGGCACTCAACAGTTATTTCAACAGCATCGGGTACAACCTGAAATTCTACTCTGCCCTGAGAAACATTACGGGTACAGTTGAGGAGAGAATATTATTCAACCGTTATCCGGAACTGGCGAAGTTGCAAAGGTCTTGTCATAGCTGCCACGACGAGGGAGGGCAGATAGTTCCGTGCGGTAGGTGCACCAAATGTGACGGAATTCTCCTGTTTCTCAGCGCAAGCTCGCTCGATCCAAGAATCATCAACTACAGGGAACAGGACATACTTGATTTTTCCAACACCTACCTGGAGAGGAAATTCAG
Organism: Thermoplasmatales archaeon; assembly: GCA_026127935.1. Classification (GTDB taxonomy): domain Archaea; phylum Thermoplasmatota; class Thermoplasmata; order Thermoplasmatales. The sequence goes on along the minus strand of JAJSLL010000002.1, from coordinate 94,423 downwards.
GTTGGACGAGGATGAGATACAGCATGCAAGATATTTAATATCCAAGGGATCAAAGGGGACTTATAAAGAACACGTGGAAAAAATACACGAAGACCCTGAGTTCAGCGACAGTCAGTTGATAGACGGAATGTGGCGGGATAAGGTAATGGCAATCCTCAAGGAGTATACCAAGGGAACTACTCACCTCGAGAATGGTGAGTGGACTTAGAAGTACTGTTTTTCAATTTCAATTATTTCATTAGAATTCTTTGCCTTTGAATAATCGTCGAGTGGGTTCCCATTCAAATTTATGAATTGGATCCCCCACGAGAACTTCTCCAACAGCTTGAGTGCCACGTCCCTCTTTCCAAGTATGTAGTACGAAGCCGATATCGCCTCAACAGTTGACAGCTTGTACGGCTTTCCATAGTTCACAGGATTTGCAGCGAGCAAGAAAGGCAGCGATCTCACCGAATATCGGTCGAAGTGGTAGTTATCCACATTCTCCCATGACACGTCTATAGCAACAAGGTGCTGGTGATGTGAATCTTCCGGTGATAGCCTCAACTGCGCATCAGAATAGAGTATGATGCTGTTTGACGGGATCCTGCTGATGAAGGTTGCAAGTCCGAACCTCTTGAGTTTTCTAGCAGTGCACTTCTTCGGATCATCCTCGTTCTTGTAAAGGATCAGTGGCTGGTTCCTAACCATCAAATTTGAAGTGAGAATAAAGATAAATCTTTATTTGCCCCCTCCATCATCTCCCATGCCCAGTTCAAGCATTTCTGGATTCTATAAGCTGTCAGTGGAAGAGCGAAGAGAGATCTTGAAAAAGGTGGGGAATCTAAACGACGAAGAGATGTCCATTCTTAAGAACATGGGAGGACTCGGGGAAAGTTCTGCAGACCACATGATAGAGAACGTTGTTTCTGTTATGGAAGTCCCTGTTGGTATCGCAGTAAATTTTCTTGTAAATGGGAAGGACTACCTAGTGCCCATGGCAATCGAGGAGCCAAGTGTAGTTGCCGCCGCCTCGAATGCTGCCAGGATGGCGAGAGTCAAGGGAGGGTTCAGGTCCGTGTCCACAGAACCGATTATGATAGGGCAGATTGAACTCACGGGAGTACCAGATCCGTTCGGGGCTAAATTCAGGATACTGGAAAAAAAGAATGAACTTCTAGAAATGGCTAACACACAGGATCCCGTACTTGTAAAGTTCGGAGGAGGAGCCAAGGACATAGAAGTGAGAGTCATCGATGAGAAAGAACCAATGGTGGTTGTTCATCTTCTCGTTGATGTCAGAGACGCAATGGGAGCAAATGCAGTGAATACCATGGCAGAATACCTCGCCCCGCACATTTCTGAGATTTCAGGGGGTAAGGTCAGGCTGAGGATTCTTAGCAATCTTGCGACGTACAGGATGACAAGTTCTTATGCCGTATTCGACAAGAAGACAATTGGCGGGGATGAAGCAGTTGAAGGTATAGTGGAGGCATACAAGTTCGCGAGAGATGACTCCTACAGGGCGACCACTCACAACAAAGGAATCATGAATGGAATTGACGCTGTCCTCTTGGCTACAGCAAACGATTGGAGGGCCATTGAGGCCGGAGCTCACTCGTACGCAGCCATCAACGGATACACTTCTCTTAGCAGGTGGGAAATAAATGATGAAGGGGACTTGACGGGGTACCTTGAACTACCTCTTGCTGTAGGTATTGTTGGAGGGGCAACGGCCACCCATCCTAAAGCCAAACTTATGAGGAAGATACTGGGGATAGGATCAGCAAAGGAATTTGCGAATGTTCTAGCATCAGTTGGACTTGCCCAAAATTTTGGAGCAATCAGAGCGCTTGCAATGGAAGGAATCCAGAAAGGGCACATGGAACTTCATGCGAGGAATGTTGCAGTATCCGCTGGGGCAAAAGGAACTGAAATTGACAGAGTGGCAGAAATGATGGTGAAGGAAAGGAAAATAAGAGCAGACGTAGCCGCCGAAATGCTGAAACTGGTCAGGGGTAAAGACTAACTTGGTTCGTTGAAAGAATTCGTGTCTCCCTCATCCCAGATATTTCTTTCGGATACAATGTAGATTCCGTCTTTAGAATCGCCCTTGAATCTAGAAAACACGTTCCAGTATCTATCCCACAGGAGGAGGATGAAGCTCTGTTCGTCTACCTTTCTGTTGTCTGGGTCGCTCCTTATACCATCGAGGAAAGCAGTATCCTCAATTGCATCGTTGGCGACGGTATCAATGTACTTCTCCATCAAGGATTTCATGGCGATTCTTCCATAAACCGGATACTTCTTCAGCAATCCCAGTTCTTGAGGCGTCTGATCCACTATCTCGTTCAAAAATATCTTGCCTGCTTCAATCCGCAGGGTGCCCACTTCCCTATCAGCTATGACTACATTCACCAGTCCATCCCTCTTCTCAGACTCAAGAACTTTCAGGAGATCAGCGAACGACTCGCTTACATACGGATCTTTGGCATATGTCGCCAGACCTGTGTAAACTATCTTTCGCTCTTCCTCATCAGTTCGTTCCATTTCTCTCAATGAATTCAATTCAATAAATAAAGATTCATGCAGTGTTTTGAGCTAATTGAGAACAGAAAATGTTAATATAGAGCATTTATCACGTTTGATTGTGATGCAGAAGCTTGGAGAGGTCGATGTTTACCACGATGGCGAGTCATTCAGGGTAGTCATCTCTTACTCGAACGGAGACGAATTGGTTCTAGAAGGTGAAGATTTGGAAGAAATTCTTGAACAACTAGCTACTGAGCTGTCTGATAAATACGGTAAGATACAGCGGGGATAGCCGAGCGGTAAGGCGATGGCCTGCTAAGCCATTCCCTATGGGATCGGGGGTTCGATTCCCCCTCCCCGCGTTCCAATAGGTCAAATTGTTTCTTGTTCTCATATCATTTCACCATGCTTTTCAAAAAGTTCTTTAAGAACGGCCGAAACAGTTCCCATTTTGCTATCATTTCGATGTCCTCCCCCAACTTCACATATTGCAATACAGACGAAATATCACAGTTATGTCCTTAACAACCACTTCCACAAGGGGATCTTCTCTATCTTCTTACCCTGATACTCTATCACCCCTTCGCTATCCCAGGTCAACAATGTGAGATTATCGCAGTTCAAAGATAATGATGCCTCGACAAGTGGTCCGACTTCCCTGTGAAAATTACCGTCGTTTATCTCGTATGTGACCTGTATGAGTTCCTTTATCTTATTACCCTCTTTCAGCAGAAAGTCAACCTCGCCATTTGCGACCTTCAGATAGTACATTTCAAGCAGTGGACTTTTGTTCTTGGACCTCACAATCTCTAGAAAAGCTACATTCTCAACAATCTTACCTATATCTTCTGCAAACCTCACAGTCTTCGAAAGTCCTGTGTCTGCGAGGTAAATTTTTTTTGGCCATGACGCTCGCTCGTGAGCTTTCCTGGAATACCTTTCAAGAAAGAAGAAGATTACTGTATCATTAAGCTTTTCCAGATAGTCGTAGACAGTATTGTTGGAGATGCGTATTCCAGCCGACTTTGCCTTCCTGAATATCGAATTTGATGAAATCTCCTTTGAAAAATTCTGCATTATGCTCTCGTGTATGTACCTTGCGAGCCCGATATTCTTTATACTGTGCCTTTCTATGAAATCCCTGAAAAGAATCAGGTCAGAGTACTCCTTCAAGATCTTTATCTTGTCACTGTTCAAGACGACCTCGGGGAAGCCCCCATAATCCATGTATTCAAAGAGCAGATTCTTTATTCTTGCCTCGTAATCCTTAGAGATGTTTTCAGTCTGGATTCCCTTTAAGTTTAGAAATTCCCTAAAACTGAATGGTAGCAACGTGTAGGAAAGTGTCCTACCCCTGAGCTGCGTAGCAATTTCTCCAGAGAGAAGCTTTGACGATGAGCCGGTTATAAACAATCTGTATTTCTTAAGGTCATGGAGCTCCCTGACGACGACCTCCCAACCTTCTATGTTCTGCACCTCATCGAGCAATATTGATTCCGGATTGATGCCGTAGAGTTCTATGTAAAGGCGTATAACTTCCCTTATCTCTTTGTAAGTGACTCCTCTCAGCCTTGAATCCTCGAAGTTCAGGTATATGCTCCTCTCCAGCATTTTCGATATCTGAAAAAAATAGTATGTTTTGCCCGCTCTTCTAGGGCCAATGAGTGATATTATGAAGTGACCATCCAGGGGGACGTTCAGTTCTCTATCTATCACCTTTGGTACAAAGCCCCTGTATTCGTTGAAATAATCTATTATCTCGCTCCGTTCCATATATATATCTTATATTGTCATGAAGTAAATATATGTAAATATTTCCTTTATAAGGAAGAAATTAATATAACCAGCTCCTCTCCTAGGATTGAATATTTCACAGTATCTCCAAGTTGAGCATAGTTTCCAGCGTGTCTATAATGCTGAAATTTGGAAATAGAAATCATTCCATCCGTAGGTCAAAATTGAGCATACGAACGGAGGGTCTGTTGATCTAGCTTCTCTCAACTTTATTGGCTGTTGCCGGCCATATAACGAACTCATTTCTGAGAAACTGTTAGTACTACTGGACCTCTTAATCATCCCGTTAGAGTTCAGTGGCCTGCTCCCTCATTCTACTGGAACAGTATTATTCCCAGAATGTGGTTGGCAGTTTGCATCCCATAATATCGAAGAGATCTTAGGGGAAAAGGTATTGGTTCGATTCCCCCTCCTCGCGTTCCAATAGGTCAAATTGTTTCTTGTTTCCATGATGTTCACTTTGCCTTTCAAGATCTTCTAGAAGATACTTGTTAAAGCTAAGAATAGTTATATATGCGAAAATCAATGTTTTTTGATGAGAAAGAGAGCATTAATAGCTCCTATAGTCGGAGTCTTGATTGTAGTAATTATAGTTGTCTTAGGTTCTTTCTCCCCTCTGATTTCCATACTGAACCCGTCAACGGGAGTAATTCAAAATACTAGAAACCTGGTGATAGGCAATGAGTCAATATCATTACCAGGTATTACTGGCAAGGTGGTGGTAGTCTAGGACAGTTATGGTGTTTATCACATATACGCATCAAGCACAAAGGACTTATACTATGCGCTCGGGTTCACCCAAGCAAAAGAGAGACTTGAGGAGATCGAGGTGTTTGGTCTTGAAGGTATGGGTCAAATGCAGTCGATCTTTGGGAGCTCGTACTACAACTACGATAAATTCCAGACCCTAACTGGTGCACCTATAACTGCCCAGAAAGACTGGAATAGCGTAGTAAACAATGCGTCCGTAAATGCAACGGATCTTTTGACGGAAGAAGCTATGCAATCCTACTCGAGTGGAATAAATGCATCCATAAACTATTCGGAATCTCATCACACGGTTCCGGTTTTGTTTAAGTTATTAGGAGTTAAGCCGTATTACTGGACTCCTGTATATTCGTACGCTGTTCAGGAATTACTGACACAGCAATTGGAATTTGGCTCCGATTCCCTTCAATTTGCTGTTCTTTACAGCACTTTAGGAAATTTGACTTACGATTTGATCCCAACCTTTTCCCCCGTTCAAAACTATTACTATGGAGGTTACGGAGGCTCGACAAATCATTCAGTTCTGAGCCTGTCACACAACACATATCCAATTAATTCCACAGTCCTCTCTCTTGCAAAAAACTTGCTTCAACAATTCAAGTACGATCCTCCAACCTATTTCAACTTCAGCACGAGCGATCACAGCAATGAGATAGTAGTTGCGGGGAATAGGACGACAACGGGGTCTCCTCTGCTCATGGGAGGACCTGTCCTGGGATTCTCGCTTCCTGCAATATGGTTTCAAGTTCAGCTGGTTGGGCCAGGGTTGGACGTTTATGGAGTTGTCCTGCCAGGTGCCCCAGCTATAATAATCGGTTTCAATCAAAACATTGCGTGGACCCTTACCGACACACAGGCAATATCTTCGGGTACTTTCTTCTTTGTTCAGCAGTTGCAAGGAGACTCTTACATCTGGAATGGCACAGCTTATCCATTGAAGTCGTACAAGATCAACGGATTTGATGAGAACTGGACTAACTTTGGACCTATTATGGCCCAACAAGGGGACACCGCACTCGTCATGGATTGGGTAGGCAATATGGTCAGCGACGAGATTGGAACCCTTCTCCAAATCAACACTGCAGCTAACTGGACTCAGTTTAGAAGTGACTTATCGTCTTGGGTTGCACCTTACCAAAATTTCGCTTTCGCGAACAAGTCCGTGATAGCAGACATTTCACCTTCTTATTATCCGATCTTTGGAGGGACAGCTTACAATCCTTCATCAATAATGCCTGGGAATGGAACTGAGTACATTTCCGGGTCTATCCCCTACAACAAGGTTCCTCAGGTCGTGAACCCCTCCCAGGGGTTCATTGTCAGTTCTAACCAAAGGCAAGTGGGTACGGGATATCCATACTGGTTTGGGACAACGGAAAGCTTTTCCGATGGGTTTAGGGCGCAGATGGAGGTAAACTATCTTCTAAACCACTCGATGGTTTCTGAAACAAATATTGTGAATTTCCAGGGAACCAACTATACAGACTACGAGGCACAGGCAGCCGTTCCCCATATCCTAAGTTACCTTCAGGGTAATACCAATGCATCTGTGGAGAGAGCATATTCTCTGCTGTCGACATGGAATTACAACATGAGTGGGGATTCCCTTGCAGCATCCGTCTGGTTCTTCAGTTATATGTATCTCTTCAATGATACGTTTCTTCCTTTCCTTGAACAATACGGCATACTGCCGGAATTTAATGCTACCTTAGGAACCCCTTCAGGAATGGGAGGGAGCTATCCCAATACCGCAGGCTCGGCTTCTATGGAGATAGACTTGCTAAACGCAATCCTAACGGGAAACGCTTCTCCCTTCTCCAACGTCAGTATGAAGAACCTAGTTACAGAGGCAGTAGTACAAGCAATGAGTTACCTTGACCAGAAGTATCCATCCGGCAACTACTCATGGGGAAAATTCTATGGATTCTTATTCCCTAATCTATTCGGATTGAGTGAGTTTAACGTTGGACCGTTTTCAAAAGGAGGGGACTTCAACACTCCTAACGACGCTTCTGGTGTTGGCCCGAACAATTACCCTACAGGAGGCCAGAGTTGGGAAATGGTGGTCAATATGTCCAATGTATCTCGTTCCTTTGGAATCTATCCTGGAGGAGAGAGCGAAGATCCAGCCAGTCCCCTCTATGCGAACTATGTTAATGACTGGATAAATGGCACATATTTGCCTCTGCTTTACTATCCTACACCAACTTCCATTCCTTCCAATGAAACTATGGATACAATCACACTCGTGCCGGGGGGATCTTAATGAAATTTAATGGAATTCTGGGGTTTGTGGTTTCCCTTTTGATAGTGGTGATTCTAGGAACAGCCCTGCTTTTTACCAACGTCTGGTATCTGGTCCTCTTTTCGGGGGTTGTTGCTTCCCTCATAATCAGAAAAGGGTACTTGATATCTACACTTTCTGGGTTCCTTGGGGGAGTAACAGTCATTCTCCTGATTTTTCTCACTCTTCCAACTGGACACATCGGAGCGTTAATGGGAGAGGTAGGATCAATTGCAGGAATTCCCTCAGATTTACTAATAGCCCTCATATTTTTAATCAATGGAGGTCTCTGTCTTTCTGGTGCTCTCCTTGGTACGTTTGTTGCAAATGCCTTCCATAGGAGCTGAGCCTAAAATCTGGAAAGATGGAATTCGTTCTGTCATTCGGACTTTATTTAGCCAGCTATGGTTCTCCCATCCGAAGTCAGCTCTCGAAATTTAAATGTTTATGAGTCACGCAGTTCCTTGAAATTATAAAACTGATAACGAGCTACATTGTCTGTGCAAATAGATATTACATAGGCAATCAACTTATTCAGAGTTGAGAAAATAGATAATAAAATTTTGTTGCTATGATAATCGAGAAAAGTAAACATCATAGAAAAATAAAAAGTCATTACAGGGACCTAAAGTTAAGCGGTTGAACTGTATCTCTTTTTGTAGAAGTCAATCGAAACTGAAATCTTAAATTATCTGGATCTCCTAAATGTAAATTATGAGTGAATATTGAAGTGTAATTGTGTAATAAATTTTAGAGGTCACCTGCCGAAGGGCAAAACTAAAGTAACATTAAAACTATTTCATTATTGATGCCAACTAAAAAGAAAGCAAAGAAAGCAGCACCCAAAAAGAAAGCTGCTCCAAAGAAAAAGAAGTGACGAAGTTTACTGAAGAAAATTAATTGGGACTAAATATTTGCGGGTTCCAAATTGGAACCCATGTTTTTTGATTAAGCAATAAGGTATAATGGAAATATCCCAAGAATAATAAATTGGGATTATGAACGGTTAATCATTGACTAACGTTCTGAAGGGGGGAAAGTTGATATCAAACGTTGTGCTGCAAACATTCCAATGAAAACATGGAAAAAAGGATATGATCCTCGACACACGTGGTGGGCCTCTATCGCTGGGGGAAAACAAGTAAAATCATCTGCATCGAAATTTCGCAGATGAGCTCTTCAAGTGTTAAGATTCTTCAGGAAATGACGTCTTATAGATTTGAACTGAAACTTGATCTCTTTTACTGAACTTCTGGATCTTTAACGGAATCAGAAGATAAAAGCAAATATATTAGCAAGGAAATAGCTATTGATGCCAAGTCTAAGCGAAACAATCGAACAAAAGTTTTCAAGATATCACTCTCAGAAACTGGTTGCTCTCAAAATCTTGGAGTATGGGCTCAGGGTTGAGAAGGGAAATGTATTATGCAATGACTTAGAAGTTGAACCAAGAGCTCTTGCCAAAGTCTGTCAAGTTGATGTGAGAGCAGTGAAATCTACGATAAGCAACATAGAAGCTGACAAGAAACTATCAAAGATTTTTCAAAACCTCAGATCCAATATCCATCTCGGAAAAGTTGCTCCTTACCTTGGATTTGGCGAAATAGTTATAGAACCCTATGATGCAAAGGATTACGGGATCATTTATCAGACGGTCGAAGTGCTCTACAAACACAAGGTAAGTATTAGACAAGCTATAGGAGATGACCCAGACCTGGTGAGCGACCCGAAGTTGTACATAATCACGGAATCGCCGATACCTGCTTCTATCATCCCTGAATTGAAAAAGTCTAGCAAAATCAAGGGAGTGACTATTTACTGACAGATTTAAAATCTAGCCTGGTTGTGTAATAACTCTTGAGGAATGTCAAAGCGTATTTGACATAGTTCTCTGGCTTAAATGAAATTGCAGCCCAGTCTGAGAGGATTTAATTCATCCTTCAAGTTTATTGTCTCCAAGTCCCGAAATACCTATCTATCTCATCTCGTAATTCTGATACCATTTTTGCTTTCTCTCTGAAAATGGATTATTTCTTCTATGCCTATTATGAGTCGTCCCCAGCCATTCCCTTTCTGCTGTAGCTGTCTGGAAAAAACCCTTCACAAAATCTAGTTATTTGGATTGACATTAAACATCGAATGGTGAACATTCTACTTTCTGGGAGTGGTAATATAAGCGACGTTAGTCTTGTGAAACTTCTAGCTAAATCGGTTCCAGAAAATGGTAGATTGCTTTACATTCCAGTAGCAATTTCTCTCGCTTAGAACAGGAGTTTTGAAGACTTGGCAAGATATTATGGCGTCTTTATTGGAGACGGAAATACGCTCAGCCTAATAAAACAGGTAAGGGGGACGGGATTTGACCGCTTGCTTGTCAAATACATCACGAAAGGCCTGCCAGTTTTCGGTGGAAGCGTTGGTGCTATAATTCTCGGAAGAGTCATCGGAACTGCATATTTTGGGGGAGATGCTGACAGAATGAGGTAGGACTAAAAGTTCTGAAAGGATTGGATGTTGCAAGAGGGTATTCAATAGCCTGCCATCACAATGATCTTAAGTATGACCATTTCGCAGCCGAGTACTCAGAAAGAACAGGAATACCAACCATAGCCTTAGGAGATAGTACTGGAATGCGAGTAAAAAACCACGAAATACTCGTGATTGGACCTAGTTCAGCCAAGGTCTTCAATGGAGAGAAATCGAGTATCTTCAGAAAAGGGGCAGTCTTAGGATGGTACTGTTGTACATCACAGTTTCTAGAAAGGGCGATTGTCTCCCTTATTGGTTCTCATAGATTCTCACAACTGCTTCCTAACACGCTATCGAATTAGAGAAGTTTAATATAGTGGGTAATCTTACCATGAAGTAGAAATGATGACTATGTTGCTAAAATATGTACAATCTTGTATGAAAGCATCCATTAATAGAAACGGTGCCCTGGAAGACGGAAAAAGGGAGGGAGTTTAATGTTCCAGTCTAAGCTTCATTCGAATGCAATCGGCCTTAGACACTCTTTGTTACAGGGAGTTGCAAGCGCTGCACCTGCCGGTGCTGCAGTTGCGACTTTTACAGGGGCAGCTTTTTATGCAAGAGGTGCCCTACCACTCACAGCTCTGATTGCGTTCTTCGTTGTGCTCCTGAACGGGTATATAATAAGCAAAATCTCCATGAAAGTCTCTGGTTCTGGAGGTTACTATGATTACGTAAAAGTAGGACACGGCCCCTCAGTAGGTTTGTTTACAGGTTACATGTACATCTTTTACCAAATAATGGCGATAGCCTTTGTAGCACTTAGCATAGCCGTATTCGTACCAGCGGCACTTTCTTACCTTTTCAACATTAACATTTCGCCAATCTTCGCCGTTCCCCTTCTACTAGCTGCCTTGTTGTACGGGTTTGTTGTTTCTGTAAGGGGGATTAGGATATCCACCTCCTATACTATGATGATGGCGCTTATAGAAATTGGGGTAATCGTCGCCATGGGTTTCTACGTACTCGCCACACACCCTTCCATAAACAACCCTTCTGTATTTTCTCTCAGGTTCTCAGATTACTCTCCAAATCCAATCATAGGTGTCGCACTTGGAGTTTTGTTGATGTATACTTCATTTGCAGGATTCGGCGCATCAACTCCGCTTGGCGAGGAGACTAAGAATCCAAAGGTGTCTATTAGTAAATCCGTTTTGTATTCGGTGATCATCTTAGGAATCTTCTACGTCTTCACTGCTTACTTTTTCACCGTTGCTTATGGGCCAACAAACATGGCCAACTATGCTGGAGCCCTTGTACCAGGTATATCCATCATGGGTAGCTTCGTTGGTGGTGGTGCAGCGATACTCATTACAGTACTTTTCATAAACAGTCTACTGACCGGACTTGTTGTTTTGACTAATGCAACATCCAGAGTACTAATGACAATGGGAAGGGACGGTCTTGTTCCAAAGGCACTGTCCAAAACACACGGTAAGAGATTGACTCCATATATTTCGGCAGGTATCGTCACATTGTCTGCTTTTGCAATTTCAGCTATAGGTGTTGAAATATTAGGCGGATTCAACGCATTCATAATGGCAGCTATCGGTGCAACGCTTGGAACACTTTTTGTTCACATCATTATCAACTCTGCCTTCCCGTCAATCAACAAGAAGTTCATTGGAAGATTCGGATTAAGAAACATCTTACTCAGTTCTGTCTCAATTGTTATTTTTCTGTTCATCTTTGGGTCAACATTCATGGGAGTCCCAAATCCAGCTGTGGTAGGTTTGACCGTCTTCATAACCGACCCGGTGTTAACAGGCTCGCTCGCATTTATCTTATGGACGGTTATCACAGTCGCATTTATGTACATAAAGAGGCGAAGGCTCAAAGAACTCAAGGGTACAAGGTCAATGGAATCATCAATGGATACAGTAAGCAAATGACTAAAATTTTCTTTTAATTTTTTCTTCAACTTTTTTAGGTATTCTTGCGACTGGTGGTACTTTCCGTGTTGCCAAAAAAGTGATTCTGTCATCCTGTATTTCAATGTCCGTTTTAGGATTCAATCGAGTTGCAATAGCCCATCCTACTTGCTCTTCGTCTCTTATATCAATATCGTCACCCACAACAACACCAACCTTACAGTCGTCAAGATTATCATGTGAGATAAGAACGGTCCCTTCCTTTGTCTTAAGTATCATACGATCTTCTCTTATCAACTTCTCAATTTTTAGAGGCTTAGCCTTGGTAACAAATACAATCTTTCCAGTTCTTCCAAGCTTATCCCGAGTAGGATCGGAACTGATTACGAAAACATCCAAAATTCTCACGATATTGTTCTCTGAGTACTTCTTTATCTGTGCAAGATTAGTCAGAGCAGTCTCAATGTTTAATCGAGTCATTCCTTCATTCACAAATACGATCTTGTTCCACAGAGGATCAAGTCCGAGTATTGAAATTCCGAGTTGTTTGGCCATACCAGGATTGGGATTGTCCAGATACGCAAACGAGATGAATCTTCCACCATAGTGAGGCCATTTGATATCAAATCTAAGACCCTTTGGAAGTGTCTGACTTACTGACTTCATAACAATTGATGATCTGGGTATCGAGAAGAGATTAACGTGCTCGCTTGAATTTGAAGGTTGAATATCATAGTAAACTGGATTCTTTTTCATCAGAATAGATTTGACTTCTGCAACAAATTTCGTAGAATCGTATCCCATATATCCGACATATTCCGCAAAGGGACCTTCATCAAATGTTTCATCTGGTTGGAATTCAGCCTCTATCGCAATCTCTGTGTCTCTAGGTATTGGAATTGAGTTCAGACGACCCGGTTCAAAAGAGAAGTTAAAGAACTTGTTTGCCTTTGCAAACTCATTATCTATGAAGGATGCCCCTAAGATGTAGAGTATCGGATTGGTTCCTACAAGGATGGTCATCCTAAGTCGTTCACCCCTTAGTTTTGAGACATTCAAGTGTCTCCAGAGATTACCGTGGCTACCAGCATCAAATGCGAACTTGTTTCTTTTAAATGGTTGAATTCTTGAAAAGCTCAGGTTTACGATGTCTGCACTTTCCGGGTCTATTGTGGTGGTAAGGCCGGCAGTTATGTATCTGCTGAGACCTTTCTTGGATCCATCCATTTCGTAGTGAGATGGAATGGGGAGATCGAAAAGGTTGATATCTTCACCGGTGATCGTTTTCTGAAAAGAATCTTGTTTTCTGGAGACAATTATTGATTCGGTAGGAACGCTAGCTGCCACGGTTGTCAATCGATCCATAGCTCCTCCTATCGATTTGAATCCAGCTATTCTAGCGAATCTTTCTTCACTTCCAAAAATGTTTGTGACCAGGGTGAAGCCATCATAACCATCAATATTGTTGAACAGAAGTACTGGATTTCTCTTCCTAAGATTTAGAAAGTAGGCGGTAGTTTCAAAACCCACCTTAACCTTCTCATCCACTTCAAAAATTTCTTCCGGATGGTTCTTTCTCAGATCCTCTATAAAGGATCTGATGGAATAGGCATTGATTTTATAATTCAACGGAAAGTCTAATTAGAACCTAGATTAAACCTTATTGCGTCAGAGCTTCTTCCTTGTAAATAAAGAATGTGCGAATTCAAAAAAAAATTAGGGAGCGGTTAGCTCCATGTGGATGTCAATTTTGACGTTGTCTCCCACCATGAGGCCTCCCCCTTCAAGTATCATGTTCCACATCAATCCAAAGTCTTTCCTCGCAATGGTGGTCTCACCATCAAATCCTACTCTCTTTTTTCCATATGGATCCGTAATCGGTCCTTGGAGCTCCCCAGAAATTGCAACGTTCTTCGTAACATCCCTGATCGTTAACTTTCCCTCAACATCTATTCTATTGCCAGTCTTCCCCAATTTAGTACTCTCGAATAGTACTAGAGGATATTGTTCAACGTGAAGGAAGTCTTTCGATTTCAGATGTTTATCTCTATCTTCTTCGTTAGTGAAGATTGAACTTGCTTCGATTTCGAGCTTTACCGCAGAATTTTCAATCTTATCTAGGTTTAGCCTAAAATCTCCACCAAAATTCTTAAATCTGCCCTTCACGTTAGAAATCATCATGTGCCTAACTGAGAATTCCAGATTGCTATGTGCTTTATCTATCTCCCACTTGTTCTGATCTTCTGTTGTCTGCATAGATACGTTAGTAACACTTAGTATATAATAATAACTTAACTCTACATGAAAATTGTACGAACGGATCTTTAAAAAAAACAAAAATAAAAGAAATTACTTGATACCGTACTTTGATGTGGTTCTTACCATCAGGAAAATTACGAATGCAACGATCAGGAACGTTATAAGGGTCGCTAAAAATTGTCCCACAAGGAATGGACCAATGTAGATTGTTGTCCAATTCACTCCCGGCATGGCGAGATTGATGAGCGGCATAATGAAATCATCGACTAAGCCTACTACTAGCTGTCCTAGATATATGCCTAGGATAAAGGCTACCGCCATTCCCATCACTTTGTACTGCTCCAGAAAAACTTTGAACTCCTTTACAAGACCCTTTGGAGGAGCGGGAGCAGGAGGTGCAGGTTTGGGCTCAAGCAGTGTCCTGATCTTCCTTAATTCTTCAAGCACTTCGCCATCACTTACAACAGTGTTGTTTAGAGTTTGATTTACTGTCATTTTTCCAGCTCTAAGCGTAAAATTTGACTACTTAAAAAAGTTATCGAATTAAAATATGAATTGCTTTCCGTGGAGAAACTTTTTTGTTCTATCATCCTCTAAATATGGGTCTCTTGGAGAGCATCATTGATAGGGACAGAGGCGCTTTTGGCATTTCTCCGACCGATACCAGGATTTCCTGTTCCAGCTCTTCACGGGACATCTCACTTTGTCTCTGCTTTCCTCGTATTCGCACTGACAGTCTATTGGACTCAATTTCTCTGTCCCCTATGACGCATACATATGGAACCCAGTTCTGCTCAGCGTTCCTAACCTTCTTCCCCAGGGACGCGTCAGTGTCGTCCACGTCGACCCTTAATCCCCTTTCACTCATCGACTTTGCTGTCTCTACACACTTTTCTAGATGTCTGTCTGCCAGTGGTATAAGTCTTACCTGAGTAGGAGAGAGCCACAGTGGAAGAGATGGTGTCTTCCCTTTCTTTTCTTCTTCAGCTGCCTGTTCGAGTAATGCGTAGATAACCCTCTCGATGGCACCACTAGGAGAATCGTGAAGTATTATAGGGAACTGTCTGTTGCTGTTCGCATCTATATATGTCATATTGTATCTCTTACCGTTCTCGTGGTCCATTTGGACAGTTGAAAGGGCAGTTGCTTTTCCCATCGAATCCACGATGTTGAATTCAAATTTCGGATCAAAGTATGCATATCTGAAATTCCACATCTCAATTAAGACCGGTTTGCCGAATGTTTTCACGAGATACTTTATGAAATCTCCGTTTTCTCTCCAGAACTCTTCCGTCAACCTTATAGCCGCCTCATAGGACCCTTGCTGTATGCCAATGGAGTCGAGAACTGCTCTGCAGAAATCGAACTGGTTCTTGAATTCATCCTTAGCCTGATCAATATCGGCGCACATGGTGTGCATATCCGGCATTGTGAATGCCCTCAATCGCTTCAATCCGGTGAGTTCCCCGCTAAGTTCCCTCCTGAAACTGTACCTCGTAATCTCATAGAACCTGAAGGGTAGTTGTTTGTATGAAACAGTCGCATCGCTCATCAAGAGAAACTGGCCGAAATCGGCCGAAAACCTGAGGAAGAACTCTTTGTCGTCGGATTTCACGATGTAGTGCCTTGAAGGGAACCTGTTGAGATACTCCTTTAGGGCTGGGTGTCCATAGTCGTACATTATCGGAGTTTCCACCTCGATGGCACCATAGCCAATCGTCTTCTCTGTAACGTACTTCTCAAGTAGACTCTTCATCAATCTTCCGTTAGGGTAGAACCGCATGTTACCTTGGTCGGAGCCAGGCTCGTAATCGACCAGCTGCAGTTTCTGCATTAGTTTGATGTGTGGTGGGGCCTGTTGATACGTCCTCACCTTCGTGATCTCATAATCTGCAAATTTCTTTAGGTTCTCATACCCCTCGCTCCTGAAATCCGCTCTTGGAACCAGCTCTCCTTCAGGCGTGAGGATATACCAAGTCGACTTAACCTTCTCCTCCTGCTTAATAGCATCTGAGATTTCTTCTTTGGCTCCGGTCTTATGAGCTCCATGAGAATGTACGGGTTCTTCACCTGCTCCTACATAGCTCTTCAACTGTTCAGCAAGTGGATGTCCCTTTATCTTGATACTCCATTTCTTGTTCCATCCGAAAGGAGCTTTTATAACATCACAACTCTCCGATGCAGTCCTGCGCATGAACTCAAGCAACTCACTCGCCTCTCTCGGCGATTCGAGGTTTCTGCTTAGGTGCGCAAAGGGATAGATCAGTAACAATTTCCTCTTCTGTTTCTGCATGAAACCCGTGGTTTCTTTGATCGCTTCAGTGGCAACTTCCTCGTCATCTCCTTTCTCTATGGAAATGAGCATTACCACTGCATCTTCAACCTTAAAATTCTTCTCTTCGCTCTCATCGTAGACGCTTGCCTCCGGCTCTATTAGCTCGTAAGACATGTTCTCAACGTCGAGTTGCAGTACTTTCATTTATTCACCCAGGCTTCGAATCCCATAAACCAAAGAGATAAAAAACTTAGCTCGCAGACATGCAATTTCGTGACGTAAGGTGATATCGAAGGCTCAAAGCCTCCACTGAGACTCTTTCTGGAAAAGTGTGACATCTCCCGTGGTAGCATTGATCTCGATCATCGCC
The DNA here is from genome assembly GCA_026127935.1 of Thermoplasmatales archaeon. Lineage (GTDB taxonomy): Archaea > Thermoplasmatota > Thermoplasmata > Thermoplasmatales. Next base: position 77,762 of record JAJSLL010000002.1, on the reverse strand, counting down.
TTGCTGGGTTTGTCTCCAGAGAAGAACTCTATGTTGTACCGCCACACCTCTCTTTCATTTGTCTGGTCTTTCTCCCGTTTGGCCATTGTTATGTTGAAATCTTCTATGTTGAATGCAAGTTTCATGTGTTTCTTGACCTTTTCGACACCCTGAGCAAAATCTAACATGATTGGGTAATGATACAAACGAACCTAATTTCATTTTCGTTTTTGTTCGTAATCTCGAAATAAATGGGATGTCAAGAGATGAGCAGAGAAGAAACATTAGTGTTAAACAAGGTTAAAAGCATTAAGCTAAGTTAAAATACCCTTTTTTATTGTATAGACCGATGTCAACCGATAGTCTTTTCAATTCAGTGGATTCGATAGAGTTCTATGTAGGTTCGGCTAAGCAATGGGCCTACTTTCACGAGAAGGCGATGGGATTCAAGTTGGTAGGTTATTCTGGACCAGAGACAGGAGTCAGGGATAGGGCGTCATACCTGATGCTGCAAGGAGATGTGAGGCTGATGTTCACTGGTTTTCTCTATAGACAGTCCGAGATATCGAGACACGTTGAATTGCACGGCGATGGTGTAAAAGATATTTCCATAGACGTCAACGATATAAACGACACGATCTCTTTCATAAAGGAAAACGGAGTCGTCAATCCAGGAATTGTTGCAAAGCAAAGAGGGGAAGGTGGGATAATATCAAAGGCAGAACTGAAGACGTTTGGGGATACGGTCCATACCCTTAGGGATTATGGCGAGTGGGATTCGGAACTTCCACCAGGATTCAAAGAGATAGAATCAGTTGACAATAGCCTGGGAGTTAAGAAGATCGATCACGTAGTAGGGAATGTTGAGGAAAACAAGATGGACCCATGGGTCAACTATTACGTGAAGGGACTAGGGTTCAAAATGTTCATGAGTTTTGATGACAAGGACATCAGCACCAAATATTCAGCACTCAAGAGCAAAGTGGTGGAGTATGGCGGAAGGAAGATTGTGTTTCCGATCAATGAGCCGGCTCTGGGACTAAAGAAATCCCAGATACAGGAATATCTCGACTATTATGAAACCCCAGGGGTGCAACACATTGCCCTTGGAACAGACAACATCATAGAAACGGTCAGGAAGTTGAAGGCAAACGGAATACAGTTCCTCGAAACGCCTGGCAGCTATTACGACGAACTAGAAGACAGGGTGGGAAAGATAGATGAGGACCTAGATGTCCTGAGGGAATTGAACATACTTGTGGACAGAGACGACCAAGGGTATCTTCTGCAAATTTTTACGCAACCTATAGGCGACAGACCCACCTTCTTTTACGAAGTGATCCAGAGGAAGGGAGCCACTTCCTTTGGAAAGGGGAATTTCAAGGCACTCTTCGAAAGCATAGAAAGGGAGCAAGAGAAGAGAGGAAACCTCTGAATCCTATGAAGATTGCGAGAATGAATCTCGGGGGAAAGATCAGGACAGTAGTGATCAAAAGCGAGAACAAGTGCATACCATTTGAAGAGTCAGCCAGTTTCTATGACCTTTCTGAGGAAACTATTGATGGGCAAGAACCACTTCTCCAGTCTTTCAGCAACAAGGACTTCTTAGTTCCAATCCCGAAAGTGACATCGATCAGGGATTTCTATACGTTCGAGGAACACGTAAGGAAATCAAGAGTGAGAAGAGGCCTCGACATGGCTCCTGAGTGGTATGAAATACCTTCATATTACTACTCCGGCACTTCCATGATCTATCCCTCTGGCTCGCCCATACCATATCCCAACTTCACCGCCGAACTGGATTATGAGATGGAAGTGGCAGCCGTGATTGGTAAGGAAGGGATGAACATAAGGAGAGAAAATGCACTTTCACACATAATGGGTTTGACCCTTGCAAATGACTGGTCTGCAAGAGACCTTCAAAGGAAGGAAATGAAGATTGGGCTAGGACCATCCAAGTCCAAAGATTTCGCAACGAGCATAGGACCCTACATCACAACGTTGGATGCGCTTGAAGAAGTGACAGAAATGGGTGACAGGTTTGACATACCCGTTGAGACATTTGTGAACGGAAAAAGATATTCATCCGGAAATGTGAAAGACATGCACTGGTCGTTTTCAGAACTTGTTGAATATGCATCAAAGGAAACAAGATTGAGAAAGGGGGATATTATAATGTCTGGAACGGTTTCGACCGGTTGTATTCTTGAATTAGGTCCTGAGGAATTCCCGTGGCTGAAGAAGGGAGATGTCGTAACTATGAAAAGCCCGATACTTGGAGAGCTCACAAATGAGGTCGTCTGAATGGTTTTTTATGTGAAACAGGGAAAGATGCCAGTAACGAGACACACTTATGAAAACAAGGGAAAGCTGCTAAGAGAGGAACTGCTCGGTGAAGAAAGTTTTGAGGGTCCATATTCGCTGCTGTACCACAGGAATGAGCCAACGAGAATAAAGTCCATTAGGGAAGTTGAAAAGAAGGTACCAAGGTTCGAATTTCAGAAGATACACAAGCTAATCGATACTGCCAAAGTCGAGAGGGGTGGTAACTATATCAATGGAAGGGTACCGATTGTCGGCAATGATAATCTGATAATTTCAGTGTCAAAACCTTCAAGCGAAACAGATCTTTTATTCAGACACGGAGTCAGGGATCAGCTGATTTTTGTCCATAAGGGGGGTGGCAAATTCATTTGCACCCAGGGTGAGATAGATTTTGGGACTGGAGATTACATTTTGGTGCCAAAGGGAACGCTCTATAAACTTCAAAATCTGAGGAATTCAGTACTCCTGATGGTAGAGTCCAGGGACAGCATCTCAATACCGCAGAGATACCTCAACAAGTATGGTCAGATAAAGGAGGGAGTCCCCTACTATTCGAGAGACATTCGGCCCCCCATCCTAAAGAGCGCAAAGTACGGAAAGGGAAACTACGAAGTGTACGTGGATTTCGACGATAAATATATTGTAGAAACACGAGAAGATCATCCATTCGACTTGGAGGGATGGGACGGATATCTCTATCCATTCGCGATCAACGTAAGACAAATGATGCCAATAGTTGGTAAGGTCCACCAACCTCCTCCAGTCAACGAGACTTTCTCCACTGAGAGTTTCATGGTTGGAACATTCCTCCCGAGAAAGTTTGATTTCCACGAGAAAGCAGTCCCAATCTCATACTACCACAGCAACGTAGATACCGATGAATTCCTCTACTATGCGTCTGGAAACTTCATGAGCAGGAAGGGGATAAGTGAGGGCTCAATTACGCTCCACGTCAGGGGTATGGTCCATGGTCCTCAACCTGGCTCTATAGAAAGATCAATAGGGAAGGAAAGCACGGATGAGACTGCAGTTATGGTCGAGAGTTATGACAGATTGGGTATCTCAAAAGAAGCGAAAAGCTTAGAAAACAAAAATTACATGATGACATGGTATGAATGAGTAAAAGCTTCAATTACCTACCAATAGACCGGGTATCGATCGGTGAACAGTCGATTGAAGGGGTCATTTCTCTAATAGGTAGGGATAGGCTCAAGGATTCTGTTATCACGACAAGCAACTCTGTATCTCAAAACGCATTCTTCAAGAAGGCAGCTGATGAACTCTCGGAATCAAGAATCTTCAACAATATCTCCCAGCACTCACCGATAGAAGAGATCGAAAGCATCGCGAATGAAATAAGGGGGAGTAACGTGAAATTCATAGTGTCCATAGGAGGTGGGAGTGTAATAGACTCGACAAAAGTAATTAGATCGAAGGTAGAAACATCGATCACTCAAGTTGCGATTCCCACAACTTTGTCCGCAGCTGAATTCTCTCACATCGCAGGTTACTCTGAAAATGGTGAGAAGAAGGGAATAAGGGCGAAGGAGTTAGTCCCCAAGTACATATTTCTGGATCCAAACGCAACGCTTGAAACGCCAACTGCCCTATGGAGATCCACGGGCATTCGATCTATAGATCATGCAATAGAAGCTACCCTTGGAGACGGTTTCGTCGATCTGAGAGCAAATCTGTCAAAGATTTCGGTCGAAAAAATGCTCGCAAATCTAGAGGGCAACTGGGTCGACCACAGACAGGAATGCCAGATCGCATCGTGGTACTCCTACATGGATGAGTATGACAGCGAGATGGGTTACAGCCACAAAATCGGCAAGGTCATCGGGGCGAAGTTTGACATCCCTCACGGAATGACTTCCTGTATTACGTTACCTGAGATGCTCAGATACTACTCCTCCTCTCCACCAAAGGGATTGGCTAGTCTTGCAATGGCACTGGATGGAAATACCGACTCCGCAGAATCAGTGAAGTCTCTTGCTGACAAGATTGAAACTTTCATCAAGGAAATGGACCTACACAAAAGACTCTCCGACTATGGAGTAAAAGAGGAAGATCTGACTTATATTGCAGAAAAAGTTGGCCAAAAAGACCAGTTGTTCATGTATCACCTAAAAAACATGCTGTAAAAATTATTTGGTTATGCTCAAGGAGAAGGTAGCTTTTCAAGCTTGTTTTGAAGGAGCAATTCCAGGTTCTCTTGGACGGAATTAGATTGAGCCTTCCACAATTCTATGTGATTTACCCGAAACAAAGAGGAAAATATTTCACCAGCATTAAGGACTATTGCATCCGTTACAAGATTCTGCCGGGCAATCAAGAGTACTCTCTGGGAATTCCGTTCCAGTCCAATGGTTTCCTGTGGAATTTGCACTTCTTTTGAAGAAATCTTCTGTATTTCCTTGAAGGCGACCACAAGATAGCTATGAGACCTGGATGTTTTTTCTTCAATTTTTCCCGACTCAGAAATAGGTACGATTACCACTCTCTCTGGATTCCTAGAAGGCTCAATGTGAATGACCACATCTCTGACGTCCGATATTTCATTGAGGATTTTTTTCTCAAGTAAATCTGCAACGTCATGGGCTTCTTCGATGGTCAGCTTGCTGTTCACCGTGACAACTATCTGCGCAAAAATTGCTGGTCCAGCCCATCTAGCCTTGATAGACCTGACTTCGGTCACCTCTTCATTTTCATTTACTATTTCTGTTATCTTCGGTACTACCCTTTTGTCCTTGGGAAGGTCCATTATTCCTATCACACTGTCCCTTCCTATTTTGAATGAAGTGTAGAGAATTCCAATTGCAGCAATAACTATTGCCGCATAGTAAAACAGCCCAACCTTGGTTGCAAAGCTAATCAAGAGACCAGCACCTACTCCAAGGCCCACGAAAACATCTGAATAATTATGATATCCATCGGAAACGAGGGAGGGGGAATTCAGATTCCTTCCCCCTATAATCTTCACCACTCCGGACAATAAAAGTGGAACTATTGAAACTAGCTGAAAGGCCGCTGACTGAAGGTTATATTCTTGGTTAACAGTTGGAACCGAACGGAGAAGGTCGACTGCAGTGAATGCGATAATGACTGCTATCGATAGGGAAACAAGATCTTCTACCCTGAAAAGACCGTAAGAGTACTTCTTGCTATACTTACTGTGAGATAATCGTATCGCAGCATAGACGGCTATAGTTACTAGCAGATCTGTAAGAATGTGGAAACTTTCGAAAAGGAGGGCGAAATTTCCATAGATTAATGTACCGGCTATTCTGATTAGCAGTACACTTACCTGGAGTGTCACCGCTATAGTGATATAGCCATTGATAGTGAGTTTACCTTTATTATTTTTCAGAATCGATTAGTGGCACGGGAGATAAAAGAATTGGGTCGATTAAATTGAGCTAAAATTTTACTTTTTAAGAGTAAGAATGATGAGACCATTCTTTTGGATAATCGATTTACTCAATCCTTCTATCTCAATCGGAGCCCATTCCTTTTCATCTATTCCATGAGATGAACGGTATCTTCTAGATGTATTGTTGAATTCATAAATGGAGATGAAGCCTCCATCGTTTAAATGAGAGGCGAGATTGACAAGGGAATTGTCTCGCTCTTTCCAGTGATGGTAAGAAAAGGAAGAAACAATGGCATCAAATTTAAAATCAAATGGAACAGACCTGCTGCTTCCAAGTTTGAGTTCAGTTCTGGAAGTTAGTCCCATCCTAGACATCTTTTTTTCGCAATACCAAGCATATACAGGGACGGGTCAATTCCATAGAAATGAGAAGATTGAAAATTGTTGGCAAGTTTGCTGATGAGAGTGCCGTTACCGCAGCCTATGTCGAGCAAGTTGTTGAATTTCTTTTCCTCAAGATCAACAATTATTGTACTGTAATACTTGTTAAGCAATAAAGAACCCACTCCAAACAGAAAAGAAGTTACTGGTCCGAACTCCTCTTCGCCCTCTAAATACAAAGTATCAGTTGTCACAGTTCTCAGAATTAGAACCTATCCAGGATTCCCCCCAGGTTCTCATTGATTCCACTACAGTGCTGAGTGATTGCCCTTTTTCTGTGAGGTCATAGGTGACCCTGACTGGTCTACTTTCACTGACCTTCCTGTTCAGTATTCCCTCTTCTTCTAAGAATTTCAACTTTTCAGAAAGCATCCTGGATGAAATACCTTCTACAGATTTCTTGAGCTGATTGAATCCTCTTGATTCGGTACACAAATCCCTTAATATCATGAAAGTCCAGACATCCCTCAGAATGTATAGGGTGCGTTCCACCGGACACGTGGAATTTTTTCTGGTCTCCATGTCATAATGGCTGTGTTGCATAGCAGTACATGTGAACTAAGTTTAAATAATTAACCAACACACTTTTCAGGTCTTGATATTGCTTAGGAAATAATAGACGAAGAAGATCAGGAGTTGTCCATCGTTTTGCCAAAGGTCCCAAAAAATGATTTAAGGTTGCAGTGGTTAGACCGCAGGTGAACTACAAAGGGACGAGGGCACTTGATGTAATTCTATTCCTGGTAATGGCTTCCGCGTGGGCTCTAAATTATCCTCTACTGAAGTTTGCACTTTATTACGAGCCTCCGATGGTTGCACTACTGTTCAGGATATTATTCGGGGCAATATTTTCCATACCATTTTCGTACTCCACACTAAAACTGCTCAGGAACATCGGGGCACTGAACTTGTTCCTTATGAGTATTTTCAACATCTCCGTATTCATGAGTCTATGGTTTATAGGGGAGAGAACTGAAACCTCGTCAATTTCCTCTATTTTGGTATATACTTACCCGATTGTTTCTGTTCTTTTTTCGGGACTGTTCCTACAGGAAAAACTGTCTACCGGGAAACTTGTGGGAATTGCGATAGGATTTGCAGGAGTTGTTATCATATTCCTACACCAGCTTTCGATTGAATACAACGTAGGACTCTTCCTTCTGATCGGGTCCTCTATATCATGGGCAACTGGAACAATATATTACAAGAAGTACCTGAGGAATGCCGATATGGGAGCTGTAAACACGTACCAGTTTCTTTTCTCGCTCCCAGTGGTTCTTCTAGTTTCATTGATCTATGGAGGGTTCAAACCCCTAACTCTCAACTTCATCCTGATAACACTCTACATGGGTGCGATAGGATCTTCACTTGCATACTTCATCTATTGGAGTCTAATCAAGAAGTACAGGGTTTCCCACGTCTCACCCTATCTTTTCGTTGTGCCTGCCCTCTCAATCCTTTTCTCCGCGTTCCTGACAAGAGAAACCATGAGCATAACAAACATCGGCGGGTTCGCACTTATTGCTGTCGGTATCTTCATCAGTTCTAGATAGAGCTATTTCTGAGCTTGGGAATAATCTCCTCAGCTCGTGGTTCTTCCTTTTCCTCAACAGGAAATGCAGAGAATGTCAAATATTCTGGTTGTTTATGACGTATCTTCCTGGTGTTAAAAGATCACTTTATCTCTACTTTTTTCATCCTTGTCTTGATTTCTGGTTTCATTACTACTGACTTGCCAGCCTTCATTATCTCCTCGGACGCCTTGAGAAAGTGATTCAGAGCCTCGCCCACTCCGTGGCTCATCGAAGGAACCGTTATCTTGATCTCAATCGTAATCCTGTCTTCCTTCTCTTCTCCTGCCATATTACTTCATTTCTATATCCAGAACGCCGTTAATAAACTCTGCCTTGATGGGATTCTTGTCAGAATACACAGTTGGTAGATAGAACACCCTCTTCCAGTTCCCTATCTGGATTATGAGCTCTCCTCCCTTGTTGAAAACCTCAAGATTCTTTTTATCTGCAAATGGCAATTTCAGTCTTACAAAGTACTTTCCGTGCTCTTTAACAAACTGTATGTTCTTCTCTCTCGAGAATGTGTCAAGTGGATCCGAATCAGAATAGATCAGGGAAGACATCTCTTCCAATCTCTCTATCCCGATTGGTTCTTCCTTCAGCATTGGTACCTTGAATATCTTCACATCTGAGAAAGAGTCGTTGACGTCCTTGATAATTTCCCCCTGATTAGATCTCCATCCCTTGAAGAATGTTCCAGTGCTGTCGTCGTAAATCTTGTTTACAAAAACAGAGTCAACAGGGTAACCGTAGAGGAGTAAGTACGTGAATGCTCTCTTCGTTTCGCTGAGGGACATCTTGTCAGGATTCATCACCAATCTGATGGTGGAGACCTTCGGGTCCGTCAGGATGGATCTTATTCTTCTGAGATATTCATAAAGGGTCTCAACGCTCTTGAACACCTCATCGTCAGGGATCGTGATATTGGATACAGTATTCCACATAGGTCTGACCAGTTTTGCCGCAAATCTACCCATCGGGAATATCTTGTCCATGTACCACGTCATTGCTTCCGGGAAAGAGAGGAGCTTTAGAGATTCCCCGGTAGGTGCGCTGTCGATAACTATGGCATCAAAATCCTTCTCCTCATAATATTGCCTCAGATAGAGCAGTTGAGAGGCCTCGTCAAAACCAGGGAGGGTAGCTATTTCTTCTGCAGATATGGGATCTAGGCCCTCAGTTTGGAAGAGTCCGGTAAGATATCCTTTCAACTCGTTCCAGTGAGTATTTATGGCTTCGTTTACACTGACTTCCTGGGCGTACAGGTTCTCTGCCATCTTCTTAGGCTTTGGTCCTATTTCGGTCCCAAAAACGTCACCTAGGCTATGGGCTGGGTCAGTAGAAATCACTAAAGTTTTCTTCCTGCTTTTCGCTATGGAACAAGCAGTAGAAGCTGCAATGCTGGTCTTTCCAACTCCACCCTTTCCTGTATATAGCAGGATTCTTTGACCCATGCTAGGGAATTGCAATTGACTAAATTTACTCTTCTAAAGATTCGACTGAAGATATTGTCGCCGTAAAAACAGCTTTTTGTCAAACTACTAGAATACACTGAAGAAATTGACTACATACTTGAAGAAAGCAAGGAAGTGATCCTTGGTTGCCAGTGCGAAATACTTGACGTTAATCCCAGTTATATACCAGACACCCAGTGTTACTATGAAAAATGACAATAACACCAAGAAAAACGATAACTTTGCACTCCGACGTGACATGGCCTTCGATTCTTAATGGAAATACATCTATTAATCCTTATTCTAACTTAGGGGCACTATTCAGAAAATACTATGGAAACGTTACTTACTTTCTCTAATTTCCCTTAGGGCTTCTTGATCTCTGCAATACAAGTATGGTGCAAGATCCAGAGTGGGAGGAGACTTTTCCAATTTGTTCCTGTAAACTAGCCGAAGGTTCTTGTCTACTTCATTGCAGTAACCCTTCCAGGTCACACCTTGGAATTCAACGTACTTTTTCTCTATTCCTGTCGCTATCTGGTGCGCATGTGGATACTCGTAACCTATATCCGACATCCACTTTTCTGGAAGTTCGTGGTGCAGTCCTATGCTCTCCTCCGTGCTTATGTCTTTCCCTTCTACCTTCAACACCTTTGGAAAGTGCTCGTCAAGATAGACTGTCTTCCCGTCAAGGGAATAACCTCCTGTGTACTTGATGTCATATTTCGTGCTAACTTTCACCTGGTTCGAGTCTTTTCTCTCGATAACTTTACCTATCTCCTTTGTGCCATAAAATACCTTTTCCCCATCTACCTGGATGCTGGTGTATGCTTTGGGTTCTTCACTTGCCAAAGCTCTAACGTATTTTGGACCCTTAAAATCAATAGCTGCAACCAGAAACCCGTTCCCGGATTTATCAGGGACATGCTCAACTATTTCGAATTCTTCCATTGCAATTTATAATTGAATCTAAAAGATAAACTTGCTGGATTGGATTCTGCCAACCGTTGAAGCAGTAATGCTTAAACTTTAGTGTAAATTGCATGGAAAATTTACCGGTTTGACTAGATCTAATTTCATTAGTTATATCAACTAACATATCTTTAAAGGTTGAATAAGTTCGACATATTTGATGCAAGAATTTGAATTGAATGGAGTTTGTTGATATCATGTGGATGAATTATGATGAAGTCGCACCAGAGTCGGATAAGGGAATTTACCAAATGACTGATTTTGTAAAGAAGTCTGGTCTGGAGGTCTCCCTTCGAAATTTAATCTACTTGAGGGCTTCGCAGATCAACGGATGTGCATTCTGTATAGATATGCACACGCAAGATGCGATAGCAGATGGAGATTCAATACAGAAAGTAAATTGCGTTTCTGTATGGAGAGAGTCACCTTTCTTTTCGGCTAGAGAAAGGTTAGCTCTTGAATTCACCGAGGCACTTACTGAAGTCTCAAAGAGAGAAGTGACTGAGGACCTGTACAGAAGGGTGAGAAAGGAATTCAACGATAATCATTACGTTGCATTGATTATGGCCGTCAACATCATAAACTGCTGGAACAGATTGATGATATCCACCGGAGGAACTTCAGGGCTTTATAGAAACGAGAAACTCTTAGGGTCCAAGCCAAGATACTTTGAAAATAGGAAAACCTGACCGCTCTTTTCTGGTTCTTGAGAAAATCCACTAAAAAGATATTAATGTGAAGAGTTTAATATTCATTTTATGGTCATTCTTGTTTCAAAGGAAAGAATTGAAAAATACGTCAGGGAAGGATGGTGGGATAACAAGACACTCATAGGAATATTTCTAGACAACGTTTCTAGGAATCCCGACAGAACTGCAATTGTAGATCCACCGAACAAGGAAGCTCTTGTTGGGTTAAAAGATGAAAGGATAACTTATAGAGAACTTAAGGAAAGGGTGGACAGATTATCTTCTTTTTTGATTCGTAAGGGGTTTAAAAGAGATAATGTAATGGTGATTCAGCTCCCTAACATAAACGAACTACTGACAATATATTTGGCAGTTTGGCGTTTAGGGGGGATAATATCGCCAGTTCCGATGCAGTGGAGAGCTCACGAACTTGCGAGCGTATTTGAGACCACTAGAGCATCGATGTACGTTTCCATGAATTTCAAAAACTTTGACCATCTCGAAATGGTGAAGAATCTAGGTATCAGGAGTTTACCAGCTCCTACATTGCTTTCACCATCGGAAATAAGAGAGGCAATGGCAAATGAAGCCATCTCACCTGAATTAGATAGAGTCACAAGTAGAGTTCAGGGAGATGATGTTGCCGTGATAGAGTGGACCTCAGGAACAGAGAAGGAGCCAAAGGCTTGCCCTATGAGCCACAACAACTGGGGATTTCTTAGATTTTTCTTTAGGAAAGAATTCAAGGGTGGAATTTTGAGTGATGGAGCCGTTGTTATGAATCCTGCACCACTCGTGAACATGACCGGGATAGGAGTAGGAATCGTACCCTGGCTAATGGTAGCGGGTACCTTTATCCTTCACCATCCTTTTGATCCAGTCTTATACCTCAAGCAACTGGTAGGAGAGAAAGTCAACTTCACCCTGGCACCGCCAGCGGTGGCAGTGGCAATGCTCAAGCATCCAGACGTGGATAAATTTGACCTGAGTGCGACCGAGTTCTTCGTTCAAGGATCTGCCCCTCCACCACCCTGGACCTTCCTGGAATTCAAGAAGAGATGGGGAATAGAGTCTATCAACGTGTGGGGGCAGAATGAGGGAACTGGGCTCTTCTCCACTAAAGACACGGTACAAGATCTTTCAGATAGAGCGAGAAGCTTTCCTTGGCCAGGCCCGGGTAAGATGGAAGATATACCCTTTTTCAAGGCCACTGAAACAAAGATAATTGATCCAAATACGGGAAGAGAAATTACCGAAATAGGAAGCGTTGGTGAACTTTGCTTCCGCAGTCCATTCACCATCCCAGAGTACTACAATCAACCCGATCTGACGAGAAATGTCTTCGACAAAGACGGGTTTTTCCACACAGGGGATTTGTTCACGATCGTCTCGAAAGACAGGATAGCATTCTTTGACCGTCTGAAAGACATCATAATACGCGGAGGCTTCAATATAAGCTCTGCGGAAATTGAGGACATTGCCAAGAGAGATCCAAGAATTGCTGACGCAGCCGCGATTCCCTTGCCCGATGAGGTACTTGGAGAGAAGGTGTGTCTCTTTGTGGTTCCTAGAGCAGGAGAAAAGGTGGGACTTGAGGAAGTTAAGGGTATCATGAAGGCGAACGAAGTTGCAATCTACAAGTGGCCAGAAAGGGTGGAAGTGATAACATCGATTCCAAGAAATCCCGTAGGAAAGGCACTTAAGGATGAATTGAGGAAGAGACTGTCCATAAGAGTATGAATCTCAGAGCCACTTTAAGCTATCTTATGATGAACCTTCGATACAGTGCCGGGCCCACCCCCTTCAACATGGAGGTTTATTCCTCTGTCATCGTCTCCCTTCGCTATCTTCGGTCTCCGTTTCCTCAGCCTGAATTTGAGCTTCCTGAATACCCTCTGGCACTGCCTCGTTCCCAGAGCTATGTCGTACTTCATGGCGAGATGGTGGCTGAGCAGCTTCCCGTCCCATAGGTTCTGAGAATAATCCAGGTCAATGGGATTCTTCCTCACGTCATCCGATATGTTTTTCAAACGCTCGATAGCCTTGGGGGTCTGCCTGACCTACTTGACTCCCTCAGTCTGTTGAAGCCATGCGTCAGGAACAGGTTGGTCCAATTCTCTATGCTCCTGGGGCTGTTCCCTATGACCTTGGATACGCTGTAAGGGCTCATACCGTTGGCAACGAGGAGTATTCCATGCAACCTGTGATCGTACTTTGATTCGTCGCTGCGTCTTATCTCTTCTATTATTTCTTTCTTCTTATCATCTGAAATTGTGAGCTTCCTCATAATTAAAATAATGTATAGTTGTATTTGAAGTATACAAAATAAGTTATGACGCTATGTATAATCACAGTTATTCCAGATTAAAACTCGAATATTATATCTTGACATCCTTAAGAGGCATCCATGTAAAGTCATGAGAGTGTTAATAATATATAATTAATCATTTTTAATGTTTCTTTATATACCCTTTGAATAAAGAGAGTGGAACGATGGTGACGTATTAGACCTTATTTGCTATGCGGGGGAGGGGATTTGAACCCCCGAATCCCTACGGAACCAGATCTTAAGTCTGGTACCTTTAACCTGGCTCGGCAACCCCCGCATTGGGGCAAATGTTTCTTCTGAATTTAACTTCTTGCGCATTACTGTACAGTTTTGATTTCGCGGTGCCAAAAAAATTGAGGTTTCATTCCAAGAATTAAGGCATTTAGGGCATAATATGGAGGAAAATTGCCGTTTCCATGCATTCAAGAACTAGAGTTAGTATAAGTTGGGATGCACGTGTACGTGCACGATAAAAGATACCCAACGATGTAATTCTTTAATGGGGATTAAATTGAAATCAAACATCTCTAATGCCCTTGCGGTTGCAGCCGTAGTTGCGATAATCGCAGTGGGAATAGGTACGGGTCTCTTTGCAGGTTATTTTATGACAAATGCCCCTATAGAACACTCCCAAGGGAACGTGAATACGGGACCGGCAAGCGCTGCTCCATACTCGCTGGTAATGGTGATCACTACAAATAACATATACAATAGTACGGTCGGGGCACAACCTGCGTTCTTTTTGCTGAACAATGGAACTCTCGAATCTACTTCTAACATATCTCTCCCAGCAAATAGACAGATCGACCTTACAATAATCAACTATGATGACGGAAATGGATCTGTTGCTTCGATATACGCCAATGTAACTGGAACGCTGAATGGAAAAGAGACTATTTACAACAACACCAACATCAATTCCACGAACAGTGGAAGTCAGATTGCAGTTAACGGCAGCCAGCAGGTCACATCTGTTAATCCTAACATAATAGCTCACACATTCACTGTATTCAATGGAAGCAAAGAAGTATTGAACCTACCCATAGTCGAGTCAAGCGTGATTCAGGCATCATTCACTCTTGCTTCAGGGACATACTCCTGGCAATGCGAAGTTGCTTGCGGTACAGGTTCGAGTGGGTGGGAAGGCGCGATGAACACAAATGGGTGGATGGCAGGAACGGTATTTGTTCACTGAGCAAACTGACACAGAGAAAATCAGAACCAGCAAAAGCTAAATGATCCTACTGGGTGGGGGAAAAGATTCCTATCTAAGATATCTTCCCGCACGATCTAAAACCTCCCCTGTAGGATTCGATATTTTTTCTGAATTAATGATAAAAGTATAACTAATTTCTAAACAGTTTCGTTTTGAAGTTTAGAATTAAAATATCTAGAATCAATCACTAATAGATAACAATGGACTTTGGCACCTCAGAAGAAGATCGACTTATAAGGGAAAATGCGAAGGAGTTCGTCCAGAAATATGTGATTCCTAAGAGAGACAAGATTTCCTACACCAACAATATTCCAGAAGATATAATTCAAAAGGCGGCCGATGCAGGTTTTATCGGATTCACCGTATCTGAGAAATACGGGGGAGCAGGCGGCTCAATTTCTCAAATGGCTGCAATTGTTGAGGAATTAGCTAGGGGGGATGTATCCATGGCTCTCCCAGTCTACGTGCTTCTTTTGAACGGATGGCCTGCAATGCTTGAAAAATATGGATCAGAGGAGATCAAGGAAGAAATGCTTCCTTCCATAGTTAAAGGAAGGACGTTCATGGGAATAGGATCGACTGAACCATCGGGCGGCTCTGACGTGATGAACGAGAAATCAAATGCCGTGAGAAGGGGGAATGGTTGGTCAGTATCTGGAGAAAAGGTATATATCAGTGGAGTTAGGGAAGCACTTAATCTCTCAGGCGGAGGCGGCTTCCTTACGCTTTTAAGAACAGGAGATAAGAATGCTGGGTCAAAGGCATTCACTACATTTGCATTCATGATCAAGGGCACTGACGGAAAACTGAACAGCGAAATATCAACTACCGTTTTCAATAATATTGCGAGGGAAGGCCTGTCAACCGGTGGTTTTTCTTTTAACAATTTGGATTTGGATGATAAGTACAGGGTGGGGGAGATCGGACAGGGATTCCGCATAATAATGGAAGGGTTCAATATCGCAAGGATATACGTTGCAGCAGCATGCAATGGTGCCGCGCTAGAAGCTCTGGACATGGGGAGGGAGCATCTGAAGTCGAAGATGCTTTTTGACCAGCCCCTGGGGAAGCAGGAGGGGTTGCAGTTTGAACTATCAGAACTCTACGGTAAACTGGAATCTTCAAGACTGCTAACGCAGAAAGCTTCATGGATATTGGATAGAGTATACAAGAACAAAGAGAAGGTGCCGCTTTCTGAGCAGAATCTTGCCGTATCGCTTGCAAAGATGACCGGGCCTCCGACCGCACACGAGATTATTACAAAAGTGATGGTATGGCATGGAGCGATGGCATATACAAAGGATCTTCCGCTCGGTGCAGCACAGGGCGGTGTAATGTCGTACTATGTAGGAGCGGAAGGCGGTATAAACATAATGAAACTGATAATAGCCAGAGAGCTTCTTGGAAAGGAGTTTCTCAGTTATAAATCAGGATAGATTTTTAATCGCAGAGAAATAGAGTAGTCGAAGCCCCGTGGTGTAGTGGACAAGCATTTCGGACTTTGAATCCGACGACGGCAGTTCGAATCTGCCCGGGGCTATTGTAATTTTACGGAGCCGTATTATACAAGGTGACGAAGCACGATGTGATGAACCCAAAAATATTCGCTTAAATGTTTAAGCGAAGCCGTCTTATTCAATTCTTCACATTTACCATTTTTCAAACGAAGATTCTGTCTTAGCGCATTGTGGCCGTATATTACTTTCCTCTAAAAAATTGAGGTTTATTTCAGACGGCTTCATCAGTAGATCTTTTCCTCCTCCCTTAAGCTTGTATATAACTAAAGACATATGAGAGAACCGGATCTTTACGAAACACGCAGACTCCATAATCTCAAGACTCCTGTCAGTCTCTTTCCCGCAGGTGTTTGTTAAGTACAATATTCAGTTTCTCAATTCAGGGCTTTCCCCGGCGATTTCCCGTAACGAACAGAGAACGTTCATACCATCAGGCCATTTAGAGCAACACAAATCATTGACCAATGACACAACAAGTAAAAGCGTGCGGCAAAAGACATCTGGTAAATGTTCTTTTCTTCTAACTTCTCCTTCCAGTGGCATTAAGCAATGCATAGTATTGCTGGAAAAAGGTGGATGATACTGAACACTCATTATGGGGCCCAGAGGGAGTAGACAAACCGCAATATATTAATAATGCAACTCCAATGGCTTTAAACGATGAGGGGGGTTTTTGTTATTATAATCATAATCGTTGTAGTGGTTGGCGCTATTGCCTTAACTGGGATTGCAATGCATTATATGGGCGAGGGCAAAAGCGCAATAATTAACGGCATTTTAACTGGCGCAGTAGTGCCCACATATCGTATAGGCAGTACAAACAACACAATTGCAATGGCATATCTTTCTCTGATAATGACCAGCCCTACGTCAGCGAGCATAGATAATCTGGCCCTGTACCTAAACGAAACTCCAATGAACGCCTATAAAGGGAGCTACGTAATGCACTATCCCGAGGGGAGCGGAATATCAGAATCCGTCTCATTAAACTACTTCTGGGCTTCATCTTCTGCCAGTACGGGTGATATGTTTGTTGCGCTTTTTCCACTTCCTTCTCCCAGTGGGTCTATCTCTACTGGAACTCAGCTTGATGTGGTCTACGCTAACGTAAGTTTTTCAGGAAATACTATCATCTTGAATCCTGCACCATTCGGGCTGATGGGATGGGTAGGGGTTGGGATGGGTATAAGTTCAGCGGGTCATAGCGGTGAATTGACTGGGGTTATAGGGGACACAAACTACATCGACGGGATGTCAATATCCGGAAACTGGTGGACGACCTTTTCAAATAACACTTCTGTCCTTCATTTCACCACAGCCAACAAGACTGTTAATACTGGTCACATAAACCTGCCCTTTGTGTTCTCTGTCGTGAACCTAACAGATTATAGCGTTATGTCCTCTTACAATGTAACAACATTCTCCAGTCCAGCGCTGGTGGTATCGAACTTCCCTTCTTCCGCCGAGGTGCTTGGTCAGCATCTAAACTTCAGCACTGTTAATGACACTTCTTTCGGCGGCAGGGATTCCTTCAACTATTCTCTATCCTTTTCTGGAGCGCCCAATCAGAATATCATAGGAAGCCAGTGGGCATTCGAAATATCTTTCGAGGGCAACATCGTGTTCATCGCGACGTTTGTCCCTCCCTGATTTTGTGTCCTGGCCTTATTTTTTATATTTGCAAAATCAGAAATCCTTTTCATCATAGATTATTCTATTTTTGAGTATTTGGTATTTATGGAGAAGTGTTGTACCATTCAGGGAAATTTTGTTTTATTAAAATTTTTAAGGATACTGAAGAATCCAGAACAATCTAATATGGGTTTTACCATTACTATTTAAATGAAAGAGTTCCGTGCGTTAGTCGTCACTACTCTTATTCTTGCGCTAGCAATTTCATCTGCGGCCACGGTTGTAGTGCATGCACAGATCCAAAATTCTTCAAAGCCTGGCTACCTTGATTCGAGTAGCCTGTCGACATCCGTCACGGCGTATGCTGAGTCTCAGTCAAATTCGTTGACGCTAAGCCCAGGCGGTGCCGTATACCTGTATGCCGCTGTGACGGGAGGGGGGCAACCGATCTCCAGTGAGTCATACATTACCGATCTCTTCGTGTCGGATTCAAATCCATACATAACAGGCCCGGTGATCGCTATAGGTCATTCGTCGAACAATACAGGAAATTTTTCGACTGCTGGGGCCTATTATGCCATTGGTGGCGCAAGGGTCACCAGCTTAATTTACGAGAACTATACTTTTTTCAATGACAGTACAGGTGCAAATTCAACGACCGGAACTTTCAGTGTCCAGTACAATGGTTCCTTGGTAGTTATCGTGTCAGCGG
This sequence comes from Thermoplasmatales archaeon, assembly GCA_026127935.1. Taxonomy (GTDB): domain Archaea; phylum Thermoplasmatota; class Thermoplasmata; order Thermoplasmatales. The sequence goes on along the minus strand of JAJSLL010000002.1, from coordinate 59,549 downwards.
CATCTAACAGCTACAACGGATCAGTAACTTCTAATGCTCCCTTCACGTACGATGCTTTTACACGCGGCACTTACGGGAATGCCGGCTCATACGCTGGGATTGTTATAGCTTCTGCGTTCGTTAACAGCGGACAGTACAGTTTCACAGTAAATTATGCAACTGGCCCCGGGGATTCGTACGCTTCATCCGTGGGTGCAGTAGTCTACGTTTTCTCACAAGTATCTGCTCGGGAATACAACGTGACGTTCTCGGAGTCCGGCCTCCCGAGCGGGAGCACGTGGTACGTGAATTTGAGTAATGGTCTCTCCTATAGTTCCACCACTTCGACGATATCATTTCAGGCATATAACGGCACTTACTACTATTCGGTGAGTTCTAATACTGTTTATAGCGCCTTTCCTTCTTCCGGTTCATTTACAGTTAACGGAGGTAATATAGAAGAGAGTGTAACATTTACGCTGGTACATTACAGTGTTACGTTTATTGAATCGGGACTCCCCACCGGCACAGTCTGGTACATTACGCTTGGTGGCCTAACAGAGGATTCCAGCAATACCACACTGACTTTCAGTGAGGTTAATGGTAAATATGATTTTGAGGTCGGCAAGCTAACGGGGTATATCTCTACGCCATCAACAGGCGTGATAAACGTGAATAGTGAAAACGTTACAGATAGTATTTCTTTCACAGCTGAAAAGTACAGCGTATCCTTTGTAGAAGTGGGGTTGCCATCAGGCACTCTTTGGTCAGTGAACTTGAATGGGAATGTTCAATCTTCTCCCTATAGCAACATCACATTCTCTGTGTATGATGGAAACTACCCCTACTCCGTTCCTTCGGTAAATGGTTTCACACCCTCCCCCCAGAACGGAACCGTCAACGTTAATGGAAACAACCTGACGGTCTTAATCACGTTCAAGTCCTATACTATAACATTCAGGGAGACAGGTCTCCCACCCGGAGCATCGTGGGAAATAAGCGTCAACGGAGTCTCCGAGTCATCTTCCAATGATTCTATAATTTTGAAGGAAGGAAATGGTACCTATACGTTTAGCGTAGCAAATATAACAGGCTATCGCATTTCGCAAGCTATCGGTAAGGTCTCAGTGTCTGGCAGAAATGTCTCCGTTCTGGTCACTTTTTCCTTCGTGAGCCCAGCGGGTATGTCTCCATATTACTCACCTGTCATGGAAATTGCATTTTCGTTTGTGCTGTTTGTTGTTCTCACGTTAGCTATAATTATGTTAAGAAGAGGTGAAGGGAATGAGCCTTAGCCAAGGGAATCAGCCTTATCCTTATGGAGGCTACCCGGGAGGAAGGAAGAAGAGCAGGACGCGAACTGGCATACTGCTGATTGCCATTGGGCTGATCCTCACTGCGATTCCAAGTGTGGGAGATTTCCTGAGTCTCCTCATACTCGTCGGGCTTGTTATCTTGGTCCTGGGATCATCGGAAATCTCAAAGCTTCACAGAAGGATGAGCATAATTTCGATGATTCTATTTATTGTCGCTACAGGAGTGGGGCTGACCAGTGTGCTCAGATACAACTCGCTAATCGCAATAATTTCATCCGCAACATCGATCTCCTACTCTACAATCGTAAAATATACAGATCCTTTTCTCTTCTTTATATCCTTTGTATACGTAATTATAGACGCCTCCCTATTTCTAGCGGTATATTCGGTATTCCCCAGGAAAGGGAGGATTGTTTTGTGGGTATTTTACATAATATCGTTTCTTGTTGTTTCACTGGGAATTTATTCATCGATGAACACTCTCAACGGACTTTACTACCAACCAGTGACATTTTCTAACTTAGGTGTTTTCTCATCTGTTGCACACAACCTCGATGGATTCGTAGCCCTGTTCTTAATACTCTGGGCAATAGCGTATTTCCTGACCTTTTTTGGTTTGAGGAAAACCCTCGCGTTCCCTGCGCCAAATGTCAGCCCTGCAGCTTCTGTGGGTATGCCTCCCGTCTTCCAAGGTACTCAACCAGACCTCCAGCAGCCTCCGACCTCTTCCTTTCAGCCAAGAACAGGCTCAGAATTTTTAAGCCGTAGTGAACAGCAAAACTTTTCGAATTCACAGGGTGGGCAGCCGGGAGTTTGGTCTTCCCCTGCAGTTCCTCCTGTTTCGGATTCTGGAGGAGGCAACGAAACAATTCTCTTTATTCATCCCGGCGCAAACCTTGCGACAATAGACAGAAAGAGGGTAAGTATCCCTCCCCATTCTGGTTCAGTTGTTATAACGGACAGAAGATTCATGTTTTTATCGAGAGGCAGGGGGGGTACCGCTGCTACGGCATTGCTCGGAGGCCCGCTTACGTGGGGACTCCTTTCAAAGACTACAACAAAAGTGGATGAAAGCGAGATAAATGACACGCTCCGCAATCCGGGCTCATTCTCGGTAGAGCTTAGAAGTATCAGAAAAATAAACGCATTCCCCTCGACTTTTTGGCGTCCAGGCAAAATTGAAATTGACGTCGCTGACCAGGTAAGGCCCAATGGGACTGATGCTTCCGGAAGTCTCGTACTGTTCGGCTTTATGGGACGGGGTTCGCCGGGAGGAACGACCCTGAAGCATGAGGAAGTCAGTTATCTGAACAACAATGTCAATACGATCATAAGAAGCCTGAGATGAGAGGGACAATGCTGTGATGACAATAATTTCGGCGTGCTAACAGTAGTTCGAACATTGAAAACTTAGCCTTCTACTTTCTAATAGTCCATGCTTCTGTGAGGTTTCATTCTTTAACATGAGACTTAGTGCTTTTGATTGGAGTGTGAATGATGTTTTTAGATGGGTGAATATTTCTTGTTTCTTCAGGCTCGGTGAAAAAGGTCAGTTTTGCCATAATAGTCGGAATCACGTATAAAAGTTAAATAGCTGAACCCAAATACTATTTTTGGTCATTCAGGGAGAGTAAGACAATGAAATACTGCACGAAGTGCGGAGCACCCAACGAAGATGATGCTGTTTTCTGTAAACAGTGTGGAAGCCCGCTGCCTATGGAGAGCGTTCCACCTCGGCAGCAGCAGAGTGTTCCAACAGGCACGTATCAGCAGGTTCAGACACCCCCGCAGTCCCCTAATAACATTCAGCAGCCAGGAATGCAATCGGGTCAGAATCCTCCGCAGTCCAATCCTCCTCAGGGGAATTATCCGCCTCCCTACGGCTCAATTCCGAGACAGCAGTTCTCTGAATTTCTTTCTGTGGACAATACTATACTGATGGCGCTAATATTCTCCGGCATATCTGTGCTTGTTTTCTTTATTGAAACGATCTATTCCGTAATTTCACTCCTTTCCCTAAGCGCGTATGCTGCTTCCCTGGGGCCTTCCTATTCTTACCTTTATTCCGGAGCCATTGCAGGCGCCTATGTTGCCATTTTCATATATCTTGTAGTAATGGTGATAGGGATATTCGTATTCCTGAAGACGTGGAAAATTTATAATATGGTGAAGCAGAGACGGTATCAGGAGGCTTACCGGGAAGACACCATAATGTGGGGGGTAATGGGGATAATATTTGGCTTGATAATCACGGGAGTTTTTCTTATCCTCCTGAGGGGTGAACTCGAAAAAAATCTCGGTGCCCAGAGGACGTAATACTTCATCCCTCGATAATCCGACTTCCCCGTAGCCGCGCATGGTTGGGGTGCAGGCTTGCTCGCTTCTGTTTAGAAGTTTCTTGATGCGTGGATGGTACACAACTGCAAGTCCGCCACTGGGAATATCTCCCTTATTTCCCCTTAAGTTTTAGTATTCCATCAGCTATAAATGAAATCGCTCACTCCCCTTTCATAGAGGTCGTTGATCACATCCACGTATGAGTTGTGCGATTCCTTTGAGGCTATATAGAATCCCAGCACCTCGCATTCCTCCGTTTCCTCAACTAACATTCCAAACATCACTGGCTCCTTTTCAACTGCATCCCTTCTAAGAAAGAAGGGCAATGCATCCAAAAATGAGGCCATGTATCTATAATTAAGAGGCCTTAACTGGAATCTCTTCACCTCCTCCATTGTGGCATCAGTGATGCGTGTTATGGATAACGTTGAGTGTCTGTTCTAGAATATTGTTTTAAGTATTTCAGAACCTTTTCTTGTGGATATCCCCTTAGAGTAGAGGGATATTACTAGCTAGTCTTCTCCAACGGACCTGCTATAAAGCTTGAATACTCCAGTCTTGAACAAAACTTCTCTGTCTCGTGGCACGTTAATACTGTCTGTCTCTCCCAGCTTGATCTTTATGCTCCTCTCATAGAATCCATTCCTCAGACCGCTATGTTACTCAAGAAATACATTCGTTTCTGTTCTCATTAAATTTCAAAGTACTCCTTTACTGCAATCCTTGCAGCTTACTTTACTTTCTTATTCATCTATTCCATACTTGTACATGGCTCCGTTTGTGTTTAGCAGACCTAAGTTTTCTGTACCAGGAATCTGTTACAATTGATTCGTGGCGCTATGACGCTTGAGGAGAAGATAGCAGCACTCTTCTTTATTTATTTGCCAAAAGAAATATTGGAAACTATTTGATAAGAAAACTTGTTGCGACGCATAAAGAAATGAGAGGTTTGCTTATAGGCTTCGCTTAAATAATTAAGCGAATCTGCCCGGGGCTATTGTGACTTTTCGGACCTGTATTTTCCACGCTGACAAAGCACGATATGATGAATCCGAAATAGATTCGATTAATAGATTAAGCGAAACCGTCCCATTCAATTCTTCACATTTACCATTTTTCAAACGAAGATTGTATTTCAGCATTGTGATGTAATTGAGAAGGTATATGCCCATTTTCCTTCCCTGAGGGCAGTCCATGTGCTTTGATTTCACACACATCCCGCAGTTGCTGTCTCTATAGACTTCAAGATCGTATTCGGTTACCCTTATCTTCTGTGGCGGAGGGATGCGGATATTATCTTCTTCTCGATTGACAGGTGAATAATCTCATCAGGCTTGTCAAGAATACGAGTTACACCCTTGTGACCAGATGGTGCACCACTCTTTCCCATGGGTATTGTCGTCTCAGGGTCTGAACATCTGTTTTGACTGCGGTGTATGAGGATTCTCATAGAGAATGAGACGCCTCTTCAGATCTTCGTTCTCAGTCCTTAATGATAATGTCTCCGCTGTGAGTTGGGCAACAGTGCTTTCCAAGTGCATGATATACTCATCGCTGTTCATAGCAGAACCTCCAGGTCTGATGCTGTGAGAATGACCTTTCTCAAAGACAGATCTACCATGAACGTTTCGCAGAAACCCTTCACCCTGTCAAGGTTCTCTTCCAGTATGATGAAGATGGAATTAGAGAGATGAACGTGCGGTACATCCGACATGAAGCCGGATCATGAATATGAGTATTTACCGATCTGGGATTTATCTGTATATCCAAGGACCTTCTTGTTGAATCTTGTTCGATCAAAGGGAGAGAAGCCCTCCAACCTGATTCCAAATATTATGCCAGACAGAAGACTCATCATATTCTGAAATACAATTCAGTATATACATGTCTGGATTTCAGCTATACAAATACTATAATTAAGTCCTCCTCAAAAAACTCCGAAGCCGCCAAAACAATTCAAGCTCAATTAAATCCATAATTTACTTTGGAAAAGGTGGCATGGTTATTCCGATGTCAAAATTTCGTAAGCGAGAGTGGAATCTTTCTTGTTCAATATAAGTATCGTTTCGTTGGAACATGAGATAAGTTGAAGGATATTGATACCTCTTGCGTAGAGTTTATGAGTTATACGCATTACAAATCCCGGTGTCTTCTCTATTTCCTTTGAAGAGAATATGTGAATCAAACTAACATCTCTGTCGACCATGATATTCACTGTGGTGGGTGGTATTTTGCTTTCAATTTCGTCTACAATATAGACGATGCTGTCATGAAGGTGGGTTGCGGATATATATTTCATATTTTGGGGAGTTTTCGATGTGACTACGCAAATCCTGTCTTGCAAAGAAATTCTACTTTTCTTTAGAAGATCGTCTGCCTTGGTTTTCCCGGTTTCTTCGTCCAACCTACCCTTGAACCTATTTAGCGCAGCTCTTACAGATATTGGATTCAGATCTTCGTTTTCTTTTAATATAAGCTGTGCTAATTTACTAACGTTAATTATCCCAACTTTCATTGAAAGCATATAATCTGGGTTTTCTCTGAGGAACCGAGCAACCTTGTTTTCAACAGTATACTTGGTCTCTTCGAAATCTTTCATAAAAATACATACTCCGTGTATATTTTAACATTTTGTACTCCAAATTGATAATAAGAATATCTAAAATACCGAATTTTTTAACTAATCTAATATATTAATGGTAAATCGTGGTATATGAAGGAAAAAGTACTTCTGCTGTATTCGGGGGGTTTAGACACATCCGTGATGATAAAATGGTTGCAGGAGCAGCAGAATTTTGATGTGCTGACTTTGACTCTTGATGTTGGTCAGGAGAAAAATGACCTCCAACGCATAGCAGCGAAGGCAAAGAAACTCGGAGCGATAAAGACAATTACGGAAGACGTTAAGGATAAGTTTTCTGAAGAGTTCGTAGCACAGGGGATACTGAACGATGGGCTTTATCTTGATAAATACCCTCTTTCTACAAGTCTAGCTAGACCTCTAATGTCTATGGAAGCGGTGAAATTTGCGGAACAGAACGATTGCAATATTATCGCGCATGGTTCAACGGGAAAGGGAAACGACCAGGTCAGATTTGAAGTTTCTATAAAGGCACTGAATGAGGATCTTACTATAATCGCACCCGTGAGAGAAATGAACATGAACAGGGACGAGGAAATAGAGTATGCCAAATTGAAGAATATAGAAGTACCCAATGGGGGGAAATACTCAGTCGACGAGAACTTGTGGGGGAGGTCAGTTGAAGGATCAGACATTGAGTTCATAAACGAAGGAGTTCCAGAAGATGCGTATAAGTGGGTCCTACCTGTTGAGAAATCAGTCGATAAGCCGGTAGGTCTATCAATTACTTATAGGGGTGGACTACCTGTTGAACTTAATGGAAAGCAAATGCCACTCAAGGATTTGATTGCAGAATTGAATTATGTAGCTGGCCAAAGCGGTATAGGAGCGATTGATATGATAGAGGACAGAGTTGTAGGCATAAAGAGTCACGAATTCTATGAATGTCCTGCAGCTGTCACAATTATAACCGGCCATAGATATCTAGAATCCTTAGTACTGAGCAAAAGAGAAAGCCAACTTAAGAAGTTCATGGATCAACAGTTTGCTGAAATGGTTTACAGTGGACTTTGGTTTGATCCCTTAATGGATCACATAAAGGTATTCCAGCAGAGTATTAATGCCGCTGTAAATGGGAGGGTAAAACTCAAGCTGTATAAGGGAAATATTATACCTGTTGGAGTAGAAAGCACAAATTCTCTTTATGATATGTCTGTGTCTACATATGGCAAAAACCAGACCTTTGATCAGAGCAAAGCCCCAGGTTTCATATACATATTCGGAAGCCAAACAATTGCTACGAGAAAAGTGAGAAAGAAACATTTAGAAGAAATGATCATTAAAGAGTGACTCCATGGTAAAAATATGGAGTGGCGGGGCTTCAGATGAGGGGCAAAGAGATCTCTCAGACATAATGACAGATGATGACGCACAAATTGATTCTATGCTTCTTGACTACGAAGTAATTTCTCTCCTTGTCTACCATTTGCAGCTTAGAAATGAATCCAAAATTTCCTTAGAGGATAGTGATGCGATATTAACTGGACTATTTAGTTTGCTAGGCAAGAAGATCAAGATAGATCCACGTCTTGAGGATGTGCACGGGTTTGTAGAGGAATACCTGAAGGAAAAAGGTGGTAATGCTTACAAGAATCTTCGCATCTTCCTTTCAAGAAATGAGCAGAGCCACACAAATATAAAGTCCTTCTACATCGATCATCTTCTCAAGATTTCAAAGTATCTTATCTCAATCTCAGAGCGAATGAATGCCAAAAGGGGAAATTTCAAAGGAGTAATGCCAGGTTATACACACAATCGGCAAGCAATGCCAGTAACAATTTCTACCTATTTCGACTATTTATCCAGGGTATCCCTAGATACGTCACTTGATGCACTTGAGATGTGTGAAAAATTTACAGTTACTTCTCCATTCGGCTATGGGTCTGGCTTTGGTTCACTTTCTCCTATAAATTTTAATATTGTGGCTAAGAATTTGGGTTTCAAATCATATCCACAAAATCCGATGGCTGAAAGCTTTTACCGTGGATTTGACGATCTTAATGTGTTAGCGTTCCTAATTAAAATAATGCTTTTTCTATCAAGAATATCACAGGATTTTATAGGTTTTAGTGGCGACAAAGAGTCATTCATAATACTACCTCCCGGATTTTCTACGGGTAGTTCACTAATGCCAAACAAGAGAAACCCAGACTTCCTTGAAATGGTTCAAGGTTATGCATCTGAAGCTATTGGACATCTGGTTTCAACTGCCACGATCTTGTTGAATAGACAATCTGGTTATCACAGAGAATTCCAAATATCAAAGGATAGAACCATAAAATATGTAATCCTAGTAGAAAAAATTCTTAATCACTATCAAGACTTCATTCTGGAATTCAAGCTAGACGAGAAGAAGGCTATGGAGTTAATGGAAAATTCTGTAAATTCTACTGCAGAAGCATTCTCAATCTTTCAATCTGGAAAATCTTGGAAGGAATCGTACGCGATAGTCGGGGAGAAGATAAGGAAGGGTATTCCCCTTGATTATCATGAACCTATGGAATATAGATCAGTTGTTAGCAAAGAAATCTCGTATGCGAAGACGAAAAGGACGAAGTTAGTTTATTCTTGGAGTAAACCAAGGAGGGAAATGATTCGCCGCGTTCAGAGTATAATATCCAGGAATGATGGATGAGACCTTGATTAACAAAATGACTCGCCTGCAAGATCCCGGTCAATGAGCTCAGACGGGAGGAGCAAGATTAAATGAGCCTCATTGTCTCTACCTACAGAATTACTCCTTTTAGCAAAAGGGTCGCAAGAAATTTCACGGCAAAATGTACTAATAGCATAAACAGATTTTTTGGCCTAATAAAGCCTGTGGCCTTCGTACCAAACTCTCCTACACTCATAGGAAACTTGGGTAATGACCACTCAGAAACCGTGGCTGCCGTGAAGTCCTCCGGCGAATTCCTTGTTGGTGAGATTGATGCAATTGTAGTAATGGCGCCCCATTTCCAGACCTACGACTCATTTCGACTAGTTTCCTCTTGAAGCTAAAGCAGATATACGATTTCTACGAATTCGCGCCAGAGCTCTACAATGTAAGGTATGAACCATCTAGAGGTCCAGAATTTGTCGATCAAATAATTAGTGTTAGATGGGACAATCGAGTACATAAAGAATGCAATAGCAGTATATATATAGAGAGATTTAGGAAACATGGTCAACCCATACCAGTGAAAATGGCCGTGGAACTGACTAAATTTCCGGTAGTCTCTGGTTATGAAGTCGTCAAAGCACTGAACAGGTAGCCATATGATTATGCGTCGGGAAGGAGAGGAAACCGAACAATAACGGTTCCTCTACATAGAGAACTGAAAAGGGGTACGTCCAGAGCAATAATTACTCAATCAGGACCAATTGCCGAGGAGTTTGAAAACCTGCTATGAGTTCTAGCGCTATTTTATCTAAGAGTGAAGATTAGATTTAATGGCTTTGCTTAAATTAGCAAGGGAATCCTTCAGGAATCTGACATTTGGTGTAAGAGATATCCCCTAGTATGTCCATCGCAAGTAAAGCATGCTCCAGTATCTATGGATTAAACGTCCTCAAGGAGGAGATTGAGGATTCAAGATACAATTATACCAGATTCATCGTTCTTTCTAGAGAGAAGCTCCGTAGAAAGGGAAATAAGTGCTCCATCACGTTCTTGACAGATGACAGAGTCGGCGCGCTAACAACGGTACTGAACGTATTTAAGGATGAGGGGATAAATTTGACAATGATCGAGTCTATTCCCTCGAGGGACTCTACTGGCAGATCAAAGTTCCTGATAGACTTTAAGGGGCATTATTCCGAAAGCAACGTAGAAAGAGCCCTGAAGAAAATTAAGCGTGGTACTGTTGGATTTAGACTGTTGGGATGCCATGGGAGTTGGGAATTAAGAGGGCAACAATCGTAGGCACGGGAAGGAAGGGAAAGTGGCTTGTCAATGTTCTGAAAGAGGACTGGGATATAGCTGTATACGATGCTGATCCGAATAAAAGGGCCGGAATCTTGGGGTGGAGGTGCTATCGTCGCCCAGTGATATCAGCGGCTATCGGCCAGACATACTGATCAACGCTGTCACCCTTGGAAACACAGTAAGAGTGTTTGAGGATGTTGTTCCATACATTTCAAAGGGGTGCACATTGGCGGATATATCATCTATCAAGTGAGATATGTCAACTTATTATCTTCACAGCGGGTACAGGTTCGTTTCGACTTACCCCATGTTTGGGCCTACTAACGCGGATATGAAGGAACCAAAGGGCGAGAGCGCAATAATCATAAGAGAATCACACGAAGTTGGGAAGAACATTTTTCGCGGATTTTACGAAAAGATGGGGTTGAAGTTGTACGAATTTCGTTCAGTGAACATGACTCCATGATGACATATTCCCTGACGTTACCATTCTCTTCTTCAATGGTATTCGTTGCGTGTGTAGACACAAAGGACATACCAGGAACCAACTTCAGGAAACATATGGAACTAGCGAAAGGTATATTGTCAGAAGACAACAGTCTCCTTTCTGAAATACTTTTCAGCCCAGAATCAATAAAGCAGCTAGAAACGATAACCTCCAGGTTAGAGTACCTGAAAGATATAATCCTTGCTAGAGATTACGAGGAGGCAGGGAAGTTCTTCGATAGACTAAGGGGAAACATCTTACGATGATCCAATGTGATGATTCTTATTTGAACTATAAATGTATCAGGAACTGTGTTGAAGATCACTATAAGTGGTCATTTTTCAAGTAGTCAAAGAGCTATATCAAGACCTTTCTAGATGCAATGTCCATTGATTCTCCTTAACTTATCATATTCCCAGAATAAACTCGTAAATTCAATATGAGGACCTCCCTTTTCACATTATGAACGAGGAGCCTTTGAAATTAGAAATCGATATTAATAGAGCGAATCTCATCAGGAGCTGACTACGCGGAGCATTAAGTACAATGCAGCTATCAGGAAAGCGTTCAGCAACATAACCATAGAAGCTAGACTCAGACCGAACCTTGCAGAGAGGAAGTACGTAAGGTAGACAAGAAGTGATTCAAACACGACCATGAACGCCGAGAACAGTATGAGCTTAAGCATCACTCCCTGCCCATTTCTCCTGTAGGTATCGACGAATGAAAGAAGGATGGCCAAAAATATGGCTATTTCAGCTCCCTCCATCACAAGGTTCACAAGCCATGGTATTCCGATCATTCCGTTTTGCCCCCTATGAGTTTGCCAATTATTTTCTTCAATTCCACTTCCAACATGCTATTCACATAAACCAATCCTCCATATCTCTGATCCTCACGTATTAGGTTGTTCTCTGAAAGCACGCTAAGGTGATGGGTCACAGTCCTGTAGTTCAGGCCAAGACTTTTACTCAGCTCATTCCTGTTCGTTGGGTTATTTAGTAGAAGGCTGAGAATCTTGATTCTCGTGTCGCCTCCCCGAGAGGCTATGAGAAGCCAGAAAAGCGATTTCTTCAGCTCAATATCACCAATCTCTACGTCATGGAAGTTTACCCTGTACCTCAACGCTAGTGTGGATGAATAATCTTTATAAAAAAGTATAGAAGAAAAGTAAATATGTTCAGGCAAACGCGGACACCTGTGAGAGAGGACCAATGCCTACATTATCGAATATCTCATGGGTTATTATCAAACTCCCGTTGATCACAACGAAGTCTGTGGTATAAACTACGTTGATGTAGTCAAAGGCACTGGTGTTCGATGAACTCTGAACCACGAACTGTATGTCTGCAGTTACCGTCCCTGAAACAGCACTGCCCTGCGTGAAGTTCATGGTTATCAAGGGGGGCGCCTCTGAATAGAACCATACAGCATTCCAGAGTCCGAAGAATTTTGTCCACACAGACTGTATCTGTGAATAATTTGTGTAGTTTCCGGCAAGTTTGCCTCCAATCCACTGCAGTGATGAGTTCTGCATGTACTGCGACATAACAAGTGAAATGTTCTCAATGGCTATATTGTTCCAGTGCGAAAACGAAGCATTCATCATAGCCTCCGTTTGAAGATTCTCAACCTCTTTTGCTGGATAGGATATAACTCCAACACCAACTATATGCCATACTTCCATGATTATCAACGGTTTCCCGCCGAAATAATGCATCTCAATTGTATAGTTTGTTACAATGGTGTTCACCTGCTGCGGGGTGGCGAAGGATGTCAATCCCCATTGCACTGTGGCATTCACTGTATATGTTCCACCGCTACTGGTGACCACTGGTGGCGATTCCGTATAGAACCATACTGCGCTCCACAGTCCGAAAAACTTGTTCCATGTAGACTCTATGGAATTCAGACCGCTGTAGGTTCCCGCGAGTGGACCGCCTATCCACATGAGAGTTGCATTGGGTGTATACTGTGGTGCAAGGAGCGTTTTGTTTTCAATGGCTATGTAATCCCAGTGAGCAAACGCCTGGTCCAGGACAACGTTAGTCTGGTTGTTTTGGAGATCGGCATTCAGCTGAGATATGTTACCGTTAAGCTGTGAGACCTCACTCTGCAGTGCTACGTAGCTTGACTTGAGTGACGTGTAATTGGATGTTAGCGCAGAAACCTGCGTGCTTAGACCAGCTACCTTCTGATCTAGAGTACTGTTGCTACTCCTGAGACCGTTTGACTGTTCCATTTCAGCTGCGTATGCATAACCCAGCACGGCAGCCACTATAATCACAACCAATATCACTCCTATTGCTGCTTTTCCGTTCAATCAATCACCTGATCAATGAATTCGCCATGCATAAATACAGTTATTCAGATTTGTATACAAATCTTGCAAAAAACTTCGAAAGTAGCGCCGGTTGCAAGGTGGTCCTAGCCTCTTATTTCCCGACTTTCAGAGAGGAGTCCAACCGGGGCATTATCTAGATTGAGGAATAACCTCCATCTATGACTATCTCGCTTCCAGTCACAAAGATGAACTTTCAAATGTTGGTAAAGCAGCCAACCTCAGGAAAGGCATCTCGGTATGCTTCATAAGCTATTTTCAAGGTAATTTCACTTAACGGAGCAGAGTTAAATAGTTTCAGCTGGTTGGCGTAACAGAATCGAGAATGCTCATACCTTCAAGGGTTTTAGGACGAAACTAACCAATGCCTGATGAAGCCGAAAGCCAAAGCAGGCTGCAATGTATATTCACTTTGCAATCACAGCACCTGACCTTCTTTCCGCTCTGAAGTTTAAATTGAGAGCTATCATAAGGATGAGAATGAGAACAAGTATGCCGGTAAAAGTGGAGTCAAATCCATATCCTTGTATAACTGTCCCTCCGACAAGTGGGAGAGCCACCCCTATTGCTGTCATAATTGAGAAGAAGTAGCTATTTGCAATATTTCGTTCCTTTGGTTCAAAAGACCTAGCTATCGAAAGTATAGAAAGGGGATACGTAAACCCATGAGGAATTCCAAGTATGACCAGCGACAGAATAAACGTAAAAATATTCCTTGAAAGCACCATAATTGTAATACCAATTATAGAGAGTGTCATCGCGAGAACCATCTGCCTCTTGATGCTTTTCGGAGGGACAAAAAAGAGAAACATTCTAGATATGAAGGATGAGAGGAAGAATAGGGAGAAGAAGAGTGTTACAAGTGAAAGGGAGATGCCATATGTGTCATGTTCGTAAATCCCTCCGAAGGCTATTAAAAGAGCGAAAGGGATGTTGTAGGCCATTATATTCAGGATGGAGGACCTGAAACCATAATTACTGAATACTCTGACTTTCCCTTTTATCCTATTCTCCTCTGGAAACTTAATGAATGGGGAAATGGAAACGGAAACAACGGCAAAAGAGGAAAAGATCAAGAACGCAGTCTTTAGAGGGTAGAATTTCAAGACATAGGATTCAAAGGCAGGACCAGCTACAAGCGAAAGACTGAGAGCTACTGTGTATAAAGACAAAACCCTCTCTCTCACTTTTGGGTCTTTGAACAGACTCGCAGCTGTTATTATGTTTGGCATTATCAGTCCAAGAACCCCCCCTCCAATCGCTGAAAGAATCCATACTGAAATGAAATTCGATCTCCAAAATCCTATAAACACAACAGCATAAATCAGGTTAGAGAGGATGAATGCAATTCTCCTTTTTTCAGCATTAAGCCTAACATTCAAGATAGATGTTGTCAGAAAAGTACTAAAATAACTTAATGCGGAAATCATTCCAATTTCCGTTTGAGAAAAATTAAGGTAGTATTTTGCCAACAGAGGGACTGACGTAACCATCATATTGTTACTGGCCCTTATAAAAAAAGTGGTAGATAAAATGATTAAGATGGTTATGAGTACTGACTCTTTAGATACTTTATTACCTCTTTCGCTAGCACTCCTCAAAAAGTGATTACCTCGTAGCCGTTATTTACATAATGTGCCAACCTTTCTCCAAACGGAAGGAGATCGACACTCATGGATTTAAGCTTCAATTCAACGTCGAATTTCTTGGCAATAAAGACACAGGCAGAGTCTACCGCTCCGGCTTTTACTATTTCGTTAAAAATGTCCTTCCCCTCTCCTTCTAAATTTGCAACAAACTCTTCACTCGGCCCATACAGTAGAACCTTGGCATCTTCATACCTCTTTGCCTTTATTTGCCTCGACACAGTCATAAGTGACAGATAAGCCTTCTCCGGCGCCTCCTTTCCTGTCATCAATAGAAACAAAACTTTTGTCATGTATCCAGAAAGCGTTTAAAGTATATTAAATAAACTTACATACACCAAGTAACTAATTTACGTGGCACCAAACAACATTACAATAACTCTTACATGGCATCTCCTAAAAGATATTTCTGGTCTGAATTAATAATTTTTACGCGTATAGAAAAGTCCATAATAGGCGTGTATTGTCGAAGTGAAAAATATTGATGGTTAGGCAACCTTTTTGACCCTCAATGTTACATTATCTTCCAATATCCCAACAACCTCCACTGTATCTCCTACGTTCGTGCTTGAGTCGCATATGAAGCTCCAGTCCTCATTCGAAATGTTTGCAGATCCCTTGGTACCGACCCCTGATTCCTTTGAGACTCTTCCACTCTTATTCAGTAAAGTTTCGTTATGGAAATATTTCTTATGAATCCTGTCAACTACAGTCAGTCTGAAACCAACAAATAGAATGATAGTTATGGGGTAAAATATAATAGAAAGGGCAAGTAAGAAAGTATTTTTTTCGCCCGATAGAAAATATTCTGTAAGGAGATATGTGGAGAAGATAGCCAGTAGAATTAGTATAGCTAGAGTTCTGTATCCATATTTTACTATAAGGGGCGAAACTTCTCTACGCATAAGGTTCATCAATCTTATTCTTCATTTAAGCTTAATGACGCGGGGAATACTTGTACATTCTCCAAAACTCAATCCAGTAGAACTAGCGGGGAACGTTCTCAGCTATCGGAATTTACCAGACTTCCATTCATCAAGTAAGGATTGATTCACTCCGACAGTCACAAATAAAATGACAAAGCTGAAGAATGATACTTGAAGACTCAGGAGAGGTAGTAGTGGATTCAGTTTCGTCTGTCTGCCTCAATCTTTCAACCTCCTCTAAATGCTTGGCAGCATAAAGTCCCCTTCCTGCACCATTGGCACTCATAATCTATGCTTACCTGCCTCTAATTACCTGTGTTCAATTCATTCCCGAAACATTGTCGGAAAAAGATAGTAGTACTCATCTTTGTTAATTTACCTAAGAGAGTGCAGGAGCTTATTTGGTAAGAATCCTTGTTACACTGCATATGAACATGAGAGATATGTTTAAAGGCTTCGCTTAGATATTTAAGCGAATCTGCCCAGGGTTATTTTGCCTTGAAGGACCATTTATTTGGGAGGAGGCAAATTTACAGGCGACGAATCAAAGAGTGCATTTACTGATCGAAGGATCTACTCTCCACCCTGGTTCAACCTCAATCTAAGAGAGCGATCTCCTTGTCCTTTAATCTCCAGCCAGTTGAGCCGAGTATCTCCTTTACATGTTCCAAATTTTCTGATTTTGGAATCGGTATTACGCTTGTATATCGCATCAGGAAATTTAGAGAGATTTGAATAGAGGTCTTACCCGTGCTAATCGACACCTCCTTCATTCCCTTGTACCTTTTAGGAGTCCCTTTTTCAATAGGCGTATATGCTACCACACTCATTTCATTTTCTTCACAATATGGTATCACGTCTTTTTCAACATCCCTTTTTGACATATTGTACTCGACTTGGTTGCACACAATTTCTGAAGAGTTTGTGGAACTCCTAGCTTCTTCCATTTGTTCGACCGAAAAGTTGCTGACGCCTATGTATCTTGTGAGCCCTTCCTTCTGGACTGACTCTATGTTTTTCACTTGTTCAGAGATGCTCATCGTATCGTGGGGCCAATGAATCAGAATAAGATCCACTATCTTGATCCCCAACTTTTTAAGTGATCCTCTGGCTGATCTGAGAGTACTTTCCTTGGAGATTAGGTTCTTGGGGGCAACCTTAGTGGTTATGAACAAATTTTCCCTTCCCACCTTTCTTATTACGTTGCCAACAAAATCTTCAGTGTTGTAGATCTCGGCGGTGTCGATCAGGTTAACTCCCCTCTCTACTGCATAAGCGAATGCCTCCTCTCCTTTCTTGTAATTGCTTATTCCATAAGTTCCAAGTCCTATTGCAGAGACTTTCTCTCCAGTAGAACCCATTTTCCTTGTATCTATTTTCGGAAAGTCACTTTCCATGACTACGGCAACCAATCATCAATTAAGAATTTTGGTCGAGTCTAAAATGACATGGGAAGTCGCATCCTAAGAGTTCCAGGGCAAGAGAGATTTAAAGAATATTTAACTAAACTAAAGAAAGTTAATTACTTAGTTTAAATGTGGATGCATGAATCAACGGAATAAGACAGTCATAGCGGGGATCGGAGGAAGCCTAAGAAACGGATCCTTTAGCAAAAAGGTATTGGAAAAGGCAGGAAAATTGATGCCGGAAGGCTCGAGCCTTGAGTTAGCCGATATATCCAGTATCCCGATTTTCAACGCAGATCACTTGAAGGAACCCGATGCACCTGTCGTAGATTTCAGGAATCTCATTGCCAGTTCCGATGGATTCCTAATAGTTACTCCAGAATACAATTATTCTGTTCCGGGCTACCTGAAGAACGCAATTGACTGGGCATCCGTTCCGAACAATGTGTTTGCAAAGAAAATTGGCGCGATAATGAGCTCCTCAACAGGCATGATGGGAGGAGCAAGAGCCCAATACCACCTGCGGCAATCCTTCGTGTTTCTTGATGCAAGGATCGTAAACAGACCAGAAGTTATCATAAATTTCGTCGACAAGAAAATTAATGAAATAGGGGAGTTCGTGGACGGAAACGCGGAGAAGTTCATGAGGGATTTGCTAAACAATCTCGTGCTTGAAGTCAAAAATCAAAAGACATTAGCAAAATGACCTGTTCTTGAACTGACGCTACGGGAGATGTAGCGTTGGGAAAAAGTGAATTATTGCAAGAAAGACTGCGAGGAACACCACAGAGAAATAGATGTGAAGAGATGTAAAGTTTGCAGTCAGCATATCTAGAAGATTTCTTTTCATGTTTCTTGCGTTCCTTGCTATTCTAGTAAGTCTTATTGCCCAAGGAATCGTCAGAAGAGCCCCCAGAATAGGAAAGAGTCTGGGTTCCAGTATTACTGCAATGATGAATAGAGGATAGGAAAGCCAGATAAGGGATACATAGTAGATTAGAGAGCCTCTGTCTCCCAGATAGAGTGCCACTGTCTTGACCCCAGCTTCTCTGTCGTCCTTAATATCTCTCCAGTTGTTCCCGTGAAGGATTGCAACTATTATCATCCCCAGTGAGAGTGAGATCAGAAGTTGGGGGGTCCCAACAACTCCTCCCTGGAGAACGAGCGAGCCTAGGAAGATTCCAGGCCCGAATGCAAGAAAGACTGCAAGATCTCCCAGTGCGATCCTTTTCCATCCAAATTTTGGTAGCCCGTAGATGAGGCCAGCAATCAGTCCGATAACAACGTAAGGAATAATTACAGGTCTCAGTACAATCAGGTAGACGCCCAGCGCGAGTCCCAGTAAAAAAATCCCCGTTGTGAAATAGAGGAATTTGTCAGTTGGAATGAGTCTGTCTATGAGTACTCTGGCTCCAGCAGATCCCATTCCTTCAGGTTTATCCGTCTTCAAAGTAAAATCGAAATAATCACTGTAAGCGTTAAAAGCCCCGTGAACGAGGACGAGCGTTGCAACTGAAAGGAAGAGGAGATAAAGATTGATCCGATATGAAAAGCTGACTTGGAATGCAAGCAAGGCACCGAATATCAGAGAGGTGACGCTCTGCTGGAATGACCACGGTCTTAGAGCTCTCCAGTACCTGAATGTTTTATTTTCGGTGAGTTCCTCCGGCTTGAATTTGTTATCCGTTTTCTTCGGCTGTGCTGTAAAATCGCTGAATCTCACGTTATCTGGTAATAATTTAGCAATCAGGACGTGCCCTGATTTCACAAACAGGGTATCTTCCGGGACCTTGTACAACAACGTCCCTCTCTCTTTATGGAAGTCCTTCGGTTCCCCAAGAACCGTGACCTTGCCGGTTCCCTGTATGAACAGGTCCGGAGTTTCAAAATCGATCGTGAAAACGACGCTATCATTTTTCTGTATATTCTTAAGGGTCAGACTGCCCTTCTCTACCAAGAAAACGAGTCCTCCCTCAAGAGCATAAAACACCTTCGCAGACCAAAGGGCTACCCCTTCGGTAGAAAGTACCATGGTTCTACCCTTTCGCAGAATGCTCAGAACCTCGTTTTCCATTGATTAGAAAATGCGAAATCAATATTTATAAATTAACCAAATCAACCTACTCCATCAAGAAAAAACGATTGATCTTCAGATGCTCTTCGCTCATTGTGCTCAAGTGCAGGTTTATCTAAGTTCTTCTTTGAATATCTTGTCGTAGATGTTTTCTTCGTCCTCTTTCCTGCTGTTTAGGATCGTCTTGATTTTCGGGTCGTTGATGTGCCAGTAGTGTATTCTCCAGGTCTTCCCTTTCATAAGGGTAATGTCCTCGCTGCTCGTTGAAAGTATTCCAGTCTCTTCAAGGGTGTAAAAGACATCTCTGTCCTGTTGTGACAGGATGTTATCTACCAATGTGTCCTCAAAACCAAAGAAGCTCAGTACATAGTCTGCCAATTCTTCAATCTCTTTTTGGTTCATTCCAGACGGTTTGAATATGACGTTCAGGGCAGTTACCAGCTCCTCCCTTTTTATAACCGTCATCTCGATTTCATGGTTTAAGTTGGCGTTATATTAATAATTATGTCAAGCACTGTTCGATAACTGCGTGTATTATTGGATTCACCGTTACTTTATAACACGCTAAGACTCTGCAAGCTCCCTCTTGAGATTTTCAATAATCGCGACGTCTCTGGGATCAACCCCCCTCTTCTTTGCAAGGAAGTACGAGATGTAGTCTCCCTTGTGTATCAGGGTAAATGTGTTGGCAAACACGGTGTTCCCATCGCCCTCAACCTTATGCATTTCAATATTGCAGAGTTCAGAAGTTATCCTTATCCTATTGGATATTTCCTTTTCAAGCATTCGAGAGGTGAGAACAAAGAAGTAGAACTCATCTTTTCTGTATGTGTTTTCCAGAGCCATGGTGTCGTTATGATTTAGTTCAGGGAAAGAAGTTGAATAAGCGAGCACCTTCGCGTTCTCATTAAATTGGGTTTTCCATCTGTAGGCGATCGCGTTGAGTCCCGGGGTGCCAAAGATCACAGGGATGCTCTTGTTCTGGAAAATATCATTGCCGAATTTCTCAAACTGAGATTGGTGTGTATCCAGGTCGCTCAGCAAATTCTTTGTAAGTTCAACGTCCTTATCGTCCAGCAGTCCAAAACCTCTCAGTAGGGGTATGCTGAGATAACCCACAGCCGATCTCGGTTGGAACCCCCTTGGCACTATGACCGTATTCTCGACTAATTCTGCAAGTTTACCGCCAGACGAGATGGCTCCAATTTGTGCGCCCTTCTTCTTTGCCTTATTCACGGCCTGAATGGTCTCTTCCGTGTTTCCAGAATAGCTTATTGCAACAAACAGGGTCTTCTTGCCAATGAACTCAGGAACGTCATACGAGGTGACAAGACTTACAGGCTTCTTTGTGTAAAGTTCCTGAAATATCTTGCCAGCAATACCCGAACCACCCATCCCCGCTATCACCACATTCTCGATACCTTCTGGGGCCTCCAAGGTTCCTCGAAACGATACCTGATTCTTCAGGGAGGTAATTTCTTCAATGTATTCCATCGATCGTCATGGAATTTCTAAATATTAATAGGTAACCAAGCAGTTTTCTTCTTCTGAGATTTAAAATTTCAGGTCATTGACTCGGTAACCCTTATCATCCATTTCCCGATTGAGTGCCTTCAACGACTCTACTTCTTCTTCAGAAATTGAAAGAGTATTTTTGTTGATGAACTGAAACATCACTCGCTTGAGCATCTCAACATTTTCTATGCCGTACATCGTTGCAATGTCTTTGATTATTGAGGGGGAGTTGTCAAGTGCATATTTGATGGAAGAATGGATCGCTTCCTCAACGATCCCCTTCAAGTTACTGAGGGATCTCTTGATCATTGCAGAATAAAGTGGGAAAGGGAGATCGTCAGCAAAGTTATTCCATTTCCCGTAAAGGTCTATCTTCGGAAGTCCTGGTTGGTGGTTGAGCAATGCTATCCTGGGCTCCACGATCTTTGGATAACCGTCCCCCTTCCTGACACTTACACCGTTCAAGAGTATTTTCGCGTAGTATTCAGAAACAAAGTCCTTTTCGTTGACAAAGAGTTCGTCGCCCGTAGGTTCATTTGAATATATTTGGGGCCCGGAAAAGTAGGAGAAAATATTACCCGTCTTTAGAAATAAATAATCTCCAGAATTAAGGATCGCCACAGGAGCAGGAACAAACGCGACATCAGCTTTCAAAGTTGTTTCAAAGTCAGTAACGGGTTCGCACTGGAATCTTGGATATGATGGGAACTGGTTGGAGTATAGGCCCTTGAGTATGAAATGATATTCCGGTATGTCAGGAAATACTATTTCCATCGAGTATCACCATACTTTTTTGAAGCTTATAACCTTTCTTTCACAGAAATATTTTAATTCGGTTACAGATAATGAAATCGAATAATCATGGATTTCAAGCTTCCAGAAGAAACGGCAGCGATTAGGGATCTCGTGAGAGAATTTTCACAGAGAAAGATTGAGCCTATCGCTGCGAAGATCGACAGAGAGGATGAGTTTCCAGTCCAAATATTCAGAGAAATGGGGAAGCTTGGAATGCTTGGCCTCACGATAGCGCAGGAATACGGTGGCGCGGGTTTGGACTACCTTACAGAGGGAGTTGCCCTGGAGGAAATATCTTACTACTCGGGGTCATTCGGTCTCTCGTATGGAGCACACAACAATCTGGTAGTAGATAACATATACCGGAATGCAAACAAAGAACAGAAGGAAAATTATCTTCCGGGTCTAGTCTCGGGAGAGAGGATTGGCTCTTTGTGCCTCACAGAACCTGGGGCGGGATCAGACGCTCTGGGTGGGATGAAAACAGTTTATGAATCAAAGGAAGAAGGCTATGAGATAAACGGATCCAAGACTTTCATCACTAACGCGCCTCTCGCAGATGTCTTCCTCGTTTATGCTCGGAACGGTAAGTCATATTCTGCATTCATTCTGGAGAGAAGTGATGGAGTAGAAACACCAAAGAAGATTAAGAAACTTGGAATGAGGGGGTCTCCGACTGGAGAAGTGGTCTTTAGGAACGTGAGGGTGGAGAAGGACAGGATTTTGAAGGGGGAGGGGCACGCACGGAGTATCATTTACAACGGCTTGAACGCAGAAAGGGCGGTTCTTGCCTTTGGCCCCCTTGGTATTGCCAGGAGGGCACTAGATGAAGCATTGAGTTACAGCAACCAGAGGGAACAGTTCGGTAAGAGGATCGGTGAATTTGAGTTGATTCAAGAAAAACTGGCTTACATGTTTACTAGACTGGAGGCAGCTAGACTTCTCGCATACAAGGCAGCTTCATTAGTAGGCGAGACGATATCTGACCCTTCCTACGCCGCTGCATCGATCATGATGGCCTCCGAAACAGCAACCCAGATAGCAAAGGAAGCCCTTCAGATATTCGGCGGTTATGGGTACACGGAAGATTATCCCCTGGAGCGATACTTGCGTGATGCAATATTGTATGAGATAGGAGCAGGAACTACTGAGATAAGAAAAATAGTCATCGCGAAGGCTCTTCTTAAGAGATAGATGTTTGATGGAATAATCAATCCAAAATAGTCACGAGAAGTTTAGGGTGAAACCTACGCTTTCGTGTGGACTTCAGGTAACAACTTGACTAATAAGATATACTTCAGACGGATTTCCAAAATTTTGAATGTATCTGCGGGATTAGGAATGTAGTGAGCAATGATCCACTGCAAGTCTATGAGGTTCACCTTTTAAGGAGTGAGAAATCCCCCCATAACCCACTTTCTCCATCTGCAACCAAAATTCACCTAAGAGCTGTATTTAGGTGCTATATTTTTTCGAGGGACACAAAGAGATTCAAAAGGCATTTCCAAGTATCCTAACAAAAGTATTAAAACGAACTTTCATATCTTATTGCGGTGATTTAATGGTGGAATTTAAGGGATTGAACAAATACGAGCTACCCCAGTTGCCGTACCGAATTGACGGACTAGAACCCCACATTAACAAGGACATAGTGGATGTTCATTACAACGGCCACCACAAAGGATACGTAAATACAGCCAACACTCTTATTGACCGGCTCAACGGCATTATAAAGGAGGAGGTAAAAAGCTACGACATTCACGGGGTCTTGAGAAATCTCACATTCAACATTAACGGTGACAAGCTCCATACGCTATACTGGAACAACATGGCGCCAGAAGGCAAAGGCGGGGACAAACCCGGCGGAAAGCTTGGAGACATGATAGAGCAGCAATATGGTAGCTATGAAAAGTTCAGGAAGATATTCACCGAGGCTGCAAACTCAAATCCCGGTACAGGATGGGCGGTCCTAGCGTATGACAAGGAGAATAGCAATCTAAACATAATGACAGTAGAAAATCATTTCATGAACCATCTCGCAGAGATGCCAATTGTCCTGATTTTGGACGAGTTTGAGCACGCATATTATCTCCAATACAAGAACAAGAGAGCAGACTACGTAGGTGCCTGGTGGCACATAGTCAACTGGGATGAAGCGAACAAGAAACTTGAGAGGTTGCTTTGACTGAAAACCATACACACCAGAGCCTCAAGGTTGGGGGTATGGAGATAGATCAGGAGATTGAAACACGGGTCTCCACTATCCCCGGTTTTGCATTACTAAGTTAACCTACCTTTTGTAATACTTCTCCAATCTGGGAAGTGGTTATGACGGGTATGAACCCGGGGACTAAAAGATATACAAATATCAATTCAAATGGGCTGAAAAGATTTGCAATTTCCATTCAATGGAGTTTAACTCGCAAATGGACTTGAGCGGGAAGGCAGCAATAAGTCATGGAGCTACAGTTTCGGAACTGAACCTACAGCAACGGGATTCAGCAAGATGAATTTAAACTCACTGCCCGATAGGAGGGGCCAAGGGGCAGTGAGCTATTACCTAACTTAACTTAATATATTTACATTTCTGATATTGAAAAACGCAATTCAACTCGCAAATAACAGCTTCTTTGCGTTTCCTTACTTGCTCCTAGAAATATTCACATCTCCGACTTCTACAAACGGAGACTTCGTGTGCATAGTTTCGTCCCACCATTTTACTTTCTTCGTTTCCCGGCTTAGTCCCTCAATGTTCTTGTACATATTCAGCAAAGAATCTGAAATCCTGATTCCTCCCCAACTCTCCTTTATTTCTCCATTCTCTATTAGGAAGATTCCATCTCTTGGAATGGTCGAAAGGACTCCCTCCCTGTAGTCCTGGAATCTGGTATACCATGTGTTGTTGATGAAAAGCCCCCTTCTCATTGAGGAAATCATGTCTTCAACCTCTTCGTTTCCCGGTTCTACCGATATCTGCCACGGGCTAGGGTTCACAATTCCGGCATTTCCAGTAGTCTCTACGTCATATTTCTTGGCAGTCGAAAAGTTATGCAAGAAATTCTTCACGACTCCCTTCTCTATTACGGGAGTCTTCTTGGTTGGACTGCCTTCATCATCGAAAGCTCCGGAGTTGAACATGGAATCATCAGATGGGTCGTCATAGACTGTGAAGGAACTCTTCCCGATCCTCTCTCCCATTCTGTCAGCAAACATGGACATACCCGAGTCTATTTGAAAAGCTGATGCCATCGGGATGGTGTAAGATACCAGGGATGCAAAACACAGCGGGCTGAAGATGACGTTGTACTTGCCTTCAACACCCTCTTTGACGTTCCGGATTTTCTTTGCCAGATCCAGAACTTCTTCACCCTGTTTAAGCAGTTCAGGTAGCTCTTCATCTGTGGATGTTGCAATAGATAGCTGGACGGGGTAATCATTCTCATCAAATGCCCTGGACACAAACTCTACTCCGAATTGTTTTTGGGTGCCGCTGTTGAATGGGGTAAGAACGCTGTCTTCGATTTCTTTCTTGTAAAATACACCCCCGACCCTCTTGACAAATGGTTTCACCTCATCGATGAAGGAGTTGACAAATTCATGTCCCTCGATCTCCCTCAATTTTTCGTCTCTCATCCTCTTTTTCCTGTAGGTGTTCTTCTTATCGTTCAGGCTCACGAAGTCGTCATTCTTTTCTAACTTGTCAATTGCAGATATAGAGACTGGAACAATCTTCTCGAGATCTTTTTCGTTCTTCAATTCGAAAATGAATGTCCTCCCATTCTTCGCCAGGAAGACTGACGCTAGCTCTTCGTTCCATTCATTGCTGATATCGATGTTGTTGTTTGAGAATCTTATTTGTGTTATCTTTGATCTTATGAGCTTTACAGCAGCCTGATCGACATTTCTCTCGACCCTCTTGTAAATTGTTTCTATTTCCACGATCTATCACCTCACGTTTAGGTCTCTAAGACGTATGTGTGGTCCACCCATCCAGACATCAACTCCCTGCATCGGATCACCCTTCCCGCAAGTACCTGCAGAAAATTCCAAATCCTTCCCAATGGCGTCTATGGAGGAATAGAAGTTGATCGTTGTCGTTTCAATGACCGGTCTTCTTATCACCTCTTTTATCACTCCATTCTGAATATGGTATGCCTCCCTTCCCACGTACTTCTCATTGAACCTTATATCGTCTATGTTCCATTCAGTGAAACTCTTCATGTAGATCCCCTCCTTTACGCTCTCAATCAATTCTTCGAAATTATGATCTTTTGGTTCTATGTATGTGGTGCTCATTCTCACGAGTGGTTCTTTATCCCATTCGGAGGACCGCGAAGCTCCGTTACTCTTCTCCTCCATTCTACCCGCGCTCTCACGGTTACTCAGAAAATCGTTAATCAAGCCATTCTTGTACAGATACCTCTTTTTCGCTCTCACTCCGTCCCTGTCGTACCTATAGAATCCGAAGCTGTGATCGAGCGTCGGGTCGTCGACCAGATTAACTATGTCTGATCCTACTCTCATTCCTCTATTGTTTTTCTTGATGAATGACTCCCCTGCCTGTGCCATTTCCCTACCGAATATTCTGTCTAACTCTGTTGGATGGCCACAGCTCTCGTGGGCCACTATTCCAGAGATTTCCGGTCCTGCAACTAGATCGTATTTACCATCACTCACTTTCTTTGCCCTTGCAGCTTTCTTCAATACGTCAGATTCGTGCTTGAGCCTCTGTTCCAGTTTCCAGACATCAAGCGCTTCATATCCTCCAGAATAACCAACCTCCACGGTACCTTGCTCAAAGCTTCCGTTTTCCATGAATCCTATCATAGCGAAGAATGAAATCTTGGGAAGTCTAGATCTCAGTGACATACCTTCAGAACTCGTGTTGTACTCTTCCTCAATGTTATCGTTCAAAGACAAGATTCTCATTGAGATTTTCTCGCCAGCCAAGAGATCGTCCAGCTCTCTCATTTTCTGGACTCTATCCTCGAAAGAAAAGTCTTCTATCTTTTTCTTCTGGTCAACCTTCCAAGAATCCTTTACTGGAACTTCTGATGAAAATTTGTTTCTCCCAATCATCTCAGATGCCTTTGCAGCTTTGTCAATTTCTTCCCTGATCACACCCCAGTCTGGTACGTTGACGGACGAAAAAGCAATTGATCTGTTGAGCAACCTAATTGCTAGGCCAGAATCGACAGAATAGCCTGTAGCTGAAACGGTCCCATTCTTCATCAGCACAACGTTTCTTTGGGACGAACAGTATCTAGCTTCGGCATAAGTTGCTTTCTTTGAAGCGTAATCTAGCGCTCTCTCTACGAATTCCTCCAACTTATCACTCTACCTATTTGTATTCCTTGTTCTTCTGTGCCATTTTTTCTAACTGTCCCATCAATTCCTTGACAGCCCTGAAAATGTTCCAGTCCCAGCTCTTCGAGAAGAAGGTCCTTGATTCCGTCACCATCTTCCCCCTGACAGAATACTTGGTTTCCTTTCCAGAAGTGTCATACTCCTCTACATGGACATTTATCAGCATCGGCCGCATTCGCTTGAACTTCGCTATGGACTTTGCAGATTTCTCAATTATAGAGTAGATGTTGTCGTACACTTCAGGATCCTCAAATCTCATCCCAGACAGGTTGACTAAGACAGATTTGCCTGTCGATCCTTTGACTATCTCTCCGAGAATGTCACCTTGTCCAATCACTCCCAGCGGGACCATATTTTCGTCTACCACCGTGCATATCCTGGCTTCAGTATCGATCATACCATCCATGCAGGATGAGATATTCTTGTCAGGACGTATCACGTGAGGTGAAACCATCACTTCCTTAACCAAAGGTCTCACTTTGTCCCTATAATATTGACCCTGTCTCATCTTTCCTCTCTCTCTCCACAGCTCCTTGCTGATATCGTTGATGTTCACGATGCCAGAAATTCTCCCATCTTTGTTGACCACAGGTATGCTAGTTTCGCCAATATCCCTCATCCTTCTGAGTGCCTCCATTAGATCATCATTTTCGGAGACAGTGATCGGCTCCCCAGACATGATTTCTGATGCAAGCATGCCCGCCACTTCTGGAATGGAATTCACCGCGTGGACAATGTCGGTCGATGTAACAATACCCTTTATCTTCTTCTTTTCGAGGACCGGAAGAGCTCTCAGTCCACTATCTATCATGACTCTTGCAGTATCAGCTATTGAAGCCTCTGCAGTAATAGAGGGCGTACGTTCCATTATTGTCTTGATTTTTGTCGTGACAGTAATTGATTCCCTCTTGTAGAGGAGGTTGTAGTCAAGCATTCCTACATAATCTCCCTTCTCATCGAGTATGGGGATGTGATGCATCTTGTGGTCACTCATCTTAGCGATCGCACTAGAAATGAAATCTTCGGTAGTCAGTGTGATCAGCTTGGTAGTCATAATTTCTCCTACCGACACCATGCTTGTCGATTGCTAAGTTGGTTAATAATTTTGTTTACTTCCAGTAGCCAATATCTCTGGAATAATGTCCACCATATCAGAAATCAGGTATGAGTAGCCCATCCTGTTAAATGCAGTGACGCCAGCAGTACCTATGATATAAGACGCCAGGGAGGCCGAGTGCAGCGGATCTACCTTTCTTGAAAGCAGTCCCGCAACCGCACCAGTGACTAGATCCCCAGTTCCTCCCCTGGTCATGCTCTGGTGATGGTAAGACTTGTTCTTTTTCATCATTTCTCCATCAGTGACAATGTCTATTTCCCCCTTCAAAAGGATGACGGCATTGATCTTTCTGGCGACCTTTTTCACGCTCTCTTCATCTGGTTCCAGTCCGAAAGTGGATCTGAATTCCCCTCTGTGAGGGGTCAATACTGCATTTCCTCTGAAATCACTGATAGATCTTGCCGACTCCAAAGCATCCGCATCAATCACTATGCTCTTCTTCTGAGAATGAGCGAACTGGATAATCTTTGAGGCCTCATCGAGCGCAGCCTCATTCCTCGAAATACCGGGTCCGATTGCTAGTGCGTTTGCTCTTTCCTTGATGAATTTCATTAGTTCATAGTTGAACTCTATGTAATCTATTCCTGATTTTTTCAGGATGATTCCCTCACAGTTGGACGCAATGTAATTGTGAATGATAGAGGGTGAAAACAGGTTCACAAGATCGGGTCCCATACGCAATGCAGATTTAGCCATATATGTTGGGGCGCCATAGTACATTTTACTTCCACCAACCAGCCCGCATATCCCATTGTCCCCCTTGTGGGAGTTTTGCTCGGATGAAGGCAGAGCCAGTGTATCACCTGGGCCAATCATATCGATGACTTCAAGGGGGAATCCCACTTCTGCAGTGACAATTTTCCCGCTGTTGGACTTCTTCATTCCCTCTTTCTGGAACTGCATAGTGACGGTGAAATCGGCTTTGACAGAATGTTGTGAAGGGAATCCAGAGGGCACGTCTACTGATATGATCCTTTTTCCAGAACTATTAATCCTTTCAATGATGGAAAGATAACGATCTCTTGGAGGTCTTGACAGTCCAACGCCGAGTAGCGCATCAATAACCACATCATATTTCTCGAACTCGATTTCATTCACTACCTTGCCCTTGTTATTGACGAACACCTTGTATTTCTTCTTGCAGAGAACTGTAGCCGGAGGAGAGACCGGACAGCACTCCACAGAAATTCCATCCTTCAACAATATCGAGGCTGCAGTATACCCGTCCCCACCGTTGTTTCCGCTCCCACATGCAACGACTACCTTACGGGGTTTGAGTGATTTTACCAATCTTGCCACTGCTCGGCCAGCATTGTCCATCAATTTTTCCATGTCTATTCCGGATGCTTCAGCGTTCAGGTCCAATATTCTGGAGTCAAGAACAGTGTGCATATGCTAAGTATCATTCGCTCATATTTACACGTGTGCTTCGCACACCAGCTCATAGAGAGACTGGCTCTACAGAATATGGTACCTTTCAATCGCAATTGGATTCCATGTGCTTTGTCGTCAGTGACCGGTGAATATAACCCTCGCCAGAGTGCAGGAGCAGATAACATGCCTCAAAAAGAGTATATATTCTTGTTGCATATTCGAAATAGTGATGAAAAAGGGTCAGCTGAGCTAAGGCTGTGATGACCCCTATGAGTACTGAATGGTGATAATAAATGAAGAGTATAGATGAACTTGCAGAGACTGCAAAACAGCTAAAACAGAAAGGGATGAATGACAAAGATATAGCTACGGAGATGCACCTTTCCCTCAACACCATAATATGGTTACTCAGCGGCGAATCAAAGATAGAGAAGGCTCCGGGAGATGTCAAGATCGGCTGGAGAAGCATCGGAGTATATTCAAACAGAATCTACAACATTGCTGAAATAATGGCGGACATCATTGAAGAGGAAACTCACGTGCTGGAAAAGGAAATCGATACGATTTGCGGAATAACGATAAATGGAATCCCCTATGCAACTTTCCTTTCAGACATCCTTGGAACGGAGCTTGCGATCTACAGATCTCTAACGTTAAAGGGAGAAGGGACTTTTTCAAGCAACTACGCAAACGTTTCTGGGAAGAATGTCGTTATTGTGGATGATGTCGTGAGTACAGGTGAAACAATCTCTAAAGCACTGAGCGCAGTGAAGAAAGAGAAAGGAAATCCAGTTCTAGTTGTAGTCCTAACCAACAAGACAACCAAGGATGAGATAGATGGAGTGCCTATCAGGGCCCTCATAAGGGCCAGGTTGTTGAAGTAAAGCGGCGACTCATATACTTCGTTTAGAATCTGGGTAATAGTAAATTGAAAGTCGATATAAGACCACCTGTTTCGTCAAACTCTGGGGTGATGGGGTGATGAGATCATGGCAATAGATAATGCAAAGCTGGAGAGCATTGAAGCACTTAGGAAGGCAGGAATAGAGCCATATCCGTATTCATACCACGTCACGACTCACGCAAAGGAGATCAAAGATAATTTTTCCGAATTTGAAGGGAAAGAAGTGAGCATCGCTGGAAGGGCAATGCAGCTGAGGCAGATGGGGGGAATAACATTCATAGATGTACAGGACAGATCGGGCAAAATCCAGAGTTTGATCAGAAACAACGATCTGGATCAGAAGTCTCTTATCGTGTTAGCGAACGCATCTATCGGCGATACCCTTGGAGTAAGGGGGATAGTGATGAAGAGCAAGAGGGGGGAAATGAGCGTCGGTGCGAGGGAACTAACAATGCTCTCCAAGACTCTGAGAACGCTTCCAAACAAGTGGCAGGGTCTGACCGATACGGAAGCGAGGTACAGATCGAGGCACGTTGACCTCATGATGAACCAGGAAGTTCTCAGGACCTTCGAAATAAGAGCAAAATTCATGCATCACGTTCGAGATATCCTCGATTCGAGGGGAGGTATCGAAGTTGAGACGCCTATATTGCAGGACCTCTATGGAGGCGCGAGTGCCAAACCGTTCACTACAACGTATCACACCCTCGATGACAAACAGATGTTCCTGAGGATATCCGATGAGCTTTATCTGAAGAGGCTGATCATAGGGGGAGCGGAGAGAGTGTACGAGGTCTCCAAAGATTTCAGGAACGAGGACGCAGATTCCGTTCATAACCCTGAGTTCACGCAGATAGAATATTACGAGGCCTACAGCGACTATGAAACATTCATGAAGATGATGGAGGACATGTTAAGCTCGTTCGTCTTGAAGACATTTGGAAGCTTGAAGATAGATTATCAAGGGGAGACGATCGACTTCACTCCTCCTTTTGCAAGGATGTACTGGGTCGACGAGTTGAAGAATATATCCGGGATTGACGTCTCATCAATATCCGATGAAGATCTCAAGAGGATCAATGAAGCAGAAAAACTTGGACTGAAACATCCAGATCGATACCACGTTGCAGACTCCCTTTTCGACAAGTACCTGAAAGGCAAAACGCTGCAACCAACCTTCGTCCTGGATTTTCCAACGTACATGTGCCCCCTCACAAAGGCCAAGAGAGGGAACTCAATGCTGGCTGAAAGATTCGAGCTGTATGTTGCAAAAATGGAAGTTGCAAATTCTTATTCAGAGCTCACAGATCCTCTCTACCAGAGAAAGATGTTTGAGGAACAGGAGAGGGAGCGAAAGAAGGGAGACGATGAAGCGCCTCCATTTGACGAAGAATTCCTCAGCGCCATCGAATATGGAATGCCTCCCACAGCGGGAATAGGAATCTCTATCGACAGACCCGCAATGGTATTCACTAACCAGACTTCAATCAAGGAGGTCATACTGTTCCCTCCGATGAAGTCAATTCCTCTCGACGAGGATTCGTCGGGCAAGAAATAGAATGAGGGACGACTAGCGACTCAAAAAATCACTTTATTTTTTCCAATATTCTGACTCCCATAAGCTTTTCTATTTTCCTAGCCGTGTGTTTATCCGGCTTTATCTCCTCCCTTTCTATCTTTGCGATCAAGTTCTTCTTTTCCTGGAGCTTGTTTGCAAGTTGTTCCTGTGATAGACCCATCTCCTCCCTTCTCTTCTTTATCATATGCCCGAAGTCTATGATAGGTTCATCAGTATCTTCCACGGTTCCAGGCGTTTTCCTTCTGGGTGGAGGAGGGGGGACGTGAATGAAGTTGTTCCTCTGAACAGTATTCTGTGGAATCGGTTCCCTCTGGACTGCTGCTGGCTTCTTGGTAACTTCCTTTCCATATTTAGCACAGTCTTGACAGACTCTCATTTTCACACCATCAATGATAACCTCATGGTAGCGATCCATCACCTTTCCGCACAATTCGCAGTTCATGATCTTAGAAGAAATAATGAGTAGATAATTTTAGTGGCTTTGGATTATTTTGAAATTGAGACACGGTCTGAGCCAGGAGCTGAAAGAGAATTGCAAGAATTCTTTGTCATCATCAGGGGTCCACTGGGGGCAGGTAAAACATCAGTCTCCTTGAAACTCGCAGAAGTTTTGGGTGTCGCATACGTTTCGATCGATGAGATCTTGGAAAAAAACAACCTTGAAGAGTGGGGGAAAACTCACATTACGCTTAGAAGTTTCATCAAAGCAAATGAACGAGCAGCCAATGAAGCAATAAAACAGTTAGTAAGAGGGAATCCGGTCATTTTCGACGGCAATTTTATTACAAGTCTCAGGCAAGAGACTTAATCAAACGTCTAAGTTTCTTCAGAGCTTTTGTCTTTACTCTGAGTGTTCCTCTGGAGGTCTGCATACAAAGAGATGCCCAAAGGAACGGGGTGTTCGGAGAAAGAGCAGTCAGATTGGTCACAAAAATCAACCGAGTTCCAGTCTGGTGTTTAGATTGATGCGACCGGGGATCTTGGGGCAGTAATTGACTCTATTATTGAAATTTTAGTTTATGATCTTAGAGAGTTAACCGAATGAAAAGGTAATTAAACCGAGTAAAAATGTGGTCGGAAGGGGCTGTGGGGTAGCTTGGCATCCTACGGGCTTTGGGAGTCTGTGACCCCGGTCCAAATCCGGGCAGCCCCACTCAGTTCATGACCAAATTCGTTCATTTCATCCATTTCCATCATTTCTTTTTCGCCTCTAAAAAAAACCCAAGTCTCTTCCTGACTTGCTCCGCCATCCCTGCTGTGGAACGTGAGTGTACCTCTGAGTCGCACTCAGGGAACGATGGCCGAGATGGATTTGCACCATGAGGATGCCAAGACTTGTTTATTATTTTTATATCCATATTTCTAGTCAAACTCTATTCTAAGCTTTGTTAGTCACTAAATCATCACAGAGTAAATCCTTCCTTGGATAAGATGGTGAAAGAAAGGTCGAGGACCGAGAGTTGATAGTATCAAAAATCAGTATGACCCTCGGTATCTGAAGGAACCGGCATCGTAATAATAAAAACATTAGTTGCAACCAGAAGGCTTTGTCTTGGCCTGTTGTTTGGGATTAGTTATCCTTATGTGTTTTTCCAGAAACCATAGACTACAACTCCCCGGAAGGCCTTCTACAACTCTAAAGGTATTTATTTCATTTCTGGTTCTAATTGCATGAGCAAAAACATAACAATGACTGAGGTGTTTTCTTTGTTCAAAGAGTCCAATGGGGAAAAGGAGACGAGAACAAGTGGCAGCTGATGTTCTGACTAAGGTGAAAAGGTACCCACAAAGGGCGAGTTATGACAAGGAGCTACTTCTTGACATTCTCAAAAATGGGTTTGCTTGTCATGTTGCATTCCAGGTGGATGGACAGCCCTTCGTAATACCTATGATGTACTATAACGATTCAAATTACATTTACCTTCACGGCAGTCCTGTCGCAAGGATAATAGGCACTTTCAGAGCGGGGAATCCAATAGCAATCTCAATCTTGGAGTTGAAGGGATTGGTGCTTGCGAAAGGGATAGCTTCCAACTCAATGAATTACAGATCTGCCGTTATTTTTGGAAGGCCTGAAGAACTTATGACCGAGGAAGAGAAGCTATCTTTTGTTAGCGAATGGATAGATCGACTTGTTCCGGGAAGAAAGGAGAACGCTGAGCTTCCCAATCATGACGAACTGGGGGGAGTTTCAGTTTTCAGGGTAAAGTTGGATAAATTTTCTGTCAAGGAGAGAAAGGGAGGCACTTCAGAAGTTAGAAAGAATCCGGAGGTATGGTCGGGAGTAATTCCTCTGGTAACAAGGTTCTTGCACCCGGAATTTGTGTCAAATCCCAAGACACCTGAGCACGTGAAGAAATTCATAGATGCAAGGAACTCACTCAAATAACCAACATCAAGGTTCTGGACAGAGGAGACGTCACACTAGCGTTTTAGATTCCAAGTCTGGATTTCAGCCCATGGGTAAAGTAATCACGGTACCGGATATCCCAAAAGCCGGCCTCTATTCCCACGAGGTTGTGGCTGGAAATTTTACCTACCTGTCTCGGCAGATAAGAACAGTTCAAAATGCGATAGCTAAAGTGAAGAAAACCCTGGATTCTGGTGGATCTACAATGAAGGATGTTGTCAAGATCTCAGTCTATCTACCGAAAGCAGGAAATTTCCCGAAAATGAACGAGCTCTACTCTAAGCACTTTGCTTCAAATCCTCCGACGAGGACAGCGGTGGTGACGGGTTTCGCAAACAGCGGGATTATGGTAGAAATAAGCGTAATTGCCTCGAAATAACCAGGTAAATTGGTCCATGTTTAAAGCAGCAATCATGGCATCGGTTTAGACCCATGACAATGCATATGATAGTCAGAATGATTGAGAACTATGACGAAGGATGTAGCAAAGGTCTTCAAGATTGTGGACGGGATGGATGCTGTTGCATTTTCTGAACTCTTGACCACTGATGTGAAGTTCAGATTCTCAAACAACGACGTGTGGACAGGCAGGGAGGCAGTTGTTTCGGGGTTGAATTATCTCTTTTCCAAAATTAATGGACTCAAACACGATATCAAGGGAATATACGTCCAAGGGGAAGGGTATGCTGTCGAGGCAATTGCGAACTATGCCATGAAGGATGGAAAAAACATTTCCCTCCCCGTCGTGAGCGTCCTGAAATACAGAGGGAATGGGATAGAAGATTACAGAATTTACATGGATATTTCCCCCGTTATGACATACGGAACTTCTTAGCGACGTTGTGAAAGAGATCCCTAAGATGAAAGGAGAATCGCATCAGGACTAAAGTTTAGTTCTTCGCCGTCTGTTTCACCGCAACGGCATTTTCACGGTGTAGTCCTTTCTTATAGGTTATAGCGTAACCCATTTCAGTGAGTTTAGCCCTTATCTCCTTCTTGTGTGAAAATTCGGTGTACAGGAAAGTACCACCAGGTACAAGAACCCTTGATATTTCATTCAATCCGCTGAAGATAGCGTCGGTTCCGCCAAGATGGTGAAGGATGAGATGGGCTATCACCAGGTCGAAACTGCCGTTTTTGTAGACCAGATCTGCTGCGTCTGCCTGTTGGAAAGTGAAAGATTCTGGAACTTCTCCGAATCTTTCCTTCATTGATTCCTGTGCGAGAGCAAGCTGATCCGGGTCATAATCAGTGAAGGTGTAGGAAGCTGGTTGATACCGCTTGTATATCAGCGAGGAGAGTGCTCCATTCCCTCCCCCCAATTCCAGGATTCTGGAATTGCCGGTTATCTTGAGGGTTCCAGAGGTTTCAAGATCATCGATTAGTTTCTCGAAGAATCTTTCGCCCCTTCTGTTGACAAAGTACTTTTCAAACCCGGTCATTTTTGCCATTGACTGGTTTAAAGAACCCAGGGTTAAATCTTTTTAGAATCGACAGTCATATTTGAAGATGACATTATCAGTCACTCTGATAATAGGGGTACTTCTGATCTCCATAGTAATAATTCTCACAATCGGCTTCATTTTTGAAAGGAGAGTTTCAAGGTTAAGAATACTGATCGAAAAGGAGAGATTAGTGGCGCAACAGGCATCACAAGAATTAGCACAGAAGCTTTTTAATCAATGGACCGAAACCAGCGTAGGTGCAATGAGGACCCAGATCACCGATACGGTCAGGAAGGATTATCAGGTACAGCTAGAATCTTGGAAGAAGCAGGAAGAAAAGAAGATCAGAGAAGACGCAATCCAGAAATCGGTAAACACACTTCTCGGGAAAATAGGGGAGGAATTTTCTCCCGTTCTTCTGTCAAATAGGTTCGGCGTAAACCTCAAAGATTTCCGGCACTTAGGAACACCCGTTGATTTCGTCGCCTTCAAGGGGTTGAGCGGGGATACGGAGGAAATAGAGGTGATTTTCCTAGAAATCAAGAGCGGGGAATCTTCCGGACTTGTAAAGAGGGAAAGGCGAGTGAGAGATGCTATAACAAGTAAGAGAGTGAAGTACGAGTTAGTCAATATCAATGAACTTGTCTCGAGTTTCAAAAGCAGTCTGGAAGAAAGACAGAACCCTTAGGATCTAAGAAAACTACTCTCAAAGCTGTCTCTCACGGCTATGCGGACTGAGAATAACCTGAGATACTCTGATTGTAGTATCCCAAGTTCCATGAACTAGGGGTGTTGATGAAATAGGGTACCATGTAACTAGAGTTGAATGGAGTGAGGCAGTTTAGCACTTGACCATAAGATATATTGTACACCTCACCGCTAAACCCAAACCCAGAAGTCTGTGTCACATTGACTGCCGAAACCTCCATTTGTGTGTAGGCTGCATAGAATGAAGGACCGCTGTAAGGGATAGTTGCATTCCAGTACTTTCCCGCTCCATTCACTTCTTCATCCACTATCTGGAATAGGATGCTATGGGCGTCTGTATTATAAAAAATAGTGAGTTGTAGGATTGTACCCTTTGGAGTATAAAACCCTGGAAAATCGGCTGGACCTATATGTTCAGGAAAATACACTGCAACCTCGTTGACTCCATTGACGTGCCATGGCGCTATCAAGCCGTTCGGGTCAAGATCCACTCCCAGTTGAAAGAAGCCAATACCGGTTGGATTTATCGCTCCGGTATAATTCATGACATTGATTTGAATGCTAAAGACTCCGAAGAGTGTGGAGGTCCAGTTATTCAAAAGCACATCTGCTCTTATCAAATCAAAAGGTTGCAGTAAAGACACTAGAGACCCCGAACCCTGTCCGTAGCCTTCCATACTGTTCTGCCCCTGCTGATTGACTCCGATCAGATCATTAGACACAATAACATCTGTGAAATACACCGTACCATTGTTGGAAGAAAGATCAACTCCAGAATAATAATCCCCAAGAGGCGTGCTTATTTCTCCATACACCGAATCCGTGCCACCAAGAAAGACTTGCAGAATCCAAGGAAGGCTCACATTTGTGTTGTTTTGGTAAAGGTTACCGGAGACCAGGAGCCAACCTCCCGGCAAAAGTGCCGAATCTGGTATGCTTTTCACTATGGGCGCAACCCCGGGACTCGTGGTGACGCGAACGGCACGTCCACCAACGGTTATGGAAGCAACACTTATCCCAGAGGAATCTGTAATCTCAAAAGTTCCATTCCCTCCCGTAACCCGTATTGCATATTGAAAAGAAACATTGTGAAATCCTCCCGTAATGTTTCGGTTCGTTGTTATTATAGTTCCCGCCGTCAAAGCTAGGGAGGGCTCACCGAAGTAAGTGGTTGAATATGAGATGACCGGAACGTATGCGCCACGGACTAACTTCCATCCATAATTGGAATAATTTCCTCCCGAAGTGAATTCTGAAAGGAAAGAAAAGCCTCCGTTGAACTTGGTGACGAGAGAGTTGTGTTTGGCAATCACAGCTGGGCTTTCTATGTTCTTAAGCATTCCCGCGGCAACAGTCGAGCTGAACAACGTGATGATCACTACTGCGACAACGACCTCTCTTCTGGCTAAAACTCTCTTTACTAAGTCCAACCTTCTTCAAAAAGGCACTCTTAGGTAGCTTATAGATTTTAGCCAAAATAATTTAGTTAAAG
Organism: Thermoplasmatales archaeon; assembly: GCA_026127935.1. Lineage (GTDB taxonomy): Archaea > Thermoplasmatota > Thermoplasmata > Thermoplasmatales. The sequence continues at coordinate 21,783 of JAJSLL010000002.1, read as the reverse complement.
TAGCTAAGTGCCTAAATTCAGGGAACTTACAAATTTGACAAATTTGACTACCACCGTTCAATTCAAAAAGAGAAAAAAGAAAGTAAGCACAAAATTCACAAGCTCAAAAATGCAGTGTTCTTGAGGCTTATTCTACGAATAAATCGAGTTCGTTCTGCTTGCTCTCTTCAACTTTGACTTGGCCTTTGTACCCACACTTCAAACATTCAATAGAAACATTAAGAAAACACTCGTAGGTAATCTCCGCAGGCTGTTCGATCTTCAGGCTACTCGACCCACACTTAGGACAGGTTACAACGCAGGAATTCATGGAGATCACCAAGAAAGAAAAAAGCGGGAGTTTATCCCGCCGCATTCTTAAAGGCAGCTAGGTGCTCTCCTACTGCGGAGTAGCCTGTGTATAGAGCGATCAATGCCGCACCGACGAACGCTATTACGACCAGGATTGCAGTCACAGTCACAACTGTCTTATTCTTTGTGGAGACCATGGGTGCAACAAATATTCCGCCGATTCCAGCTCCGAGGTACATCAGTAGCAATGCTATTGGAGATTTGGTCATTCCGAGAACGTATCCTCCGTATCCCGACACAACTGCGTATATTCCCGCGAAGAAAGCAAATATTCCACCGAATGCAAGCGAAGCCTTCTTGAGTACTATGACTCCTGTCAAGACAGAAACTATACCGAGCAAAGCAAGCGGATCGCCAAAGAGTATGCTGTAGGAGCCTCCCATGGGGGCTGGCCATAGAACGCTGTAGATAAGTCCATAAAATGCTGCATAAAAACCGGTTCCAATCAGGAATATGCCGAATCCAGAATCAACTTCCGTATTCTGCTTCTTCATAATGAACCTGTACAACACATATCCTGCGAATCCAATGAACATAATTCCAATCACAAAGAGATTCGCAGCCAATGGGTCAGTCATAAGTGCCATATTAAGTCACCATACCTGTATCAAAAGAGGCAATAAAAGCTACCTTGCACAGCGGGGTGCAGCGGTGCACATATCGTACCACTACAAGTGCATTTTCGGGCATACTGAATGGTCTTGAAAGGGAGAATTAGGTACGGTACAATCTCCTAACATTTAATAGTTACACTGCGATTAATCGCGAAAATGGCTAGGCTCAATATTTCCCTAACTAACGAGGTTGCGAAAAAGATCCAACAGCACTCAGAGGAAGACAGTAAGACAATCAGTTCAATAATCACAGAGTCGGTCGATCTTTATTTTGCCTTAAGACAAATGGGGTTAACCAAGAGTCAGATGATTAAACTTCTTCGTTTCCAGGAGATGTCTAAGGAAATGGGATCTGTTCCAATTCCAGGAGTTGCACTCGACGTGATTATGAACGTGGCTCTTGAGAATTCTGAAGAGAAAACGTTAGAATTGTGGTGTGACGGCGGGAGGGTCCTCGGAGAACTTTTCAAGAGTACTACCCCAGACCTCAATCGGCTTGCGAGTGACATCAAAGAATATTCCAGTTTTGTTCCCGTGAGCAAATTGGAGCTCAAGAACGAGAATGGAAATGTTGAGTTTATCGTCATGGGGTCTGGCTACAGCATTGGATCAGCAAAAGTCACAGCCGCAGGTGTCAAGTGCTTCCTCGAAGTCTACGGGATAAAGAACATCAAGGAATCTATTTCTGAAGGCTTTGTTAAATTGACAGGTACCGTGGATAATGAGAAAGAACAATCAAGAGAGTAGAAGCTTGGAACCCTTGGTTCTTTTTGACCATTTGATTAGCTATCAATTTCCACCTTCCAGTATCCAAGAAAAATATTTGCCTGAAATTTCTCATGTCAATCCTGAAAGAACGCCATGACTGAAGTAAAGAAGGAACTGAAGGGAACAGTCTCTTACGATGAGGAAGGTTTCAGAATGAGCACTCCTCAGGCCATAGCAAGGTACAAGGCGGAGAGACTTAAGACTAAAACAGTTGCAGATCTTGGGGCGGGGATCGGTATTCAGGCACTGAGTTTTGCAGAAGTCTCAGAACGAGTTATTGCAGTAGAAATTGACGTGGAAAGAGCAGAATCGTTAAGAAAAAATACTGAGACTGCAGGTACTAAGAATCTGGAAATTGTGTTAGGGAATGCACTGGATTCCGAAGTCGTTAGAAAGCTAGGAAACGTGGATGCAATCCATTCAGACCCGTCAAGGAAGAAGGGAGGTGAAAGCTGGAATTTTACCGATCTTTCACCAAATCCGCTAGAAGTTATAAAACAGTATAGGTGTGACATATTTTCCTTCGATCTTCCAGCACTATTCCCCTTGGAGATGATACCTGAAGAATGGGAGGTTGAGTATGTATCCCTATCAGGAGAGCTGAAAAGAATCGGCACATATTTGGGCGGAGCAAGAAGGTTCCAAAAGAGTATCGTGACTTTGCCATCTATGGAAAGAATAATAGCAAGAAAGGACCTATCAAGGACAGTAGATGTAGCTCAGTTGCCATCAAAGTGGATTTATGACCTTGATGGCTCAATATACCATTCAAAAATGATTCCAGAATTTCTGAGAACTTTTGATGGTCTGAGTTTATTGCATCAAGATAGGCAGAAGACTCTCTTGACCGGGGAGAAATTGCGATCAAGTTCGTTTCTCATCAGAACCTATTCCGTTCTCGACCATGCCGCGAGCATAAACGAAGTGAAGAGCAAGCTGATCGAACAAGGAGCCGGAAATGTAGTGTTGAGGTTTTCAATAGACCCTTCACAATATTATGAAGAGAGAAGGAACATCGGGAAAGGACTTGAGGGGACGAAGACAATATATATTTTCAGATTCAATAACAAGTATTACCTTGCGGAAAGAACCGAAGAAGCGGACAACCCGAAGAAGTCAACGGACGGGTAAATTATAGTATAGATTCTCTATAGCACATTATGGACCCTGACTTCGATTTTATAATAGTAGGAGCAGGAAGCACGGGAACCAGTATTTCGTACTACCTTAGGAGATATGGGAAGAGAGTACTCCTGATTGACGCGAAAGGAATTGCTACAGGAAACACTGCCAGGTCTAGCGCCCTCATAAGGACTCATTACAGCAATGAGCTCATCGCAGCAATGGGAAAATACTCTTTCGACGCAATTTCCAACTTCGATTCCATAGGCTTTTCAGGTCTTCATCAACCAGGAATGTTCTTTCCATTTCCTGAGAAGTACAAGGAAGTAGCGAGAGAAAATGTGGAGATGCTTAGGAAGCTCGGAATAAGGGAGGAAGAGCGTTCCGCAACTGATATAGTAAAGCAATTTCCAGGAATCTCTCTAGATGGGTATGACTATGTAGTCTACGAGCCACTTAGCGGTTATGCAGATCCAGTGGCTGTTTCAAATTCCTACGCAGAATCCTCCAGAGACTCTGGGGTGGTCCAAATGGTTGGAAAGGAAGTAAAGAGGATAGAGTCAGAGAACGATTCGGTTAGACTCTTGCTGGGGGATGGTTCTACGATCACGGGTGGCAAGGTCGTACTTGCAACAAACGCATGGACCAACAGGTTGCTTGAGTGGTCTGGCGTTTCTAGGGGTAAGCTCCTACCGATCACAGCTTCCTTGCACACCGTGTTATATTTGAAGAGGCCACCTGTGCTCCAAGGGGAAAGACCTATACTTTGGGATCCACCCAATCTCGCATACTATAAACCAGAGGGCTTGACTCTTTTTGCTCTGGGCAGTCTGGATCCGGAGATAGACAAGAAACCCGTAAACATAGACGAAATTCTACCAGAAACGGCAGATAGCGATTATACAGTGGATTATGTCGGTCGACTCGTCAACAGGATACCGGGAATGGGAGAGGCAACAGTCGTTTCGTCCATAACTGGTCTCTATGATATGACTCCAGATGGACAGGCAATAATATCTTCACTGGACTATCTAGGATTTGAAGGAGTCTATGTGTGCGCAGGTCTGAGCGGTCACGGATTCAAGCTTTCTCCCGCATACGGTCTAATCACTTCGGAGATGGTCACGGATGTTGAACCAGAGAAATCTACATTCGACTGGAGAAATTTCAGCCCTGATAGATTCAGAAATGGGAAAATGTTGACTTCGAGGTATTCCGAGATAGGTACGATATATTGATGTCCGTCAGTCCTTGCCAGACAAGCTGGAGTAGAGAAACCGAGCTATCGCAAGATCTTCGATCCCGACTCCGATAGATTTGAAGTAGCTGTTCTGACTCTTCGAATCAGCTCTCCTCTTTATACTTCCAGAAACAAGGTCCGTAAGTTCATTGATTTCCGTCCTTTTTATGCATCCAGAAGAGAGGGCGGCTATTATTTCTCCGGCGCTCCTCGAGGTCTCTTCTATAGTGTCCACAGCCACTATTCTAGATTTACATATCGTAGATTGCTCCGTTTCTCTCATGTCCGGGGTGTAACTTCCGATCGAATTGATGTAGCAGTTGTTTCCTATGAACTTGTCACTAATCACCGGATAGACGGACGTAGTGGCGGTCAATATTATGTCCACATTCTTGAAGTCTTTATTCACACTTCCCGAGGTCTCAATTTCAATACTAAGTTCTTTCTCCATCATTGTCTTGAAGTGCTGTAACCTCTCTGCGTTTACGTCGCTGACCAAGAGTCTCTTTATGTTTCTGATCTGAGAGATCGCTCTTACTTGCTCTATCGCCTGGTATCCTGCACCTATGCAACCCAGAACTCTAGAATCGGCCCTCGATAGTATATCGGTTGCAAGGGCAGATGCAGCTGCGGTCCTGATCCGTGTTACCTTCTTGCCCGGAAAGACCGCGAGTATCTCGGAATTCTCCGTCGAAAACAACGAAATAAGAAAATCAATCTGCCGACCATAGAAATACTGCTTTACTGCTCCAATCCGGTACTCCTCATCTATTCCACCCATCACGTCCAGTATCCCATGGCTCGTTTCCAGCCTGTTCCGGTGAAGCACCTTAGAGGTTCCGCGACTCAACCCCATAAACTGGTGTCTCAGCTCTCCAGAGAGTACCCTATAGTCCAGATAGTCTGGTATGTCGCAATCGTTGATTACTAGCATTTCTTAATGTCTTACTTAGTAACTCCCGAATACGTCTGGATGTCAGCTCTGTATTCAGGGACATCCAACTTTATCTTAAGCCCAGACAAGACTCCCAGAGGGAAGAATACAGCTAGCGATACTACGACAGTGATGGCGGTTGCATCGTAAAACGATACAAGGTTCAGAGCCCCGTCACTTCCTATGTACGTCATGACGAGGAGGAAGACGATATAGAAAATGTACCACAAAGAATTCGGTACATGCTTGAGGTCCCTTCTCCATGTTCCCCTGACTGCTGGTAGTATAAGACCGAACAGGATCACGGCGGCAGTGAGGATCAGGACTGCGTAATAGACCGTTATCCAACCACTCCAGAAAATTATCAATGCTGCAGCCGCAAACCCAATCGGAGCGAGTATATTGCCTCCAGGCATCTTCCATTTAGTCTGACCCTGTCTTCTGGTGACAACCAATGCAACGGGGTTTACAGAGAAACCCAGATATCCAGCTACGACAGCATCTTCTATCAGAGTGTAAATGTTCGGAAGTGGTGCAGCCAGGAAAGCAAGGAACGCCCCAACGGCAGCCATTACGATTATCGCCCAGTAAGGGATTATAAATTTCTTGTGCAGAAATTTGGTAATCTGTGGCATTATTCGTGTTCTGCCCATTGCATATATTACCCTTGATCCTCCTCCGAGGTACACATAGCCAACAACAAATGGTCCGATTATTCCAACTATTAGAGTGAGAATAAACAGAAATGGAGCATTGTAGCTGTGAGACATAGTAATGAATGGATTTCCAGCAATTGTGGAGACACTAGCCCAATTTCCAGGCGTAAGTCCAAGCTTGCTCCAGTCTATTCCGCTTACGAATACGAAATCAAACAGGAGGTAGATTAGGAGCTGACCGATCACTACAATTATTATTGCTAGAGGCAATTTCTTGTAATTCTTGGTCTCTTCTGCGTAATCTGGCAAAACCCTGATACCCCCAAATGCGAACATCGCAAACGGCGTAGCTGCAAAAATTCCAGCAGCTCCGAAAGGAGCTATGCCTCCGTATATGGTAAAATTGACAGTATGAAATACCACCGCAGCAAGTCCAAATGCTACTGCCAGGTAGAAGATTAGTTTCGCAATTCCTAAGTAAAATGTTGATTTCCCAAAGACCCTCGTGCCAAGGTAATTGAACGGGATCATTATCAGCAAGAGGAGCACTGCGAGCGCTGCTCCCGCTATAGTAGGGAAGCCGCTAGCAGTAACAAGGCCCGGATAGAAAATGGTGAGACCATAGACGATTGCAAAGGCCTCGATGGGCGCAATAAAAAGATACCAAATGAGATCCGCAAAAGAGTTTATCAGATTAGTTAACCATCCGTGGGTGTAGAGCGCGTACCTGGAGGGGCCGCCCGCTTCCGGATACGTTGCTGATAGTTCCACAAAAGTGAACCCGATGAAGAGGTAAAAAATTCCGCCGAGCAACCAGGACAGCAAACTAGCTGGCCCGGCTATCGCAGTCATCGCTGAACTAGAAAAAAGAATACCGGTTCCAACAGCACCTACAATACCGAGTATTATCAGATCATAGAATGATAGCTCTTTCCTAAGATGCAGATTTTCTGACATAAATTAAATTGATTTGGTCGTATTTAAATATTATGACGAGCTAAATTTGTCCAGTAAACAAAAATCAGTATTCTTTGAAGACAAGTTCATAGAATGTATGGCAGCAAAATAGTCCGAAGTATTGACCTATTGGTTCATTCGATGCAAAGAAATCTTTGAAAAGATTAAATGATAAGTCAGCTTAACCAAGCATGAAACCAAGAGAACTTCCTGTAAACGAACTGATAGAGAAGCTTAAGGAGGAACATGCCAACCTTCCAGCCATCATAGATGATGCTATTATAACATACAAAACAGGTAACTTGAGCGGGGCCTTCCCAGTAATTGCTGACGTCAGAGAAACACTTTCCCAGCACATCATTGATGAGGAAGCAGTTCTGTTAAAGTTGCTTCTAGACAGGCTCGGGAAGGAAGCATCTGAACCTTATATCAAGATACTTCAAGAACACACGAAGATAATGAAGCTAGTGGAACAGTCAGTCGAGTCTACCTACACGGGTTGGACAGAAACTGAAAACAATCTGAACACTCTGAAGGAAGAGCTTGCAGGGCATCACAAGCAGGAAGAGGAAGTGTTCTATCCGAAGGTGATTTCCCTACTCCGAGAATCCTCCCCATAGGGCGCTAAAAATTCTGACTCTTGGCTCAGGTCCGGACTTTGCATCAAGAAATCCATTCGTAGATTTCAATCCACGCCTGACCATTTTGGAACAGGTCTCTAATATGCATAATACATAAATATGGCGTCTCCATTTTGATGAGCGCCTTGAGGTGAAATAATTGCCTAACGGACTAATGAGTGGAAAACAAGTTAAACTCAACAGGGACAAATTACGATGGTCAGACAGAGATTACAAGAGACGAGTACTGAGGTTAAAGATTAAGAGCGACCCATTAGAGGGTGCACCTCAGGCAAGAGGAATCGTTATAGAAAAAGTGGGGATTGAAGCTAAGCAGCCTAATTCTGGGATCAGGAAGTGTGTCAAGATACAGCTTATCAAGAACGGAAGACAGCTCACTGCATTCGCACCAGGAGATGGAGCAATCAACTTCATCGATGAGCACGACGAAGTTGTCGTGGAAGGTATCGGAGGAAGAATGGGAAGATCGAAAGGTGATATCCCGGGTGTGAGATACAAGGTGATCAAGGTAAACAACGTCTCCCTCAAAGAGCTTGTGAAGGGAAGAAAGGAGAAGCCGGTCAGGTGAAATAAATGGCAGGTATTCTCGTTTTTGAAAAGTGGGAAACTGAGGGCATTTCCATCGTAGACCCTGCACTTTCCAAGTACATCTCGTTAAAACCGACGGCAACTCTTCACAGCGGTGGGAAACATGCTAATAAGTTCATGGGCAAGGCTCAGATGAACGTGGTAGAGAGACTGATTAACAATCTGATGAGGACAATCAGGTGGACCGGGAAGAAGCAGAGCGCATACAGGACGGTCAAACAGGCTTTCGAAACGGTTGAGAAAAAGACCAAAGAGAACCCAGTCCAGGTATACGTTAATGCCATACAGAATGCTGGTCCAAGGGAAGAGATCACGAGATTGAAGTACGGTGGTATCGCCGTGCCAAAGTCAGTGGATACAAGCTCTTCAAGAAGACTGGATCTAGCCATCAGGAACATTTCTTTTGGTGCTAGACAGACCGCAACCAAGTCCAGGAAAAACATGAAGGATGCGCTTGCAGACGAGATTATCGCTGCAGCCAAGAACGACCCAAATTGCTACTCAATAAAGGAAAAGGACGACAAGGAAAGACAAGCATCCTCAGCTAGGTGATTTTAAATGGGAAGAAAAGAGGACAACATTCAGAAAGCTTCTGAAATAATGAAGGATATAACCAGAATCAGAAACATAGGCATAGCCGCACACATAGATCACGGCAAGACCACGCTTTCGGATAATCTGATTGCGGGTGCCGGAATGATGAGCGAGGAACTTGCAGGAAAGCAGCTAGTCCTCGATTATGATGAACAGGAGCAGGCAAGGGGAATCACAATAAATGCGGCTTCAGCATCGATGGTTCACGAAGTTGAGGGGGTTACATATCTCGTGAACCTAATAGACACACCAGGACACGTGGACTTCGGCGGAGACGTCACTAGAGCAATGAGAGCAGTTGATGGGGCGGTCATAGTGGTGGACTCAGTAGAGGGACCGATGCCTCAGACAGAAACGGTCATCCGTCAAGCGCTCAGGGAGAGAGTTAAACCTATACTCTTCATAAACAAGGTAGACCGACTGATCAACGAACTGAAACTCGGTCCAGAAGACATGCTGAAGAGATTCGTGAAGATAATTACTGAAGTCAACAGGCTGCTGAAGAGATACGCACCTGAGGAATTCAAGGAAACTTGGCAAGTCAACGTTGAAAACGGATCAGTCATTTTTGGTTCCGCATTCAACAACTGGGCAGTTTCAACGAAATACACTCCAAAATCATCCGTTGGTTTCAAGGAAGTATATCAGTATCTTTCGTCGGGAGATCAGAAGACCCTCGCAAAGAAGAGCGCCTTGCACAAGGTGCTACTGGATGCCGTGGTTCACCATCTTCCATCTCCAAAAGTGGCCCAGGTCTACAGAATTCCACAGATCTGGAAGGGGAATATAACTTCGGATGTGGGAAAGGCTATGACCACTTGCGACTCCAACGGTCCCGTCATGATGATGATAACAAAGATCATCGTTGATGAGCATGCAGGTGAAGTCGCTGTCGGAAGACTATTCAGCGGTAAACTGGTAAAGGGAGTAGAGCTGTATATTTCGGGGGCGGGAGACAGGAAATACAAGGTTCAACAGCTGGCTATGATGGTAGGACCAGACAGGATTTCCATCGACGAGATGGATGCCGGTAATATCCCGGCAGTGGTTGGTCTGAAGGATGCAATAGCAGGATCGACCGTTTCCAGCCTGAGTGACTTGGAAGTATTTGAGCCAATGATCCATTATTCAGAACCTGTGGTGACGGTCGCAATTGAAGCAAAACATACAAAGGATCTGCCGAGGCTAATAGAGGTCCTGAGAACGATAGCAAAAGCGGACCCAAGCATAGAAGTCGAAATCAATCAGGAGACGGGTGAACACCTGATGTCAGGAATGGGAGAACTACATCTCGATGTCACTCTCTACAGGATAAAGAATGAGCACAAGGTTGAGGTGGAAACGTCAGACCCGATAGTGGTCTACAGGGAAACCGTGCAGGCAAAGGGAGGACCTTTTGAAGGGAAGTCCCCCAACAAGCACAACAAATTCTACGTCGAGGTAGAACCACTAGAGAAGTCCATCACCGAGGCGATACTAAAAGGGGACATCGTACAGGCCGAGAGGATCAAGGACAAGAAGGCAGTTATGGCATTGCTCCAAGAACTCGGAATGAACAGGGACGAAGCGAAGGGAATCGAAGCCGTTCATGGTCCCAACGTTCTGCTCGATCTGACCAAAGGAATCCAGTACCTAAGTGAGACGATGGAACTTGTAAAAGAGTCCTTTGTTGAGGCAATGGACAGGGGACCGTTGGCTGCAGAGAGGGTTTACGGAGTGAAGGTCATGCTGGTAGATGCAAAGTTGCACGAGGATAGCATTCACAGGGGACCTGCCCAGGTTATACCTGCAGTAAGAAACGCAATCTACGGTGCAATGTGTCTTGCAAACAGGATACTTCTGGAACCGGTACAAAAGGTATTCGTGGATACGCCACTCGAAGAGTCTGGATCCGTTACAAGGGAATTCCAGCAGAGAAGGGGATTAATCACAGAAATGGAACAGGAAGGAGAGCAGTCGAAGATCACTGCAATGGTCCCTGTACCTGAAATGTTCGGGTTTGCATCAGCGATAAGAGGTGCCACTGGCGGAAGGGTTCTCTGGTCAACCGAAAATCACGGTCATCAGACCGTCCCGAGGGATCTCCAGATGACGGTCGTCGGGAAGATCAGGGAGAGGAAGGGACTCAAGGCTGAGCCCTACGATGCAAAGTACTACGCAGAACTCTGAATTCATCTATTGAAACGACTGGAGATATTTTCACCTCCAGTTCATTATCTTTTTCTTAAGGTTGGCAGACTGCTTCTGACGAAAAAGAAATTTTAATATTCGGGCATCATCTCTCTTGAATGTACTCCCCGCTGGTATTTGTTGCAATTTCAGTTGTGGTAGCCTCACTTCATATGATCGCTCCTGACCACTGGCTCCCCCTGACTGCCTTGTCACTCAAGAGAAAATACTGGAAGGGCAGAGTACTAGAAATCTCTGCGGTTTTGGGGGTTTTACACGGGTCCACTTCCGTCATACTTTCATTGGTAGCACTATTTCTTGGGTTGAGTTTCTTCGGACTCAATGCACTTAAGGAAGTTTCAATAATTGTACTCGCAGCGGTTGCGATATACATTCTCATTAATGTAATGAGAGAAAGCAAGGGGTCAAGTAATGTAGAGAACACCTCACTAGTTGTAAGTATTCTTCCAGATCCGGTACTTCTTCCGATAATCATAGCGTCGTATCCTCTCGGGACTAGTGAAGTAACTGTGGTTGGGGTGACATTCATCGTTGCAAGCGCATTAGCGCTCATTGCCGTAGTGGCAGCAGTCATGGCTGGACTAGCTAAGAGTCTGTCAAAACTCAAACCAACCACAGTTGACAAAGTCGTAGTAGTTGCCCTCGCGCTTACTGCAGTCTATATTTATTTCTTCGGGTGATAGTCTTCGAGTGCGAGGTCAATCACTTATGGAATACGCATGATCTGAAACCGACAAACCAAAATGTGACAAAAAAGGATTTATATGGCAATAAAATAGGCGGTAGCTAGGTACAAATATGGAGGCACAATAGTATGGCTACGCAAAAACCACATCTGAATCTCGTAACCATTGGTCACGTGGATCATGGTAAATCAACAACAGTAGGAAGACTTCTGTTCGAGCACGGAGAAATCCCAGCTCACATTATCGAGGAATACAAGAAGGAAGCAGAAGAGAAAGGAAAGGCAACTTTTGAATTCGCGTGGGTTATGGATAGGCTGAAGGAAGAAAGAGAGAGAGGTGTTACAATAGATGTTGCACACAGGAAGTTCGAAACAGACAAGTTCTATTTCACACTCATCGATGCCCCTGGTCACAGGGACTTCGTCAAGAACATGATTACTGGAACGAGCCAGGCGGATGCCGCACTTCTGGTCGTTTCCGCAAGGGACGGAGAAGGAGTTATGGCACAGACGAGGGAACACGTTTTCCTCGCAAGGACTCTGGGTGTCCTGCAGTTGATCGTTCTCGTTAACAAGATGGACGCAACCCAGCCACCGTATTCCCAGAAGAGATTTGAAGAAGTAAAGAAACAGATTGAGCAGCTTCTTCTTTCAGTAGGATACAAGAACGTCCCAATTGTACCGACATCAGGATACAAGGGAGACAACATCGTGAAGAAGAGTCCAAACCTTCCATGGTGGACGGGACCGACAGTACTCGACATGCTGAATCAGCTTACAATTCCACCAAAACCAACAGACAAACCTCTGAGACTTCCAGTCCAGGACGTCTATTCCATCACTGGAATAGGAACGGTCCCGGTTGGCAGAGTTGAAACGGGTATAATGAAGATCGGGGACAACATCATTTTCGAACCATCCCACAAAGTGGGAGAAGTGAAGTCCATCGAGGAACATCACGAACAGATACAGCAGGCGGAACCGGGAGACAACGTTGGATTCAACGTAAGGGGAATAGCGAAGACGGATATCAGAAGGGGAGATGTCGCTGGTCTCGTATCGAGTCCACCAACTGTGGTCGCAAGCTTCACTGGACAGATCGTGGTCCTGAACCACCCATCCATTATCGCTGCAGGGTACACTCCAGTATTCCACACACATACTGCGCAGGTCGCTTGTACAATTACAGAAATCATAAGGACTATTGACCCAAGGTTGGGAACAACGAAGGAGGACCATCCCCAGCACATCCAGACTGGAGATGCGGCTATCGTCAAAATCGTTCCGGCAAAGCCAATGGTCATTGAGAAAATGTCTGAATTCCCTCCAATGGCAAGGTTTGCAGTAAGGGATATGGGACAAACGGTCGCTGCTGGTCAATGCATCGACCTGGAAAAGAAAACGCAGTAGTGAATCTCAATGCCCTCTTACCGAATGAAAATCTCTCTATCTGGAACCGATGTTAAAAAAGTCGATAACGTTTGCACTGAAATTCGGCAACTAGCCGGCAGGACAGGCGTGGAGATGAAGGGTCCGATTCCACTGCTAACGAAAAGACTCTTGGTGCCAATAAGGAAAGCCCCAAATGGGGCTGGAACCGCCACCTGGGACAGATGGGAAATGAGGGTCCACAGGAGGCTGATCTACATTGATGCAGACGAGAGAACGATCAGGCAGGTAATGAGGATCCAGCTACCTGATGGCATAAACATCGAAGTGAAACTGCAGTCCTAGTTTCTATTTTTATTCCTTTTAACCATCTTCTCATCTAGCAATCATCGATAAGATTAGATGCAAAATCTCGTACAGCGTCTATGGAAAAACATCAGGATTCCCCAAGTTTGAGTGCGTAATCTCAAACACAAATGAAGAGTATGATTCTGAGTTCCTTAAATCTCTCCTCGTTGCAGAGAATCCTGAGGATGAAGTTTTGGACGTACTACTTAGAGCAAAGGATGACATTCCCGCAATATTGACCCGTGCACAGACCAAAGCTCGAGATGTGGGAACGCTATACGTCAGGATGTCCAGAATACCAAGATTTGCCGATGGTTTCACCGTCGATCGGTTTCAGGGACTACCGCATATCAGAAAGGTTCTCTGGAGAAGGGCGGTTGAATACTCCAAACTGTGAACCCACGCTAGACCAGACTATCATTATTAATCTCGGTTTTCTTTTTGCTTTCTCTATTTATAGCCAATACCATGGATATGAGTATGATTACTCCACCTAACAAAATGAGAAATGTGACCGGATAATGGAAGAATATGGTCGAGACTGCGACGGCAGATACCGGTTCAATAATCAGAATCAAGGCAGATAAATATGCACTTATGCTTTTAATGGAGAGACTCAATATCCATATAGCCAGCGTTGTACCCAGTATCGCATTGAAGAGGATGGAGAACAGAACGTAACTGTTCGTCAAGACTCCTATTTTCAGTACCGACTCTGGGCTAACCACCAAACTCAACACAGCCACAACTACGAGTTGAAAAAAGGTGAACACCATCGGATCTCCCTTTACGAGATACTTTTCAGTGAGCACCATTTGTAGGGCGTAACAGATAGCTGTTCCTACAGTCAATACGTTGCCAAGTATCTGACCTGATGTAGAGGTCACTGACATCAGGACCATCCCGACGAATGCAGCCAACGTCAGGTAGATCTTGACCATGTCTACCCCGTTCTTAAGTATGAAAATAGAAAGGACCGGGGTGAGAATGATATAGATGCCAGTTATCAACCCGGACATCGATGGAGACGTGTATTCCAGGCCATATGTCTGGGTGACATACCCCAGAAATAGTGGAATTCCGACCAGAGAACCGAAGATTGCATCCCTTTTGTTAATCCTCTTGTAAATGAAGGGGAATAGTACAAGCGAAGCGATAATGAACCTGAAAAGAAGAAAAGACATCGGGTCGATAAATTTCAGGGAAGTAGCTATGATAGGGAAAGTGGACCCCCACACCACCGCCACAAAGATTAACCCACTAAAAGCTACCTTCCTATCCATCGGCCTGAAACACCCCTAAAAAGATATGCTTTGTGTCGCTGAAACAGAAATGAACTACAGAAAAGAGTAGTTTTTTATCTCTGTTATTGTTGCAGGGTGAATGCAGTTCAGGACCTTGATAATACTGTTGATAGCGCTCGTGATAATAGTCCCAGTTGCTTCATACGAGGCGTATCATTACGTTCAGCCCAAGCTTAGCGTGGTCAAGAACGGAGATAACGTCACGCTCTGGTATTACGGGTACATTGTCATAGATGGAAATCCGCTCATTTTCGATACCAATATTGCAAGTGTGGCAAACAACAACTCGACATACCTGAAAGCTGCAGACTTCACCTATCATCCACCATTCAAGACCCTCAATGATACAGTTGGTTCCGGCTCGTTGGTACCGGGATTTGACAACGGGCTCGTTGGAATGGCAAAGGGGCAGACAAGCACTATAACCGTCATCCCTTCCCAAGGTTATGGACTAGAAAATACGAGCAAGATCCACAAACAAGCAATCAACGGTAGCGTACCGGCTTACCAGCTCATGAACACAACTTCTTTTGCAACAGAATTCGGGGTCTCTCCAGTAGCGGGAGAAACACTGAGGAGTCCAACTTATGGTTGGAATGTTTATGTCATGAGTTACAACGGATGGTACGTTGAGATAGAAAATGAACCGGCAGCCGGTGGCCAATACTATCCTTACGCTAAAGCCACGGGATTTAGCATAGTTGCCCAGAATTTTACCGGAAGCGGGAACAACACAACGATCAACTACTACACTGACGTGGTCAATGGTACTATACTTAGCTCAAGCGCATACATTAGTGAAGTTTCTGGCGGCTACTACTACCTCAACGGAAACTCGTATCTTGCAGGAAAAACACTTTACTTTGTAGTGACAGTGGTCACTGTCAAATCTTAAATTCAAAAAAAGTGCTAGGTTCTAGGATCCTAGAACCCTTGCTTCGGTGGCGAATTTTGGGAAAGATACGCGAACAGTCAGCTCACGGGCAGATGGTGAACTTGTAACCGTACTGGATGATTCCTTCTTTTCCTTCTGATCTGACCTTCCTGAGGGTAGCTGTTACCTTGGTTCCAATCTTAACTTCTTCAGGAGAACAGTCGACGATCTGTGCTGTTACTAAAGGTCCATCCTTCATCTTGACCAACGCCATCACGTATGGAATTTGCATCTTGAATTGCTCAAGTCCATCGTGAACTACGGTGAAGGAATAAATTTCTCCAACTCCAGACATCTCTTCTTCCTTCATCTTTCCAACAGACTCTCTCCTACAAGTGGGGCAAATTACCCTCGGAGGAAAATAGAGAGTATCGCAGTTCGTGCATCTGGTCCCGACCAGCCTATACCTATGTCTTGACTCTCTCCAGAATCTAGGAACTTCGCTCATTTCAATCGACTCCTATAACTGTTGACACTGAAGTAGTCCCGAGACCACCCATGTTGTGTATTAGGAAATTCCTCGGGTCCTTGACCTGTCTCTGCCCAGCCTTTCCTCTCAGCTGAACGGTGGCTTCAACCGCCTGGTAGAGTCCGCTAGTTCCGAGAGGGTTTCCATGTGCTTTGAGGCCTCCAGAAACGTTCAACGGCCTCGATGAATTGAAATAGAAATCATTTCCCTCGGTCATCTTAATCGCATCCTTCCCAAGAATCTCTTCTAACTGTATCAGGGCCGCTATACTGTAGGAATCGTGTATCTCGAGAGCATCTATCTTTCCTATATCAAGTCCTGCAAGACTCAAGGCAGAATCAGAGCTCTTCTTTACTGCCCTGAATGAATCTACGCTCTTCCTGTCATGAACAGAGAGAAAATCGTTTGCTGCGGAACTGGACTTAATCTTGATCGGATGAGAAGCGTTGTTGATTTTCTTTAGATCTGCAGAAATGACCAATGCAGAAGCTCCATCGCTAATGGGGGCGTTGTCGAAAACAGTCAATGGTTCGGCAACAGGAGATGCGTTTATGACATCTTCTATCTTTATTATATTCTTGAAATGGGAAGTGTCGTTCATTGAAGCGTGCTTGTGCGAAATGACTGGGAACACGGCATAGTTCTCCCTTTTAGCCTTTCCTTCGAATTCGTGTCTTCTCGCAATCATTGCTGCAATTGAACACTCTGTCGCACCGAAGAACGTCTCCCACTCAGCATCCAGTGAACCTCCTATGATCTCGGTGGCTACCTCCGAAGGAACATCTGTCATCTTCTCTACACCGCCTACCACTACTGTATTGAGCTGACCAGATTTCACGGCTAGATATGCCTGCATGAGGGCAGCTCCTCCGCTGGCAGAACCTGCCTCTACTCTTATTGAAGGAATGTTGAGATCCGAGATTCCAGAATAATCTGCAATGAGTGCAGCTATCTGTTCCTGGTCGACAAACTGGCCACCGCTGGTATTTGCACCATATAGGGCGTCAACGTCCTCTGCATAAATTCCAGCATCCATGATGGCCTTCAGTCCGGCTTCAGAGGCAAGCTCTCTCAGGCTAAGATCCCATAACTCTCCAAACTTCGTGGTGCCAACCCCTAGAATATAGACATCTCTCATTATTTCACGCTCCCCTCATAATTATCTTTCCTCTGTATTTCACGTAAGTGGCATAGTCGATCCATATTGGATTGTTGACCTGCTCCATAACGCCTTTCGCTCTCTCCCGTTTTAGGGATTTGACTCTATCATTGACTGTCATATCAAAGACGTCAGATCCCGCTCCGCTACCAAATGCAACTCCTAGAATCCTGTCCCCGCTCTCTGCTTTGTCGAGGACCGCGGATAAACCAATGATCATCGAACTTGAATAAGTGTTGCCGATGAAAGGAGTGAGGAGGCCATCCTTGACCTGCTCGTCCTTGAATCCCAGCATTTTTGCGGCCCGAGTTGGGAACTTTCCATTTGGTTGATGGAAGATGGCATAGTCATAGTCTTCCGGCTTCGTTCCCATTTTTTCCATCATTTTCTTAGCGCCGGTCAAGACGTGCTTGAAGTATGCTGGTTCTCCTGTAAATCTCCCCCCATGGCTCGGATACTTTTCCCCCTCTCTCCTCCAGAAGTCCGGAGTATCTGTGGTAAATGAGAGAGTTGCATTAAAGTCGGCGAAACCATTCTTTCCAATCAGTATAGCAGTTCCTCCTGCGGATGCAGAATATTCAAGAGCATCACCTGGCGCTCCTTGGGAAGTATCCGCACCTATTGCCATCCCATTTTCTATCTGACCACTGTCAACCATTGCCATTACATTTTGCATTGCAGCAGTTCCTGCCTTGCACGCGAATTCATAATCTGCAGAATGGATGTCATAGGAAAGCCCCAACGCTTCCACCAGGATTGAGGAAGTTGGTTTGACTGCATATGGATGACTTTCGGAACCAACGTATATTGCACCTATCTTACTCTTGTCAAGGTCCGTTCTCCGAAGTGCGTTCTTTGCCGCTTCAGCTGAAATCGTCAAGACGTCTTCGTCCGGCCCCGGAACAGATTTGCTATGTATAAAAAGACCACTCTTTATGTTTTCAGGGTTCTCACCCCACTCCTTAGCAATCTCCTCTACCCTTATCCTGAACCTAGGTATATATGATCCATAGGATACTATAGAACTCATTATAATCAGCCTTCAATTTCGCCACATATTTAGCCTTTGCCGACATTAAGATTCGACAATTGTCTATTTCAAATGAACAGGAACCCCAATCTTGCGAGAAAATTCGGAAGTAACCTAGGGTAGAAACCTATTGATGTTTCTAATGGTGCATTCTCTTGCAAAGAAACCTCGATTGAAGAAATCTCCTGTGTTGACAGTTCAAGAGAATTTGCTGAAACGATTTCTTTAACTTGTTCGCTATTTTTGAATCCAGGTATGGGGAGTATGCCGAGATGTTTTTCATAGGCAAGGATCAGCTGGACTATGCTGGTTTTTCTCTCTTCTGATAATCTCCTAAACACTGAGAGAACTCCAGCATACTTGCCGAAATTTGATGCTGAAAATATCTTGTTGATCCTTCTGACCCCTCCAGATGGCTTTCTGTCCTGAGAGTATTTTCCGCTCAGAAATCCCTGTGCGAGTGGACTCCAACCAATCACCTTTACGTTGTTCGTCTTCATGTACTCGAGTAACTTAGAATCGGGTCTCTCAACAACGTTGAACTTAATCTGGTTGCTTTCGACTCTCGTCTCTTTCATGGAATTGTTTGCCCTGGCTATGGCTTGCGCAGAAAAGTTAGAAACCCCAATATGTCCGATCAGACCTTCCTTCACCTCTGTTTCCAAGGCTTTGAATAATTCCGAAATGTCAGTGTAAATACTAGGTTCCCAATGAACCTGGTAGAGATCTATGTGGTCCACCTTCAATCTTCCAAGACTGTTGGTTAGACTTTTCTTGACTCTTCTTGCGCTAGCATTGAAACCTGCCAGCTTAGTTGCGATGAAATACTCTTTCCTATCCAGGTCTCTTGTTGCTTCTCCTATCAGTGTCTCAGATCTTCCCATCCCATATATCTCTGCAGTATCTATGAAGTTCAGCCCATTCTTGATCCCAGTCTGGAGAGCCTCCACAAGTTCCTTCGCTTCATAACCAGCTCCCCATCCTTTGAGCCCAAGCTGCCAGGTTCCCAATCCAATACCACTGACAGTTTTTCCATCGAATAGACTGACCATTGGACTTTATAAGGAACAGAGATTAATTCTTTATCTTACGCGGGGTTCGGTAAAACTTATGAGTAGCTTCACATCAGCAACTAATGATAGATCACGTGAATGCCTTTGTACTCGCCGTCAGTGACGTGAAAAAGTCTGCCGAGTTTTACAGGGACAAGCTTGGGTTTGTTCTGAAAGAAATTTCGGATGACTTTGCTTACCTGAGGTTTGCTGAGGCTCCTGGACCTGGATTTGCACTAGTCTCAAAGATGGGTCTCGAGAAGAAAGTTCTATCCTCCTCTACTGCTGATAGCGATCGTCACGGTATCTATTTTGCTTCCTTCCTGAAAAACGCAGACAAAGAATTTGAAAGTCTGCAAAGCAAGGGAGTGAGCTTCGTGTCCGTCCGACCAATAGACTTGACGGCCAAAGGTTTGCATTCTTTGAGGATCCAGAGGGTAATCCCTGAGAGATATCCCACTTCCCCAAGTAAATGAAATGCATGAATAGTACATAACCATCAGTCAGATTGTCGGAAATTGGGGAATCTTAGCAACGATTCAAAGTATTATATTTTTGAATCTCATTTGATTTTGTGCGGGTATACTACGAATTTCCACTGAGCGAACAACCTGAGGATGCTTTTCAAAAATTAATAGAAAGCATAGATGACACCGAAATATGGAGGGGTCATCTCGTCATCAACCGAATAGATCAGAACAACAGGGAATCAATCCTTGCATTTAGGAATAAAAGACAGATGGAATGGGTAGGAAGAAGGAAAGAAGATCTATCATTAATGATAAAATATGGAGAAGGACCCCTGAGTGGATATCAAGTGATCCAGATAATTGAGGATAAGATATTGATTAGAATGGACATAAAGATGAGGGGATTCTGGTATCTGTTCACACGCTTTGCAATTCAGCACATGCTGGAAGGAGAGATAAACGCACTAAGGAGATTGTTCCCAAGCATTCCACAACAAGAAAAAGCTAAATAAATTCAGTCGATACGACGAAAAGCCCCGATAGTGTAGTGGCCTATCATCCGAGTCTGTCGAGCTCGGGACACGGGTTCAAATCCCGTTCGGGGCGTAGGGTCACTTCAAATCCATTCTGCATCTCAAAAAAACGCACCCTCCTCGCCCTGTTTATCGCGTCTTCCTGCTTCGGATGGAGGTATATCTGCGTTGACGTCAGTTTCTCGTGTCCCAGCAGCCTTGAGACGTAATAAACATCTACCCCCTGTTTCAGGAGCTCCGTTGCGTAGGTGTGCCTCGCCATGTGTGCATGGAATCTTACGCCTGCTTTCAGCGCGACCCTCTCTATCCTCGACCTCATGTAGTCGTAGTTCATCCTCCCGTTCCTCGTGGTGAAAACATACGCTCTCGCGAACTCCTCCTTCGGCACGTTCCTTCCCGAAAGATACTCCCTGAGTGCGCCAGCCGCCTCGTCGGGAAGGTTCGTCTGCCTCTTCTTCTGCCCCTTCCCCTTGACCTTGATCATGCCTTTCTGGAAATCGATATCAGACACCTTGAGGTCCGTCAGCTCCTGGAGCCTCACTCCCGTGCCGAACAGGACGTAGAAGACCGCCTTCTCCCTTGCTCCGGTTTCGGATGCTGACCTGAGCAGCCTGTCCCTCTCCTCATGCGTGCAGACCTTGATGACGAATGACGAATATTCCTTGAAATATTTCAGCAGCTTCCAGCCGCGGAACTTGAAATAGCGGTTGAAGGACTTGATGTATTCGTTGGCTGTCTGGTTGCCTTTCTTCCTCTCCGTCTCGTTTATGAACTTCCTGATCGAATCCTGGTCGTTGAGATTGCAGAATCCCGATGCATACCTGAGGGATTGCCTCGTGTTGAGTATCGTCTTGTTCGCAAACCTTTCCTCTGTCATCCACTCCTCAAATTTGCTCAGCTTCGCTTCCAGTTCGTCATTCATGGTTTATCCGCCTCCCTGTCCATTATCTCCAGAAGAGACCTCAGCAGGTCCAGCCTCCTCTTCTCGTTGCCCTCCCTTTCCTCCCTCAAGAACGGGAAAACATTTTCTAAGGTCATTTCCTACCTCACCCCAATTTCGAGAGATGCCATCTCTGCTATCCTGTCACATACAATCTTCCTGTAGGCATCTCCGTTTACCCTGGTCCCGAAGGAGTCTAAGGGTCTAGCAGTTCCCTTCACTCTCTTGAATGACAGCCTGCTGTCGTCCCTCCATTCAAGGTGATGTGCCTTAGGCCTGTTGACCTTCTGCCTTAGGCTGAAGAATGACCTGTCGATGCGGCAATCCGAATTCAGCAGATCGCTCATGCCGATCCCTCCATCGCCGCCATCTTCTCCATCTTCGCCTTGAACTCTTCCGGAGTCAATCCTCCGTTTCTCTTGATGTAATGGCACCCGCACTGGCATGCTGCATCATTGCAGAGGTCATGCTGGTTGTGCGAGCACGGGTCAGAAATTAATGATTTCATCTCACCCACGCCTCCTCCGGAAGTTCCTCGTAGACATTGGAGGCTTCATCCCGCTCGACACTCATGGAGGAATATTCCTTAATCCTCTTCACGTTCAGTACAAAGTAATTCACCCTCCAGGAGTTCCCATCCAGAAGATTGTATTCCTCTACCCGAGTGTCAACCAGCCCCAGGTCCTCGAGCTGGTACATCATTGCTATCTCATCGTGCTCCAGATGGTTACCCACAACCTCCCTCTCGAAGCCGAAGAACTGCATCACCTGGATTGCTGTGTCCCTCAGGTCATCAGCCTTCAGGTCCATCCCGT
>JAJSLL010000028.1 GCA_026127935.1 Thermoplasmatales archaeon | reverse complement strand
TTCATCTATGTTTCAGTCGACTTTGCCATCTACAATTTCCTCTACGCGTTTGTGGTGCTTCCCTACCTTGCAATGATACCTGAGATTTCACTCAATTCGAATGACAGGGTAAAGCTACTGAGCGTTGGCTCCTATTTCAATGCAATTCCCACAATTCTTCTCCTCTTAATAACAGGTATTCTCCTCAGCAAGGGGTATTCTTTCTTCGACGTAGGTGCAATGGTGTCCGTCGTGATCATAATCTCTTTCCTCGTACCATTAGTCTCAATCAGGAGGGAAAAATTCCAATCGCTCTCTCCACAGTCGTATAATCTTCAGAAGGCACTCGGAAGCACCCTTAGAAATAGGACATTCTTGATGTTCATTGCCGCCTACGTGTTCATAATTTTCGGAATGTATTCTTTCATCAATGCAATAACGTACTACACCGGGATAGTAATCCTTCCAGGTAGCTCCGAACCAACATATTCTAGCTACTCTTCATTCATTCTCGCTATAATATTTGTCTTCCTTGTGATATTTTCGGTTGTAACCATTAAGATTTCAAAGAAACTGAACAAGAAAAAGGCGATGATCATACTCTCCTCCGTCCTCGCAATTGGAATGGTTTTGCTCGGTGTAATGCCTTCAAATCCACCTCTTGAATTGCTAATTCCCATCCTCGCCGTAGTTGGAATGGGAGCAACTGCCCCGATAATCCTTACCTATGCAATTTTATCAGACATCATTGATGAGGATGAGTTAAAGACAGGATATAGAAGGGAAGGAATGTACTTTGGGATCCAAGGACTGATCGAAAGGGTCCCTTATGCACTATCTGGAGCTTTTGTTGGACTGTACTATTCGGCTGTTTATCTTCCATCATCCTCACAAACTGCTATGAGATATCTTGCATTCATCGCAGCTATTTCGACTGCCATAATGGTTGTAATTTTCTCAAGGGTACCACTTAAGGAGAAACTGAAAGGGTAGGAACAGCAAAGAGAGTGGGTCTCACTGAAATTCTTGTGGGCGATATAGTGAAAACCAAAAATGAAGTTTATCAATGGTTCCAGAATTAGATCACAAATAGGTTGCAGCCAGATTTCAGTCAATGACAGAAATGTAGTTTTCTCAATTGCAGCGCTCGTTTCTATATTCGCTGTAGTTCATGGAGTCGGAATTGTGGGATTCAAGAACAGAACGATACTTCAGTTTTAAATTCAAAGTCTTTATAGGTATGATTGCTGACAAGCATATGTCTGCCATTCAGTTCTATTTGGTGGATTTTTTGCAAAGAAGAGGTTTGAAGGTAATCAGCTACCTGTGTTTCCAGAGGTGAATGTGCTTGATTGAAGTACTATGCAGAAAATAGCAACGGAAATGAATCTCTCCGAAACGACCTTTGTTATCGGTTCGAAGTTGACAGGGATGGCAAAATAAGTTTCAAGACTAGAACATTAGCAAGATGATTAAATATCAGCCATATGTTCCCTACTCATGGCAGTTGGATTCAACACAAGGGCAGTGCAGGCCGGTGAATTTAGGGATGAAAGAACTGGTAACGTGACTACTCCGATATATGAGACATCAACTTTTTATAATCCGAATCCAAATCCTTCAGCGTACATTGACCACACGAGAAACAAACCTTTCATGTACACGAGATGGGGCAATCCCACGTTTGAATCCCTAGAGAAAAAATATGCTGCTCTCGATGGTGTTGAAGAGTCGCTTTCTTTCTCTACCGGTATGGGTGCCATAACCTCCGCTGTGATGTCATTACTTAAAAAGGGTGATAGACTTCTCTCAATGAAAGAACTCTATGGAGAGACGTTCTTGTTCTTCACGAAGTATTTGCCTTCAATTGGGATAAATGTTGATCTTGTCAAGCTGGACGAACTCAATTCTGGAATGGTGAACCTTAAAGGCTACGCTGGATTGTACGCAGAGTCCATAGCGAATCCTACTCTAAAGGTCTGCGACATTAGTCTTCTTGGTAAGATGTCAGTGGAGGCCGGAGTTCCGTTGTTGGTAGATGCTACGTTTGCCAGCCCCTACAACCAGAATCCAGCAAAGCTGGGGGCTGCATATACGCTTCACAGCGGTACAAAATACATAGGTGGACATAGTGACATCACGCTGGGCCTTGCAGGTTTCGAGAAAAAGAACATGGACGCAGTCTGGGCCAAAAGGAAAATGTTCGGTGCCTCTCCAGATCCGATACAGGCATATCTTGGACTCAGAGGATTGAAGACTCTTGGCCTGAGAATGAAAGCGCACAATCGGAACGCAATGGAGATTGCCAGGTTCCTATCTACCCATAGGAAAGTGGACAAGGCATTCTACCCAGGACTTGAAGGATCTGAGTACAATGAAGTGGCTAAGAGAAATTTGACGGGGTTCGGCGGAATGGTCTCTTTCGAGTTAGCTGGGGGGCGGGACGCAGTTAAGGACATGGCTAGAAAACTCAAGATATTCTCATACGCTCCAAGCTTGGGCGGAGTCGAATCACTTTTCACTCTTCCTGTTGAAACTTCACATCTTAGTTTGACTCCAACTGAAAGAATGGAAGCAGGAATTGCGGAAGGACTTGTTCGCATGTCGGTCGGAATTGAAGATAAAGAAGATCTCATAGAGGATCTAAAAAATGCTCTAGGATGACGGCGCCACTTATAGATGAACACTGAGAAATGAAAATATGTCCATTTCAAAGCTTAAAGCCCAGTTTAAATTCCTTTCCAACTTCTTCAAATATCTTCTTTTCTATTTCAACGCCAGCTGAAAGATAGCATTGCTTAGCACTTTCATATCCATTATCTCCTAATTTTTCCGAACCTTCTCCTACTGCTGATAGCAACATCTCACTCGCGGTGTCAAAATCTCCTGCTGGGAATACGTAGCCATTAGATCCATTGATTACCAGCTCGCTCACGCCTGTTCCGCTACTTACCACAACTGGTTTCTTGTTGACCCAACCTTCAAGGACCGTCATCCCGAAACCTTCGAGCGTTGAGGTTAGAAGTACCACGGAAGCCAAGCTGTAAGCTGCTTTTAGCTCATCCTTTGATGAATGCCCAAGGAACGTTACCTTATCTTCCAACTTAAGTTCCTTAACTAGTCCCTCAAGCTCTGCCCTCCACGCTCCTCCTTTTCTAAATCCAAGCCCTCCTCTCGAGGAAGATGAAAAACTGCCGTTTCCTATAAGTACCAGTCTTAATTTTTCTTTTTTCGCTGCTTTGGCAAAAGCTTTTATCCCGATATCCTGGGATTTTATACGATCCATTCTCGCCACTATAACCACTAATTTTTCATCAGATTTCAGGCCCACTTTTTCTTTGAATTTGTCAAATTCTGAAAAGTTTGGAGGATCGGTCCACTCCCGGGGATCTACGTATGGATACAGCTGATATGCTCTTCCTCTGTAATCGGACTTTATCAACCCTTCAAGATCTCTTCTTGTACTAACGACGACTGCATCAAAACTTTCCATACCTTTGACGACTATCCTTCTCGCAAACGTTCCCATCTTTTCAGGGACGAAAGGTATGTGCCATCGAAGTATAGCTGGTGCTGCAGGACCTATAGCTGTGCCTGTCATAAGTAGTTGGAAGTCTTGTATATAGAAAAGATCGACGTCTCTCATGTACTCAAACATTTTAGTTGAGTTTTGCCAGTTGTAGGTTGCGTAGGCATTGAATTCTTCTTGAGTGAATTTTGATCTCCCAGCTCCGTGAATTTCTGACCATAGACCTTCTTTGAACCCAGTATAGTTCCTCAAGACTCGCTCGTCCACCTCTACGTGAGAAATCGTGAGATTTCCCATGGACAGTCTAGGGGGATAATTCACTCCTAGGGAAACCCAAATAACTTTTTCTAGAAATCCTTCTTCCATCATTGTTTTTACTGACGGGTAGAGCATGTTAGTCACTCCTCCAGGAGTGAACTCGTAATCAATTCCTTCCTCCAGACTTTGAATATCTAAAGGGTCTGGTAGTTCTCCGTACTTTTCAAGGAGGTCATTATAACTTAATTTGAACCTCACTATCGGAGTTTGACTGTTTACACATATTTTCATCTGATATCAATAGAAGTATTCATTAAAAGGTTTCTTACAAAAAGCTTGAGAATTAGCGACTGAGGCGCTGTAAAAAATCTAATCCCATTCTCAGTTGCCAGTTCTACTAATTTTGGGTAAACGATTGTATTATATTTATATGAAATAATTACACACTATTCCGTTAAGCTGGTGCAATTCAGTTATAATCCCACTAATGGCAATTAACTGGAACAGGAGTCAGACCAAAGCAATAGTGTTGGCAGTATCGGGATTCATAGCCGGCGCAGCTGGAAAGCTTAAGTATTTGATTTTCAAGGTGGATTAATGCTGAAAGATGATTTCTGGGATTACTTCAACAAGAAAGGTGTATCCAAAGAAGATGTAAAGAAGCTATTGAAGCAGAGCGACCAAGTTGTAGATTACGAACGAAGTGTATTGAAGAATGGAAGATACTGGCAGATTTCCAAGGACGAAGTCAGGTCGTTGTACTCTGTCATCAAGGAAAAGGAACCCAAGATAGTTGTAGAAACAGGCATGGGCCCTGGTGTGTCAACCACAAGCATTCTTAGTGCGATGGGACCGAAAGGGAAATTGATTAGTATCGATCCAGGAACCCCGTACGGAAAGGGAGACAAAGAAGTAGGTTTCATAATTCCAGCAAATCTTAGATCGAACCTCACTTATGTGAAAGGAACATCTTCTGAAAAGTTGAAGGACACTCTGAGATCTATTAAAAAATTGGATGTATTTTTCCACGACTCGGACCATTCTTATGAGAACGTAATGTTTGAGCTTAACTCTGTTTGGTCAAAGATGGAAAAAGATCCACTGATAATTGTGGACAATTTTGATTGGTCAGAAGCAGCGATTGACTTTGCGAAAGAGAAGGGAATGAAACTGAGAAATCTTGCCGATGATCTCGCTTTGATTTCCAAGTGAAAGTTCCCCTTTCACTTGCCATTAATAAAGTCTATGGAATCTGTAATCTCCCTTGCTCCGGTGTCAATTCCAGTCAGCCAGTAGAAATCTTGAAACATTCTTGATTTCATTTCGTGGATATGTCTGGATTCGTAGTGCTTGAACTCAAAGTCAGTGCTGGTTCTGTAAAGTATAAGGTTACTTGCACTTCCCTTGTACCTTGCCTTCTTATCTCCAGACAATAACTGTCGCCACTCCTCATCACCAATCTTACCCTCTGAACGCCTTATAATTGACTCCGCAGCAATTCTAACAAAATTCCACGAAAATGACTTTCCTTCAAACAAGAAAACCGTATGAGATGAGCCTATCGAAAACAAAATTCTTGAAAGCACGACTTTTTTTGTAGGGTCTCTAGAAAATGATTCCAATTTTCCCTCAAGAAACTGCTTAATCACTCTTTGCAGGAGCCGTTTGTTCAAACGTCTATCACAAAAATAAACATACTCTTTTTGAAGCGATTTCCTGAGGTTCACAAATTCGTCTGTTTCAAAATAACCCCTTACCATAATTCCCTTAATTGAATCGACTATCTTGCAGACCTTCAATGGATCACTATGAGCCACTTCTATTATCGAGGAGGCAGATCTTACGTGCGAGTCTGTCCTTGATGATCCATAGACTTTATTGACTCCGATTGGGGAAAGCGCCTTTAGTATTTCGCCCTGTACTGTTCTCAAGTTGGGCTGGACCTGGAATCCAAAGAACGAATCGTCATATGCTATCTTGAGCAGGCAGTATCTCATCTTTGTACCTCCTGGACAATCTGTCCGCATGCTTGATCTGGGGGAAGTGTCCTTCATTTGTCAGGAATTGCACGCTCGATTCTAGATCTGCTAAATAGCCCTTTGAAACAAAATACTTCCCGATTCTCTTACCTATCTTTTTAGCTCCCAAGATTATATCTCCCTCTCTCTCGCGTCCAATCAACAGGCTCTTAGCAATCCCCACAGTTTCAACACTCTTCGATACACCAACGAGTGTGGCGATACCCCTGCCATCTCTATGAATCATTCCATTCCCGTCAATCACATTCACAGCTTCTTTTTTCACCAGCATTTCAAGGATCTCTCCTTCCCGAAGGTAGAGATAATTGGGAATGTAAGGAGATTTTGCTTCTCTTACCGCAACTTCATAACTGAGGTCATCCTGGAAATCAACGGCTACACCTACACCTCTTCTTCCAGAATAGGAAATGTCTAATGCAACAACTCTTTCATAAAGTTCATCCTCCTTTTCCAAGTCAATTCTGTTCACTTCCTCCCTAAATTTTTTGAGGGGAAAATTAGATTTGAATTCGTCAAATCTGATTCTGTTGTAGTTCTCGACTCTGCCATTTGATATCCGAATGCCATCCTTCCTGAGTCTTCTTACCTTTTCCTCTACTCCATTGGGATTAGTATAACCACCCAATTTTCCATCCGACATTATGACCCTGTAACAGGGAAGATTGTCTGGATCATCGTTCTCTGAAAGCATTTCTCCAACGGCCCTTGAAGCAATAATGTCTCCGAGCTGTAAAGCCAAATCTCCATATGTTGAAATGTATCCCTCAGGGATTTGAGCTAAAAGATCGTAGAATTCCTTGTAAATGTTAGGTTTGTCAATCATTAATGTTGACTTCCAGTTCCATCAATTCTTCCGCCGCTATGACATTTTGGAAAACAGATTTAGCTTCATCCACGATTGGTTTGATGTCGTTATATCTGGGACTGAAGTGAACTAGAATAAGTTTGCGCGAGTTGGAGTCCTTCGCCTGGATAGCCGCATCCTTTCCCGTTGAATGGCCATAAGAAGTCACTTTCTCTTCATTGCTTTTTTCACCAGTTGACTCGTGAATAAGAACGGAAGAGTCTTTGAAAAGGTCAAGCAGGTTCTTGGCTCTCCTTGTGTCACCAGAATAGGATACCTTCCTTCCTTTCCTTACTCCTGCCGAGATATCCTCTAGATTGATTGCGTTTCCATTAACCTGTGCAGAACCCTCCTTCCTGATTTTTTCCAATAAACGTCTCGGGACCTTGAGGCGTTCGATCTTTGACTCGTCCAATTTGGCGTAGTCCTTCTCTATCAATGAATAGGAGAGGGCTGGAACCGTGTGACTTGCCTCAGCATAAGCGACAGAGTAGTCTCCAAAATCTACTGATGAATTCCCTTTCAACTCTTCAATCCTTATTTCGAAATTCAAGGAATAGTATCCAATTGAAAGTAAATTTCCAAGGACTGAAGAAGCTCCAATCGGGCCATAAATTTCGAGAGGATCCGTTCTCCCGTAAAAACTCATCGTCTGGATCAACCCAGGAAGTCCTAGGAAATGGTCTCCGTGGAAATGGGTAATGAAAATCTTTCTAATCTTCATCAGAGAGAGTGAGCTCTTCATTAGTGCAGTCTGGGCACTCTCTCCGCAGTCAAATAGAATTGCCTCATCATTGATCCTTACTCCCACGCTCATAGTGTTCCTCTGGGGCGTAGGCCATGAACCCCCCGTTCCAAAGAAAAAGAGTCTGATGGAGGAGATCATCCAGATCTACCGAGAATTTTCAGCTCCACTTCGTGCATTTCTTCTGGGCTGCTGTGTGTCCGGGGCCTTGGTGGAAGGAAATAACAGTCGCACGATGAGGTGTCAGATAAGAATATGTCAAACGCTCCTATCTTCTCCGAGAGCCTTTCTATTTCTATCTTGTCAAATCCTATAAGCGGTCTGAATATAGGCATGTTAATTTTCTCCTCAATGGTGTTCAAATTATCCAGTGTTTGACTAGCCACTTGTCCTAGATCTTCTCCTGTTATAATCGCTTTTCCTCCAATCTCTCTCGCATAATTTTCCCCTTCCTTGTACATCTCTCTCTTGCAGAAGAGGCAGGTCCACCTTGCTTCCTTAGTCTTTCTGAGTTCCATGACAGTCTTGCCTATCATCTTCCTGTGGTCCATGATTTTGATCTCGATAGGATATGGTGAATATTGCTCAAGCAGTTCCTTGTTCCTGAAAACTTTCTCCAGCGTCCTCGAACTCTGAAAATAGTGAATGAGGTTAAGTTCCATTCCCCTCTTTAACATCATATATGCTGCGACTGGAGAATCAATACCTGCAGAAATGAGCGCGACTCCTTTCCCCTGCGATCGTACCGGCATACCCCCAACGCCCTGAACAGTTTCGTCATAGATGTACGAAAATTTGGACCCTATGTCCACTCCTATGTTCTTGTCATAGTTGAACAGGTCTACCTTAGCCTCCGGGTTGGAATCTAGTATTAACTCTCCCAGTCTTGCTGAGAAATCCTGAGAAGTCATCGGAAAGTTCTTGTCCCTTCTGTTGACGGTAATCCTGAACTTGCCATTCACTCCAATTTGTGAAATCCGTGTTTCGATTTCTGGTATAGTGGAGTTGACTTTCTCAACGACAGAAAACGATGCAATTCCAAATACCTTTGAAAGTAAATGATCAACCCTTTCCTCGGAGTCAACAATAAGGCGAGACTCTTCTCTAATGACGTTCCCCCTGATGGAACTCTCGTTTAGTTTAGCCATTATGTTCCTTGAAAGTAACTCCTCGAAGTAATTTCGATTATCTCCTTTTGTACCTATCTCCGAGTATCTTACGAGGGTGAGCACCAAGGTCTAAGGTATCCTCTTTTATGAACCTTTCTTAGTTTAGAATGTGTACACGGGAATTCGATTTCAGCGTCTTGACTGATGAAGAAACGGCGACCATTTACTATTAGAATTTTAGTTGGTTTCATCCTAAATAAAAATTTATAACAATGCAGTATATTAGTTCGGAAATGACCAACTTAAGCGATTTCCTTCACATTGCCATAGAACTTTTCGTCGTTGTCGATCCATTTGCAGCGATGATCATGTTCATCACTTTTGCAAAAGGAGAAGACGTGAAGGAAAGGAGGAGACTGGTAAATGATGCCACTATTTCCAGCTTCCTTATCTTGTTGTTTTTTGCTTTTGTAGGCGCCTACATCCTTCTTTACTTCGGGATCTCCATAGCCGCTCTCGAAATCGCAGGAGGAATCCTGATTCTTTTAACTAGTATTGAAATGGTTACTGAGGGAGATAAACCGTCCGGGAAGAAGGGCACAAGCGAAGCTGACCCTGTTAAGAGGGACGTTGGCATAGTCCCGTTAGGCACACCACTGCTGGCAGGTCCAGGCGCAATCTCGCTTGTCATTCTACTGATGCACGATTACAACTGGGGATTAGTCATTTTGGCGATAGTGGTTGTATCCGTGATCACTTATATTCTATTCCTCTCAAGCTTCTTCATATATAACATAATAAAGGAGAAAGGAGCAAGGGCACTTACCAGGGTGTTTGGTATTCTTGTGGCAGGATTTGCTATCCAGTACATTCTGACCGGGGCCTTACTCTTCTTCCACATTCACGTTTGACCGGTTCCAAATTTATTAATAACGTTGAAGGATTGTATTGAAGTGACGGTTATCAAGGCAGATATTGCAAACGTGCAGCAGATCATCGATGGTATGGAGAGGGGACCGGTGGTTCTGCCGACTGAGACGCTGTATGCGCTCGCTGTTCCTATATCCAACAAGTCTGGATATGATGCCGTCTATAAACTCAAGAATGTCAAGATGCTGAGTGCAAGCCCTGTCGGATTCTATGGTTTGAGGGATATGGAGAAATATTGCTTGATGGACGAAGGTACAAAGAGAATCGCTAGGAAACTTCTTCCGGGACCTCTGACGCTGATAATAAAGTCCAAGGTAGAGGCGCATTGGGTTGTGAACGAAAGAATAGCTGCAAGGATTTCTTCAAGTTTACTTGTAAGGGAGATCATCAGGAAAGTAGGGCCAATAACAATGGTTGGTGCAAATATACGTGGCTTCAGGTCCTCTGCAAACCTTCAGGAAATAATGGGGCAGTTTGGGGATAAGATAAAACTCTATGTTGACGGAGGAGAGATAAGCGGTGTTCCATCCACAATATACGATTGCACAACCAAGAAATTGTTAAGGGAGGGAACCATTACTCTCAAATCGATTAAGGAGGCCGAGAATGGATTACGATGATTATGTCCAGTCTGGAAAAGTAGCATCCAAGGCTAGGAAGGAAGGATACAAGATGATAGAGGAGGGTATCGAGCTCAGAGCGGTTGCTGACTACCTAGAAGAAATGATCAGGAAAGACGGTGCAAACATTGGCTTTCCAGTAAACCTTTCTATCAACCACGAGGCTGCACACTTCACCCCGGCCCCTGATACGGATCTAAAGTTTCGGCAGGGAGATCTTGTGAAACTTGATCTGGGAGCGGAGATAAATGGCTGCATTGCAGATACCGCAGTCACAAAGGAGGTGTCCACAGACAAATGGACCAACCTCATAAAGGCTTCACAGGAAGCGACGGAGAATGCTATAAAGAAGGTCAAGGTCGGAGTTCTCACCTCAGAGATAGGGAGGGAAATCGAGTCAACTATCAGAAAATACGGCTACAATCCGGTATACAACCTGACAGGACATACGCTAGAGAAGTACGTGCTTCATGCGGGCACCCCTTTTCCCAACTACGACGATGGCTCAAGAGTGCGACTGTACCCAGGAATGAGCTTCGCGATCGAGCCATTTGCGACAACTGGAAGAGGGAGGGTAAAAGGACTCGAATTTGGTAACATCATGATCTGCCTGAAAGAAGATACAGATGAATCTATGAAGACACTCCGCAAGATATCCAGAGGACTCCCTTTCTCTATGAGAGATGCAGCTAGAAGTGTAGAGAACTACGATTTCGTCGTGAAAGAAGCCCTTAAAAAGAAGTACCTCTATCCGTACCCAGTACTCAAGGAGAACAAAGGCGAAATGGTTGCTCAGACCGAGCACTCCGTCTTTCTGAGGGAGGACGGTCCTATAGTAACAACTTTGTGACTTGTTCGTCCACTTCTGCATATAGCTGGTCCAGGTTTCCATTGCTGTCAATATAAGTGAGGTTCTCCAGCTTCCCCTTCAAGCCGTAATATAAATTCTGGACACCTTCGAGGTATTCCCTCTTCTCGAACCTAGAGACTGCTCCCCTCTTAGTCACCCTTCCCAACGCAACATCAACATCACAATACAGGATGAAAACGTGAGTGGGGAGTACGGGAAGCAACCTTGCAGTCTTGATGAAAAAATCGAAATATTGATCCACATCCTTGAACATCTTGCTCAGGTAGTACCCCTGATATGCATAGCTGGAGTATAGCGAACGATCCGATACGACATTTCCCAGATTGCTTCCTTCCTTCAACTTAGCTGCTCGGTCTGCCATGAAGAGAAAGAAATCAGTCACAGGGTCCCAATCATTTGCATTTATCAGAGACCCAATATTTCCAGAGGAAGGTTCTTGCACTGTTGCAAAACCGAACTTTTCTGCTACGTGCTTCGCAACGAACGTTTTTCCCGTACCATCTATGCCTTCAATCGCGAGATAGATGTTAGAAGAAGGAGTCAATACTCCGCTGCACCCCCTGTTTCCTCGTTTCCCTCACTCTACTAAGCGCAGACGTCACTCTCTCAGGAGAGAAGTCGTGATTTGTAACAAGTATATCCGACGCTTTCTGCTCATTCAGTTCAGGAATCCGGATATGCCCCGGATCGACCACGTTCGGATTGAGGAATATATCCCTTATCTCTTCATAGTTCTCGATCTTGATATTTGAGATGTTTCTTAGAGAACCATTCTTCTTGATCAGTTGATATGCCTTCTTGGGGCCAATCCCCTTGATCCCATCATTGAAATCGGTGCCAATAAGCATACCCATATCAATCAGCTGTTCCCTCGTGATGCCCAGCTTCCTAAGGATCTCATCATTCACCAGGATTTCCGGTTTCACATCAACCACTCGTCCAGTTCTACCATATCTCCGCTTTCCACTGATCGTTAGATTTCTTATGAGACGGGGAGAACCAAACAAAAGGGAATCATAGTCCTGGGAAACGGCGGAATAGACTGATCCTATCCTGCACAGATAAGATGCTTCGGCTTCGCCTTCCGATGGAGCGTCCACTACCGCAATACCGATTGAATTGAGCAGTTCCTTGGACTCCGCAATCATCTCTGCTGTGAGTCTAGAGGTCCTCGAAGCAAAACTCTTCGCCTTTTCGTAATCTCCCATAGCCAAAGACATTCTATACTCCTCTTCTGCCTTTTCCTTCAGAGCAATCCTTTCCTTGATCGTCTTGTCTTTCAGAGCAGGTGGCTTTCCATCGAAGACGTAAACTGGTACTATCCCGGTCTCGAGCAAACTGATATTTCTGTAGAAGAGTCCGGAGAGATGGGAAGTAATGTTCCC
>JAJSLL010000027.1 GCA_026127935.1 Thermoplasmatales archaeon | reverse complement strand
ATTTATATAGAAGGACGAATTACCGTTTTAGGGTGAAATATAGATGTTATCAGGACAAATCCCTATCCTAGTTTTGAAAGAAGGTTCAACTAGGGAATCAGGTAAAGATGCACAAAGAAACAATATAGAAGCCGCAAAGGCTATTGCAGATACAGTCAAATCGGCCCTTGGTCCAAAAGGTATGGACAAAATGCTGGTGGATTCCCTGGGAGATATCACCATATCCAATGATGGTGCGACAATAATGAAGCAGATGGATGTAGATCATCCAACTGCAAAGATGATAATTGAAATTGCAAAGGGTCAGGATCAAGAAGTGGGAGATGGAACTACCACCGCAGTCATTATAGCGGGCGAATTATTGAAACAGGCGGAGCTTCTGCTTGACCAGCATGTGCACCCAACAATAATAGCAAATGGATACAAGTTGGCTGCAAACAAGACATTGGAAATACTTGCAAACATTTCTGACAAGAAAGGAAATGACGAAATCTTGAAGAATGTAGCTCTAACTGCGATGACCGGAAAGAATGTTGGTGGAGTAACTGAATTCCTTGCGAAGATGGCAATGAAGGCAGTCAAGAGCATAGTTGAAGAGAGAGAAGGCAAGAAGATGGTTGATGTTGACAACATCCTAGTTCAGAAGAAATTCGGAGGAGGAATAACTGACTCCGAACTTATAGAGGGGGTTGTGATCGACAAGGAGAAGGTCCATCCAAGAATGCCAAATGAAGTTAAAAATTCAAAGATAGCATTGATCGATTCTGGACTTGAAATCAAGAAGACGGAGATAGACGCGAAGATCCAGATTACAGATCCGTCCAAGATACAGTCTTTCCTAGATCAAGAAGAAGAAACTCTAAGAGCAATGGTAGACAAAGTGAAGAAGACAGGCGCGAATGTCCTGATGAGCCAGAAAGGAATAGACGATCTTGCACAGCACTTCCTGGCAAAGGAAGGAATTTACTCCGTCAGGAGAGTAAAGAAGAGCGACATGGAGAAGATCGCAAAGGCCACAGGAGCTAAGATAATCACGAATTTGGACGACCTATCTTCCAAGGACCTTGGAAATGCAGAGAAGACGGAAGAGAGGAAAATCGGAGACGATAAATTAACATTCATCACCGGGTGCAAATATCCAAAGGCAGTTTCAATCCTCATAAGAGGCGGAACGCAACACACAATAGATGAAGTGGAGAGAGCACTACACGATGCACTCAAAGTGGTTGGGGTTGCAATAGAAGATGGTTCATTTGTAACAGGCGGTGGAGCAATTGAAGCTGAACTGGCATATCAACTCAAGAAATACGCACCCACAGTAGGTGGAAGGGAACAGCTTGCCATTGAAACATTTGCTAACGCCCTAGAGATCGTACCAAGAACCCTGGCGGAGAATGCTGGAATGGATCCGATTGATTCATTGCTGAAACTGAGATCTGAACACCAGAAGGGAAACAAAAACGCTGGAATCGATACTGCGGAAGGAGAGGTAGGAGATCTCTTTAAGAAGAATGTTGTAGAACCAGTTAGAGTGAAGTCTCACGCAATAGAGGCAGCTACAGAAGTAGCTACAATGATCCTGAGAATCGACGATGTGATTTCTTCCAAGAAGTCCAGAAGTGAGGGTCCACCTGGAGGAATGCCTCCTGGAGGCATGGGTGGCATGGAAGGAATGGGCGGAATGCCTCCTATGTAAGGGGGATTCAGTTGGAACTCGTCTTAGGTGAAGAGAAACAGGAAATCGAGAAGAGAGACTTCGATCTAGTCATCATAGGGGCTGGGGCTGCAGGTCTTTCTGCAGCCGTTTATGCCACTAGGGCAGGACTGTCAAATATTGTCATTGATGGTTCCACAGCAGGTGGACTGACTCTAGAAGCACCCTTGGTAGAGAACTATCTCGGTTTCACGGAGATAACTGGTACAGAACTTGCAAAAGAATTCCTTGAACACGCAAGAAATTACACCAAGATACTTGACAATACACAAGTGATCAACATCAAAAAGGAAAGTGGGAATTATCTTCTTGAAACGAAGAAGGGAGAATTCAGGGCTAAGGCAGTCCTTTTCGCAACTGGAACAAAACACAAGCACCTTGGCATACCAGGTGAGCACGAATATTTTGGAAAGGGATTGAGCTATTGCAGCACGTGCGACGGTTGGCTGTTCAAGAACAAGAAGGTTCTAGTCATAGGTGGTGGAAATTCAGGTGCAATTGCAGCCATTTCGATGAAGAAAATTGTCTCAGATCTGAAGATATTCGAATTCATGCCAAAATACATGTGCGAAGATGCCTATGTTAAGCAAATACAATCGATGGGCATAGAGTACAAGAGAAACGTTCAGGTCATAGAGATAAAGGGAGAAGGAAAGCTGGTCAAGACGGTAAGATACAAGGACAGAACAACCGGACAAGAATTCGAGGAAAACTTTGATGGTGTGTTCGTTTACGTCGGGCTGGCCCCACAATCGGAGCTCGCAAAGCAGATCGGGGTGGATGTTACTGAAAGGGGATTCATCAAGATCGACAGGAGTTGCCGGACGAACGTGGAAAGGGTCTACGCTGCCGGAGACGTGGCAGGATCTTTTGCACAGATCGTAGTCGCAACATCTGATGGGGCTATAGCGGCAGATTCTTGTTACAGAGACCTATATCTTAAATAATGCGTGTAGAGAACGTAAATATCGCTACTCCATTCAATAAAGAATTTGTAACCGGATCTGAATTTGAAAGGTTGGAAATTCTAGAACACCAGGACATAAACATTATAAATGGAAAGATAGAGAGCATAACTCCAACCTCTAATCCAAAAAAAGAGGTCATTTGGGCGATTCCAGCATTCACGGATCCTCACACCCATGTCGTTTTCAGCGGGACTCGCGAGAACGAGATAGACTTGAGGAAGAAGGTGGGGTATGAAGGAGTCCTGAAGAGCGGCGGTGGAATTTACCAGACTATAAATGCAACTACGGAGTGTGACGAAGACACCCTTTACCGCGAAACAAAGAACCGAGTAATTAGCATGATGAGGAATGGCACAGCCATTCTCGAGTCCAAGACTGGTTACGGAACTGACGCAGAAACTGAAGAGAAAATGTTGAAAGTGATGGAGAGGATCGAGTCTGATCTGGAACTGCACGTTAAGAAAACGCTATTGGCGCACGTCATTCCGAAGGATATAACGGAGAAACAATTTCTCAAGAATTTTAAAGAGATGATTGAGGAGTTCAAGAACCGTATTGATTATGTTGATGTTTTCGTGGATGAAGGTGCTTTCTCCCCCGCATTTGCAGAGGATGCGATCAGATATGCGAATGGTATGGGCATCCCTGGTAGAGTTCACCTAAATGAACTCAGGAATCTTGGAGGAATAGAGGCGCTAAAAAATCTGGATATCAGGTCATTCGACCACATGATAGACACAAGAAGAACTGAGATCGACAAAATCAAGGGTGCAGTTACAGTTCTTCCTTTTACAGCAATCAGTCTAAGGAAAGATGTGTCCATTTTCTCTGATATGAAGAGTAAATCGAAGTTATTGGCCATAGGATCAGATATCTCACCGAACACCTATATCACATCTTTTCCTTTGGCGATATCTCTTGCGCGTCAGCTTTTCCCTTTCACGATTGAGAACCTTATCAATATGAGCACTCTCAATTCCAGCCACATCCTTTCTCTCTCAAAGAAGGCGGGAACTATTCACGCTGGAAAGGATGCCAACATCGTAATATTGAAGGAACACTTTGACAAACTAGGTTACAAGTTTGGAGATGACATAATAGAGAGAGTCATCATAAACGGCAAAGAGGTAAGAAAAGCGTAAAAAAAGACGACTCGTCTCATGACCTGAAAGTTTGCAGCTTCTAATTCACTCTGTGAAAGTGCATTCAGAGGCCAGACAATGAGAAACCCATTTAAAGCACTAAAAAATCAGGTAATATGAGCCAACTCCCCTTCTTCACCTTGAGCGATTTCGACCTGGTGGGCAAGTCGGTTCTGCTGAGGGTAGATATTAATTCACCTATTGACCCGTCAACGGGGAATATCCTTGATGATGCCAGATTCAGGGCACATAAGGATACGATTGAGTCCCTTTCCAAATCCAAGGTCATAATTCTGGCTCACCAGAGTAGACCTGGCAAGAGCGATTTTGTAAGTTTAAGGACACACGCTTCACATCTCTCCAACTTGCTTAAGAGAAGGGTCAAGTTTCTGAATGGGGTTTATGACGATGAGACGCTGGAGGAGATAGATAATGCGGAACCAGGAGACATCCTCATGCTGGAGAATACCAGGTATTACTCGGAAGAGGTCGTCCTTGCTGAAGATAGGCTCGAGGTGATGGAGAAAACACACATAGTCAGGAACTTGGCTGAACATGCCGAATACTTCGTCAACGACGCCTTCGCAGCTGCCCACAGGAGCAACGTGACACTCGTGGGTTTCAGCAAAGTCATGCCCAACATCGCGGGAAAATTGATGGAAAATGAGATAGTGGGAATAGAGAAGTTATTCGAGGTCAAGGGAAAGAAAAGGGTTGGAATATTTGGAGGGG
Source organism: Thermoplasmatales archaeon (assembly GCA_026127935.1). Taxonomy (GTDB): domain Archaea; phylum Thermoplasmatota; class Thermoplasmata; order Thermoplasmatales. The sequence continues at coordinate 7,818 of JAJSLL010000027.1, read as the reverse complement.
CAAAGGCAGACGATTCTATAAAGATCATAGACAAGTTACTCAGGGAAAGGAAACTCGACAAGGTCCTGACGGGGGGACTCGTTGGACACATATTCCTGATTGCGTCTGGAGTAGAGATGGGGAAGAAGAATGAAGAGGTTCTCAGGAAAGAAATCGACAAGTACGACCAAGTCTTAAAGGAAGCAGAGAAGCTGGTTAGGGAGTACAGGGAATCAATAATGACCCCGGAAGACTTTGTGGGCAACGAGGATGGAAAAGTGAAACACTACAAATTAAGCGATTTCAGGAAGGACATACCGGCAATGGACATCGGAGTCGACACGATAGCTTCTTACGCATCGGTGATAAAGAATTCTGATGCTGTAATGCTTAATGGACCAATGGGTGTCTTTGAGCTGGAAAGTTTTGCCTCGGGGACGGAGGAGGTGTTTTCTACCGTTGCAAAATCAAGAGGGTACAAGGTAGCAGGCGGAGGACACACTTTGGCGGCCCTGGAAAGGATGGGTATAAACGGGAGTGACATCGACCACATATCCACAGGCGGGGGAGCCCTTATAAGCTATCTCGCGGGTGAGCCTATGCCGGGAATAGAGTCGCTGATAGTTTCAAAAAAGAAGTTTGGAGGATCGTAGATGACACAAGATGCAAAGGTGGACCAGATAGTGTACAGCATGGAAGTGATAAGACAGCAGCTGGAAGAGATCGAGGGACAGATACAGTCTCTGGCTGTCATTCTTCAGGACTTGGCAACGAGCACAGATTTCCTGAAGAATATGAGTAAGATAGAGGGAGATTCCCTCATCCCGATAGGGAGAGGCCTCTACATTGAGGGTGAGGTGAAAAACAAGGAGAGGGTCGTGGTAAATATTGGTTCCAGTGCATACAAGAAGGCAACTGTAGAAGATGCACTGAGCATTCTAGAGGAAAGGAAGAACGACGCAGCTAAGGCGTTGGAAAGCAGTCGAAACTCAGAGGGCGAGTTACAGCAGCGATATGCACAACTGGAAGATTATTTGAATAGAATTTACAAGAAGTAAGTTGAGATGTTCGAAAAACTGAAAGAGAAATTCAAGCTGTCAAAGAAGGAAGATGAGCAGACCCAAGTAATCAAAGAAGAGAGGGGTACTGCAATGACGCTGGGTGCCTCCTCCAAAGATTTTGAAGAGATTGCGGGAAATCTAAAGATATCACTTCTAGAAGCAGATGTTGCTCTTCCTGTCGCAGATAGGATATCGAACGTGCTTCTGAAGAAGTTGGATGATAAGAGTATCAGGCTGAAGGGGGACAGGAATTCCGTATTCAAGGAAGCCGTCAGATCGACGATAAAGGAAGTAGCGACGGTTAGTCAGGTTGATCTCGTTGATATGGCAAGTAAAAAGTCACCGTTCGTCTTGATGTTCGTCGGCATGAATGGTACTGGGAAAACTACTTCAATTGCAAAACTTGCCGAGACATTCAAGGATAAGGGATTTTACGTCGTGATCGCTGCCTCCGACACTTTCAGAGCCGGCGCAATTGAACAAATAGCCCTTCACGGTGAAAAGATCGGAGTGAGGGTGGTCAAGCACCAGGCCGGAGGTGATCCTGCTGCTGTAGCTTTCGACGCCGTAAAGCACGCATCTAGAATGGAAAAGTCAGTCGTGTTAATAGATACCGCAGGGAGGATGCAGAACAACAAGAACCTGCTTGAAGAGATGAAGAAAATAAAGAAAATATCCAATCCAGATCTTATAATTCTCACTCTCGATGCACTAGCTGGGACTGATATCCTCAGTCAGGCTAAGCTGTTTGATGAAGCAGTGAATATCAACGGTTACATAGTGACGAAGATTGATGCCGATGCCAAGGGGGGAGGCATAATTTCTCTACTTTCTGACACAAAGAAGCCAATACTTTACGTTGGTACAGGACAGACTTATTCTGATTTTGTTCAGTTCAGCCTTGACTGGTATCTTAACAGGCTCTTAAACTAAATTGATTTCAGTTTTTGTTTTATCTGTTCCGGGGAAAGTTCCGTTATTATCAGGGGGATACCCTCGACATCCGCCAGTTTAATGGCAAGAGGGTCAATCCTCTTCGGCTTTATGTACACCACAACCGCTGGCTTGATTGGATGTACTCTGACTGCTATCATTGGAGACCTACCGAATTCCACGTTTGTGAAAAACAGTGCCCTTTCTGAAGTCCAACCATAAACCCTAAAGTAATCGAATGACGTCAATTTGAGAATAGCATTCAAAGAGTCGAGGATAGTATATCCCCTTATGCTCCGCTTGATATCATGACCACTCACTTCCTTCCCGTCTATTATTCTGATGAATTTCTGCAAATCAACATCATAGAAGAATTCCTTAATGTCCAGAATCACGTCCTTTTCTGTACCTAGGGAGTATTTCAGGACAACTGGATTCCCTCTCTCTTCATCTATCTCAACTAGCGAAGTAACCAGATTCTTCAAGAATTGGGCCCCGGGGGATTTTCTTCGACCCGTTTCATAATCGCTGATTACGGAAGTGTTGATTTTCATCCTTTCTGAGAGCTCCCGCTGGGTCACGCTGAATTCCTCTCTCCACTTCTTTATTGTTTTACCCGGATCACTAGACATTACAATTTCTCCAGATACGTTAAAAATTAGCGCTTCAGAAGAAGGAAATCTATTGTTCTTCACAGCTAGGAATTCAGTAAAAGATTTTAAAGGCTTTGAAATCTCAACGAAGGGCTTGTGGGGTAGCCTGGTATCCTTTCGGCTTCGGGAGTCGAAGACTCCGGTCCAAATCCGGACAAGCCCATATCAAGTTGGTCATAAATGTGTCACATCCCAGATTCGTTCTCATTTATAGACATCTTATGAGAATGAAGATTTTTGTCATTTCTCACCTTTGTCTGTATTCTCGAAGATATGCGGGATCCTGCAATTTTGACTTCTTGTCTTTTGTTTATGTACGACCGATGGTGAACGATCTGGTCTTACCGATAGCCATAGTACTCATCAATCCGGCTACCTGGAATCACCGTTTCGTGAATAGTGGAAAGAAAATTGTGCTTTCGCCTATATCTCTTGTTCACTTTCTAGTTTTATTTGGTACAACCCATTCTTGTAGCTCATTAAATCTAACAGCCGAACTACTCATCGCATAGGAAAGGCCAATAAAGCGAATGAGTTAATAAATAGAAGGTCTCACCACTGTCCTCTTACTATCAGTTCTTCATAGAGTTGTTCTAATTCGTTCTTTCTGTGTATCTCGTGCTTAGAGAGCGTCTCGAAAAACCCCTTGATTTTCTTATCTTTGTATTCACTAGACATTATTGAGAATACGTTGCGAAGGTTGTCAGATATCTTCAGGGCTTTGACAATTGCCTTCTCTTCGTCTGAAAGGGACGATTCCTCTGCGGACAATAGGTGACTGAAGATTCCGTAATGTCTATCTTCAGTTTCAACGTTTATGGTGGAGCCTCCTGACAAGACCGCGTCCAGTTCCTTACAGTCTTGACCAGCTTCCTTGGCAAAACCGTTCAACAAGAGTTTCACGTTTGACCCTTTGGCCGTTTTAGCAAGGTCATCAAAATTATCCTGTAGTTCGCAGTAGAGCTGTTTAGCCTTAACCATGAGTTCCTGACGTACATTATCGTAGTTCTTGTTTGATATTACTTCACCTACATTCTTTTTCTTGTTCAACGTTCCAACCATTAACAACCAAGTATAATAATTTTAACTCTGGTTAAAAATGAAAACGCTCTTCCTTATTTTGTGTTGTTACAACAATAAAAACTGAATCCGCAAGTCAGAGAAGAACCGATTATTTTGTTCACAAATAGCCGTTGGCGCGAGATAAATCTTATTAAGGTTCGTTAACTTTAAATTGAGTGACATTTATTGAAGTACGTTGACTATAAGAGGGTCCCAATCAAGCACTTTGACGCCGACAAGAGAGTGCGTTCTCTCAATCTGCAAACTCTGGTTCCATACACACTAGAAGAGGTTGTTGCAGAGAGCTCAAGATGCCTCGGATGCGGTCTCTGCATTCAGGGTTGCCCTGCAAGGATTGACATACCAGGTTATCAGATTGCCATGGCGAATGGAAACATAGAAGACGGACTGAAGATAAATTTTGAAAAATTACCCTTCGTAGAGGTCTGCGGAGACGTGTGCCCCCATCCGTGCGAGGATTGGTGCATACTTGATGACAACAAAGGTTCCATAGCGACCAGACACATCAAGAAGTACATCTCGGAAAACACTCCAGATTACAAGGAAGTTCTGAAAGTCAAGGTTCAGGACCTAGGGGGTCATCCCAGCGTAGCAGTCATCGGAGCAGGTCCAACTGGACTAACTGCAGCTTTCTATCTCTCCATTAATGGCATAAGAGTGAATGTTTACGAAGCAAGCGGCAGACCTGGGGGTGTAATGGTTCATGGAATTCCCCCCTTCAGACTCCCCAGAGAGGCCATAACGAAGGAAGCTGAGCACATACTCTCATACGGCTCTAGGATATTTTATAACACGCGCATCGGGAAGGACGTTCAGTTTGAAGAGCTTTTGAAAGAGAACTCGGCAGTTTACATTGCTACGGGGAACTGGAAACCTACTAGGATCAAGATCACGGGAGAAGAGCTTCAGGGAGTCTACCATGCCCTAGAATTCCTCAATAAGATCAACAGTGGGGAAAAAATAGACGTCGGAGAGAATGTCGCCATCATAGGGGGAGGATTCACGGCTTACGACGCTGCCAGAATATCATTGAGACTTGGCGCGAAAAAGGTTACTATGATGTACAGGAGATCAGCGATAGATAGGCCAGGCTACCCCTCCAGCAACGCCTTTGAAGAACTGGATGAAGCGGAAGAGGAGAAGGTCATTTTCGACTGGGAAACAAGCCCATTTGAGTATGTTGGAGAGAATGGGAAAGTGAAAATCCTGAAGTACTGGAGGAACCAGATGGTTGACTCGGGAAGGGGGCGAAGGCAGCCAGTACCAGTCAAGGACAAGGAGTATTCCCTAGAAGTTGATACCATAATCGAGGCAACGGGTCAGAGGGAAGATTTATCTTTCATCCCGGGTGAAATAATGGAGAAGCTGGCTACTACTACGACGGGGGATCTTGTCGTAAACCAGTACAACATGACAAGCTACCCAGGGATATTCGCTGGAGGTGACATCACCAACAAGAGGAAGGATATCATCAGCGGTGTTGGAGATTCGGGAAGAGCAAGCATGGGAATCTTGCTTTACCTGAAGGAGCTAGGCAAGATACAGAGAGTTCCTAAAAGGTTGACCAACTATGAAGGAGGGCCATATTCCACGACATATTACGACATGGAAGGAAAGGAGATACCGGATTCCTTCCCAAGTCCAACCGAGATTAAAGAGTGAAGAACTAGATTCTGAAGACGAAAAATTCAGTCAGTCTCTATGGGGTTCTTATAACCATAATCTATTGATTTCATTTTTTGCCATTCAGGTCGAGACACGTCAATACGAACTCAGAATGACTCCAGACAAGAGGGGAGACTGAAAGTGCTTCTCCTGTGTAGGGGTTGATCTGTTCGGAGAATACTCCTGATCTCTGGGCATGGTTGGTTACCCAGTTTATCAGTTCATACGCTTTATCCCTTTGACCTCTGCTAAGGTAATATTCTGCACCCCAGAGTGTCGTTATTATCCACGGGTTTCCGGGGACGGAGCTGTCGTTCTTCAAGCGTTGGTAGTAATCCCCTTCGTACCTTGCAAGCCCTCCTATACTCCTCACACTCAATTTTTCAAAGATGGAATTCGCGGTGGAAACCATTCTTACATCTTCGGGATTCATCATTCCAAATCTCGAAACTGAGAAGAGCGCTGAATCAACAGTGAAGTCTGGTCTGCCATTAATCATGGCCCGTGCGTATCTCCCCTTTTCCTCAGAATAGAACTTCCTATCGAATTCATCCTTCATTTTATGCGCAGCTTCAGTGTACCTTGCGCTCCTGCTGTCCTCTCCCAGAAGCGAAGAAAAATTCGCTGCGGCCAACAAGGCTCCATAGGCTGTTGCGACAGTGTATGTGTGTATCCCGTATCTCTCCTCCCACAGATCATAGGAGGGTAGTGGTAATCCACTCTCGTCCCTAAATCTCAGTATGAAATCTGCTCCCTTCTTAATAAGGGTCTCGTAAAGGCCCGAAATGTACTCTAAATCGTTCACCCTCTTGTGGTAGTCTGCAAGTGCCCAGATCACAAGGGACGTTTCATCCTCCTGAATTGGCAGGTTAGCTTTCCCATCTATCACTCTAGGTATCCAACTACTGGCGACAGTACCGTTCATGTTGTACTTGTGATGAAAGTAACCTTCAGGATTGATTCCTTTAGATGCAGCGTTGAAGAATAGTCTAGCTGGACCATAGTGTGTGGCTCCCGAAAAGGCCCATGCAGTTATGGCTGCATCCCTCGGCCAGACATAATAGTATCCGTCTCTATTTGACTTCAGAATTTCGCTATCGCTTGAGGCAGCTATTCCGCCTGATTCGTTCATGTGACTTCTCATTACGAAAAGGGAGCGTCTGAACAATGAATCCATACCGTTCTTCAGACCGTAATCTCTCTTGAACGACCATAGTTTCCAGAAATTTGCGGTTCTTTGTTCTAACCGCTTCAACAGGGTAAAATCAAACTTCTTGGATACGACACTCGAATAGTCCAAACCACACAGAATGTAATAGTAGAGCTCCTTGGTCGAGTTTGGAGGCACTGTGATTTCATGGGAAACGACGGAATCAACTGATCCGATGGCAACAGGGTTCTCTGACAGGACGCCGTCTTCAGCATCCTTCCAAGTCCCTTCAAGTTGACCAAATTCCTTGACACCAATGGCAAACGACTTTATCGATTCGTTGTTTTCACCCTTTGTAGAGGCAAGAAAATACCTCTTGTTCTTGTAATGAATGACTGATTTCGTATCTGGTTCGTAAAATGCGGTGTCCCCTATGGGATTGCTGTAGATATTGAAATTCTGGTGAAAGTACAAAGTCACCTTCTTTTCTTCACTCCCAGGATTTGATACCGAGACTCTCCTGAGGAACATATCCACATATGGGAGTACCATGTTGAAGAGTGAAAATGAGAGCCCCCCAAAATCAAAACTCAATTCCCCTATGGCCGTATGGTCAAGGTAGTCTGCATTCTTGTACGATTCCCTTTTAAGCCAAGCAAAATCTCCGTTTACAAGGACCCCGGTTCTGAATGGATAACCCCCGTGGTTTTCAGATTGGGAGGCTGAATAATAGAAGTCGACGAGATTCATATCCCCATCAAAAGTTACCAACAATCTTCCGTTTCCCAACGGAAGGTACCTAGCCATCTACTAGTCAGTGCAGACTTGGTATTTAGCCATTTGTATCCAGATTTACAGCACTTAATCAGGTGACGTCTCCATCGTTTCTACTCTACCTCCTTTTAACAATCACCTTTTTAAAGGAATTTTATTAACTGGTCGTGAAATTTGGGAATGAGTGGATTATCGCGAACAAAAATGGTTATTATTCTTATTCCACCACTTCCCTCGCAAACACGCGGTCTTACCACGGACTGTTCGTTTCTCTCAATGAAGACTTTTCTCGGACAGTCTATCTTTCAAAGATTTGGGAGGAGATAATCATAGGAGAGAAAACTTATTACCTGGACACAAACCTCTTCGGAGATATCATCCATCCTGATGGTTATTCCCGCTTGCGAGAGCATAGTCTTTTCCCAGCTCCCACATTCACATTTCAGACGGAGGGGACAACTATAAGGAAAGAGATTTTCTGGCACCCCACTAAGAATTCCATGTTCATCCGATATTCCAT
>JAJSLL010000026.1 GCA_026127935.1 Thermoplasmatales archaeon | reverse complement strand
CGGAAAGGATCAGGAGACCATCATAAAGTTGTACAATAAATTTCTTGAAGATGTGACAGGTTATTCCTCAAAAGAAAGGAAGAAGTTGATGTCCAAAACATGAGCCTCACCAATCTCTTTTCAGTAAGCTCAATCTGTCTTGTGGGCGCCTCTAGAGAGGAGGGCAAAGTAGGGAATGTTATCTTGAAGAATCTCAAGAAAAATTATATGGGCGAGATAATCCTCGTGCACCCATCTGCAGAACAGATTGAGGGTGTCAAGTGCTACAGATCTATAGAGTCAATTCCTCATAGCATTGACCTAGGAATAATTTCCCTCCCGTCTAAGAAGGCTGTGGAGGCTCTAACTTCCCTTGCTGAAAAAGGATGCAAGATATGCATACCTGTCGCCGGTGGTTTTGGTGAACAGGGAGATGAGGGGAAACAATTGGAATTAGAGATGAAAAGAATAGCCTCCAAGTTTGGCACTCGAATAATTGGACCAAATTGCGTTGGAGTGATAATCCCTCGAACAGGTCTTAACACCGCCTTGACTACTGAGGAAAGGAGTAATTTTCCATCCGACGGTCCGATAGGATTCATTTCACAGAGTGGTGCACTCGGACTGCTAGCAATGGATGAGTTTTCAGATTCAGGAATCGGATTCTCTTCTTTCGTTTCCCTAGGAAATGAAGTAGATGTTGACGAAACAGATATGCTCTCTGCAATGGGAGATGATGACAGAACAAAATCCATTGCTCTGTACCTGGAAAAGATATCTGAAATAGAAAAATTTCTGAGTGAGAGCAGAAATATTTCACAGAAGAAAGGTATTGTTGTCCTTAAGGGAGGACAGACAGAGTCGGGCAGCAGGGCCACATCGCTTCATACGGGTTCCCTCCTCAAGACCAGTTTTTCACTGAATGGAATTTTCCGGCAGAACGGAATAATCCAAGCGAACAATGAGATTGAAATGATCGATTTTGCATCCGTCCTATCAACTGCGAAACCGGTTCGGGGAAAGCGAATTGCAGTAGTCTCGTCGGCTGGTGGAGTAGGAGTGATTTCAACAGATTCACTGGAGAATGAGGGGTTCAAAGTGAATCGTACCAGCAATGAACTGGCTGGAATAATAAAAACAAAAATCTCCCAACTAGGTTCCCCATTCAATCCAATTGATATGACGGCTGAAGCAACGAACATTCAGTATGAAAATGTGATCAATGAACTCGACAAGTCAGGGGAGTTTGATGCCATACTCGCATTTGTGCTCTTCCAGACTTTTGGAGTCACGGAAGACATAATTGAATTCTTGAGCAGATTCAACAAAGAAGCAAAGACATCCTTGGTGGTGGGAGTAATAGGAGGAGAGTACTCAAGAATGGCGATCACGAAAATGAATGAGAACGGGATTGCAGCATTCCCCTCAGTTGGAAGGGCGGTTTCATCCCTCGGAGCCTTGTATAAGAGATGGGAATTTCTTAGGAGGTTCGAAAGATGACAATCGTACCAGAACTCGAGTTCAAGATTATGCTCAGCGACCTGAATTTCAAGATGCCAAGACGATTCCTGATCAATAGCCCAGAGGACTATTCCGGTTCTTTCCCAGCAGTGCTAAAGGTGAGTTCTGAAGCAATCACCCATAAGACCGAGGTAGGGGCGGTTATGGGCGACATCAAGACTATGCGAAATTTCAAGGAAACATTCAAAGAGATGAAGAGAAAGTTTCCAGGTGAGACTATCTACTCAGAAGAGATGGCAAAGAAGGGAGTAGAGGTCATCATAGGACTGGTAAAAGACCAGCAATTTGGCAAGCTCATTCTGTTTGGAATTGGTGGATTCTATTCCGAGTTGATAAGGGACGTCACTTTCAAGAGGATACCGATAGACAGATTCGATAGTGAGGACCTACTAGAAGAACTGAAATTTGGGCGTGTGTTTGAAGGGTATAGGGGACTAAAAGTGAACAGGGAAATACTGGTAGATTTGCTTTTGAAGATTTCAGACTTTGCTGTCAAGACAGAATTCTCACAGATAGATTTCAATCCCGTATTCCTTTATGAGGATGGATACCTGATAATAGACGCCAAAATGGTGATCTAGACTATCACATCCAGGAGCGAGCATCCGAGCTCTTAAGAACTATTCTACCTTCTCGGTTACCGTATTCCTCAATCGCTTTCTTGAATTCAGAGAAATTGTACGTTTTCCACACTCTGCTCTTGATATGATTTTCTGAGACAAGTCTCGCAAGTTCTCCGAGTTCCTTTCTGGTGCCTCCGGTTGAACCTATTATGGTTCTCTCACCCGTATATAGCTGGGCTAGGTTCAATTTGGTCTCGCGACCCGTAAGTGTTCCAAAAGTCACCAATCTTCCGTTTGTATCCAGATAGTCCATATAAGGATCCCACGCATCAGAACCCAGGGAATTGACTATGACGTCAACTTTCTCCTTATTCCATTCTGAGGCACCAGTTTCAGCAACCCATCTCTTTCTCGAAACATAGAAGACTCTAGCGCCCATCAATTTTCCGAGAACAAGCGCATACCAACCGGTATTCCCCGAACCTCCAACTACGAGCAGCCTTTCGCCACTTTTCAGACCGGATCGCTTAAGCGCATGGTACGCAGTGAGTCCTCCTACTGGAAGTGAAACCGCGTCGTCAAAACTCATCGAGTCTGGAATGGGTATGAGTTGCTCTTCTTTTGCACCAAAAAATTCAGAGTATCCGCCGTTAGTGACAGCCCCTACAACCCCACCATTTCTGCAGATTTCCTCCAAACCTTCAGTGCATCTATCGCAAGTTTCATCAAAAATTTTCGAATACACCATCACTCTATCCCCGACCTTAAATTTTGAGCCCGAGGGAATCTTCTCAACTACTCCAACTAATTCTGCACCTGGGACGTGAGGGTAGGGCGATATCGTGTAATTCACCTTCCCAAGTATCACATTTATGTCAATAGGATTCAGACCAGCGCTGATCACCCTTATAACTACTGGCTCATTGGGATCTTCCACTTCCTCAATATTGGTGTTTTGCAAACCACTCGGTTGTCTAATTAAGATAGCTTTCACAAGTTTTTATCGAATTGTACTTTATTACTTCTTTGATTTGTAAATGGAAAAAACAGATTGACCTTTTGAGTAAATTTCTGAGTTCAAAATATACCAAATATTCACCTTGCAGAAAGTTGCTAAGAAAAAACTTAAACCATAGAGGCATTGGCATTTCATGGTATTGGACGCGCAAGAAATCATAAAAATTTCAGACCAGAAGGACCTGAAATATTTTTACTTCCAGTTCACAGATATCCGGGGCACGCCAAAGTCTGTAATGCTCCCAAGGAACAGGCTTGAGAAAATCCTGGAGGAAGGGGTTCTTTTTGATGGCTCATCGATACTCGGTTATGCCACTATAGAAGAGAGCGACATGAGGGCGTTACCGGATTATTCTTCTTTTGAAATCCTTCCCTGGGCAGTCGAAGGAGGAAGGGCTGCGAGATTTGTCTGTTCCATAAATAAGCCTGATGGAACTCCGTTCCCAGGAGATCCCCGTTACATTCTTCAAAAACAGCTGGAAAGGATCGAAAAGAAAAACATGGAGTTTTTCGTTGGACCCGAGTTCGAATTTTTCCTTCTAGAACAGAAGGATGGAAAGTACGTTCCGCACGATACAGGTGGATACTTTACTTTCGGTCCTCTTGATAAGGGAGAAATCGTGAAAAAAGAGATCCTGAATTATCTCGATTTCTTGGGATACATGCCGGAGGCAGCACACCACGAGGTTTCACCAGGACAGCACGAAATAGATCTCCGTTATGCTCCTGCTCTCTTCATGGCAGATAGGATCATAACCATGAGGACGGCTATCAAGACAGTTGCAGCCAAGTTTGGCCTGTATGCGACCTTCATGCCTAAGCCATTCTATGGAATCAACGGGACAGGGATGCACATACACCAGAGTCTTATGACACCAAACGAAGACAGTAACTACTTCTGGGATGAAAAGAACAAGAATGGTCTTTCCGAAATGGCATATCACTATCTAGCGGGCGTTCTCTCTCATGCAGTGGAACTTTCACCAATATTTGCATCTTGGGTGAATTCATATAAGAGGCTTGTTCCAGGTTTTGAGGCTCCTGTCTATATAGCATGGGGAACCAAGAATAGATCTGCGCTGGTCAGACTCCCCGCAGGTGACAAAACGAAAAAACGTTTCGAACTCAGGTCTCCAGATTCTGCTGGGAACCCGTATCTCCAGTTTGCAACGATACTCGCGGCTGGCCTTGATGGGATAGAGAAGAAGAAAGAGTGTCCTGAACCGACAGAGGCAGACATATTCCACATCTCTCAGAAACAGAGAGATTCAATGGGAATAGGATCGTTGCCTGAGTCTCTAGGAGAAGCTCTGCACCATCTGAGGAACAGCGAATTTATGAAGGGAGTGCTTGGAGAACACATTTACAACAATTTCCTCTATATCAAACAGAAAGAATGGGACGAATTCCGTTCGTATGTCACCGACTGGGAGATCAACAATCTTCTCCCGATACTCTGAGGGCTCCAGAGAATAGTTAACGTTAACTATCCCTCATAACTTCAGATTGGGGGCTCGTGGTCTAGCGGCTATGACGTCGCCCTTACAAGGCGGAGACCGCCGGTTCGAATCCGGCCGGGCCCATTTTATCAATCACGTTCACCGTTGACCCCTTTCAAATTTTACTGCTGTTCTTAACTCCGCGTATCATTCCCAACACCACTATTATAACAGAAACACTCAGTAGTCCAAAACCCAGATAAAAACTGCCAAGGTTGAGCATTACTTCCCACGTTGGAGCATAGGAAATAACAATAATGCTGCTTCCGAATTGATACGATATCGGCCCGTTAATAACGTGAGGACCCACGGCAATTGTAGTGATTATCCACACAAGCAGCAATATATATCCAACTCCTAAGAACGCTACAGCTCCTTTGTACCACGTGCATAATTATTCTAAATCCAAGTATAATGTTTTCTCAATGTTACCATGGGGTGTCAAGACGTGCAAACAAGTGCACGATATGAGATATACTCTGTTGAAATAAATTAAGCGATATGAAATTCAATGAAGACAGAGAAAAATACCTCGAGACCATAGACCATTTCATAAAAGAACATGGCTATGCACGTCCCCTAGAGATCGCGGAGTTTCTGAAGGTGACTCCAGCATCTGTATCCCAGATGCTTTCTAAACTTTCTGGCGACGGAATGATAATTTACCAGAAATACAGGGGGATGACAATATCTGAGAAGGGAAGGATGTTGCTTGATGAGCTCGACAGAAAGGAGAGCTCTATCTATGAGCTCCTGAAACTGATGGGGTGCGACGACAAAGTAGCCAAAGAAAGAGCATGCTTCTTCGAACACTACGTGGACGAGGATCTTTCCGAAAAGATGAAGGCGTTTGCAAACAAGATCAAGGAAAGTAAGATAAAGATTGGAGCGTAGGGGCTTCAATTCTCCCGAACCAAGAATAAGTGAGGCTACTCTATTCTCCTAGCTATCCTGGAATATCTGTGTCCTTTGGCTTTCAGCTCTAGCTCATAAAACATTCCAAATGCCATTCTCTGAACCTGAAAACCATTCGACATCAAGGAAGCCTCCACTAGTTTCAACATCGAAACAGCTGTTTCTGGGCTGGAAGGCTCTGCGAATAGGTGTGCGAATGGGTTGAGCACAATTGAAGATACCTTCAAGTTTTTTGCAATAGTGGAAATTTCCGCTGAAGCTTTTTCAGCGATAATTGCTTGGTTGGATTCGTCGCTCTTCTCAAAATTTGCAAACACCAGTATAGTGTTCTCAGTCTCCACTTCAGTAGCCTCTTCGACTATTGGTGATCTGCCTCTTTCTGTTGGAACTGCCCTGAATTTATCTAAATGCCAGGCCAGGAATCTCACAATTTCAGACTCTGAGGCAATATATAATGATGACGAATTGCATTAGCGGTTCACATTAGCCTCTAAAGATAGCATCAAAAACTCTTCGGAGGTTTATATCCAAATCAATCCCGCACCACCCTTGCGATTGGTGCTTTGATTTACACGTGCTATTCTTAGGATTCAAGCCAAAAAGGTTATAAATAGTAATTTAGGTATTACTGCCTGATTTGAATGGTTTCGAACAAGACTTTAAATTTCCAGAACAAGAACAGAAACCTGAATGAGCTATCACAGCAGATAGCTCAGCAGCTACAAAACGAGGGTTACAAGGTCCAATCCAGGCAATTGGCAACTGGCGCCGTAATCCAGGCGCAAAAAGCTGGCATACTCAGGGATATAATTACCGCTGACAGAGCATTTACGATCAGAATAGATGGCCAGCCTAATGACTTCACTATAGTTGTGGGCGTTGGAAAGTTCATTCAGAACATTGCTGTTGCAGTGGCAGAGGCATTGATATTGTCAGAACTATTCCTTGCCGTAGACATTCCAGAGATGCTGTGGACGGAACACGTTGAAAAAGGTATAATCAAAGAGATCGCGACTATAGTCGGGTAGCGAGGACAGAAAAGAGGGTTGCCAAGCCTACTGGGTCAAGTCTCGTCCCGAGCCGAAAGATAGTCCTCCTCATCAACTCAGTTTACCTCGGAGAATTCTGCACCCAGAATCTAGATCTGTATACTACTTGCTCTTCGGAACCTTCTAGGATTACAGCAATATTGCCTAGCTTGCGGACAAAGTTATCTTTTCAATTCTTGGCGTGTTCCAACTTTGCCTTTCCTTCCAATCTTTCTTTCACGTAAGCATACATGGCATCGTAAAAAGGAAACTGGAGTAACATGTTCTCGTAATCGTCTTTTGCTATGCGTCCGAAACCCAATGCAGCCGCCTCTAAACCAGCAGATTCCCGTGGTGCATCCGGGATAGTTGCATCAGCTCCTCTCACAATTTTGGCAAGTTCCTGGAGCGCAGGGTCAGTGAGTTTATACTTCCTTATTATGGAATCGAAGCTCACGTATTCCTTTCCATTCTCCTCGAAATGGAACAACTCTGCTCCGGGCGAATCGAAGGGAATAGCATTTTCGGACTTGGCAACTTCCATTACCTTTTCCTTTGGCACAAATAAGAACTCTGGTCGTTCGTCAACGAATCGGGATATCACCCACGGGCACGCTATTCTGTCGACTTTTGCCTTCTCTCTTGTCACCCACTTCATACCTATCTAATTCCGTTCCGGTTCAAAAGTTTTGTTTAATGGTATATTTCCTACCCAAATGTACTGGGCAACTTTCGCCCTGATAGACAGGAGCCACCTTGCAACCAGTTCAAGGCACAAATTAATTTATGGAAGGTCATTATAACCCCCAAATGAAGTTCACCGCAAACTACGTAATGCAGTTTCTGTCTTTTGCCCTATTACTAGGGGCAGTCGTATTCTACGTGGGTTGGTCGATTGCTTATGGTGACTGGTACGACATCGGATTGTATTCCGTGTCAGTTATTTTAATACTATTCGGAATTCTCGGAATGCTGCTCTCCCACTATAAAATAAAACAGGAAGAGTCGGGAGTCGCATAAAACATAATATTTTTTACGAAAGACATCCTGAAGTAAGAATAGTGGTGTTTCCTTGGAAACTGAACAGAAAAAATATATGCTGACTGCAAAGAAGGAAGAAGATATCACCGAATGGTACACTCAGGTAATAATAAATTCGGAGTTCGTTGATTACAGTGCTGTTTCTGGAATGATGGTCTTTCGCCCTGATTCATATTTTGCGTGGGACACATTAAAAGAAGCAACGGATGCGATGTTCAAGGGAGCAGGGGTAGAGGACGTCTATTTTCCGTTGTTTATCCCAGAGCGTTTTCTCTTGAAAGAGAGCCAGCACGTCGAAGGGTTTTCACCAGAAGTAGCATGGATAACCCACGCCGGAAAGTCCGAGCTCTCTGAACGTCTAGCAGTTCGACCGACCTCCGAGGCCATAATGTACGACAGTTTTTCGAGATGGATCCGATCTTGGAGGGATCTCCCCATCAAGTACAACATATGGGCAAGCGTTGTGCGCTGGGAATTCAAACATCCCACTCCCTTGCTCAGGAGCAGGGAATTTCTATGGAATGAAGGGCATAGCGCCTTTGCCACGTTTGAAGAGGCAGAGGCAGAAAGGGAAGTGATACTGGGCATCTACGAGAAGGTTCTTCACGACTATCTCGCCCTTCCAGGCATAAGGGGTAAAAAAACAGACAATGAGAAGTTTGCAGGAGCAGTTGCATCTTACAGTATAGAGCAGCTTATGCCTGATGGATGGGCTCTTCAGGGACCGGATCATCATAGTGACGGTCAGAACTTTGCCAAGGCGTTTGACATAGGATTCGTGGACAAAGATGGAAGCAGAAAATACGTCTACCAAAACACTTACGCCATCACAACCAGAGAACTTGGAGCAATGGTGCTTTGCCACGGAGACAACAAGGGCTTAGTCATACCGCCAAAATTAGCTCGCATTCAGATAGTATTAGTACCGATATTCAACAACATAGGAAAGGAGGAAGTTTTGACATACTCCAGGTCAGTTTTTGAATTACTGAAGAAGAGTTTCCGTACCCATTTAGATGATCGTGATGAATACACCCCAGGTTGGAAGTACAATGAATGGGAAATAAAGGGGATTCCAATTCGGATCGAGATTGGCAAGAGAGAAATCGAATCAAAATCAGTGACCGCAGTGCGCAGGGATACAGGGAAGAAGGAGAACATAAAAGTAGACCAGTTGACGGACTCAATAAAATCGCTACTGGAAGAAATCCATTCAAATCTGTACACAAAAGCATTGAAATTCTTGGAGTCACACACATTTGTCGTAAAGGACTACGAAGAGCTCAAGAAGCACGTGGGAAAGGGCATGATCCAAGCCGCATGGTGCGGCTCGGCGGAGTGTGAGACAAAGGTCAAAGAAGAAACCGGTGCGAAGATAACGAATCTACCATCCAACGCACAAGACAGAGCAAAGGGAGAGAAGTGCATCTACTGCGGCAAGGAAGCGAAGCACATCGCCAATTTTGCCAAATCGTATTAGATGGACCTCAAATTTGAAAACATCATTTCAAGAGTGATAAAGAGAATATAGGAAGAGGTTTATCCACCTCGCTCAGAAAGTCTTAACCTTTTCGATGCTGGACTCAAAGAGCTCCGTTTCAGTTCTCTGATTAGGTCAATTATTCTTCCCTTGATAATTGGGTCGAGAGCACTCTTAAGATCGTCGAACATCAGTTCTTCGGTCTGGGTACAAGTGCTTTGGCTATGCAAAGTCTCAGTTGTTGACCTCCTGAAGGGGAAACTGCTTCACGTTTGAAGTTACCCCAAATTCCTCATAGAGGTCTGAGTCCCTTAACTATTGGTTGATCTGTTTATCCTTCTCTTCCTTCATCAGTTTTTTGCCTTGAATTCTGAGTCCGAAGTCTACGTTGTCGTAGACTGACATTTGGGATGGGTTTAGTCTCTGAAAAAAAACAGAGCTCCCTCCGCAGTTCTACTGGATCATAATCCCTGATATTCCTCTTCTTAAAAATAACGCATTCGGAGAAAAAAGGTAAACATTTTATCGATTCTCCACTATTGGGGTTCCATGGAACTCACCAACGGAGAGAAGAAACTAATAAAATACCTGAGAGGAAAAGGGTACGTAACTTCTGATGAACTCTTCAAGGTGTTCGACAAGAATGAAGTCGCGAGTTCCATATCGTGGTTGCGTGAAAAGAAGATCGTGAGCGTGATCGAAAAACCAGTAACTTCATATTCGATCGGCCCGGAGGGGGAAAAGGTTCTGTCATCCGGCTTGCCAGAAGAGAATCTTCTGAGGATTTATAATTCGGGTCATAAGAAGACCGTAGAGCTGGAAAAGATCATGGGAGATGACCTCAGATACGGCCTTGCCCAGGTCTTTAAGAATGGCGGACAAGTCGTGAACGGAGAACTCGTGATAGAAAGTGACCAAAAGATACGGGAACAGATTTCCGGCACCAGATCTGCACTGGAGATGGCAAAGAGCGGAAACTTGCGAGAACAGGATGCGCAGCTCCTAAAGCAGAGGAAAGGATTCGTTAACGAAAGGGTTCGAATGGAGAGGTCGGTAAAGCTTTCTGCTGTTGGAGAACAGATTCCTCTGGAGCAGCTAGAAGAGAACGAAGAGATCAATCAGATTACACCTGAGATTATAGAGAAGTTCGATGAAAGCATGAGCCTCAGGCCATACGATCCAACACTGTATGCCCCCAGATATCTACCGGGAAAGATACACCCACTGTCAGAATTCATAGCGGAAGTTAGGGGAGTCATGCTCGAGATGGGTTTCAAAGAACTCAAGGGACAGATTGTAGAAACTGCATTCTGGAACATGGATATGTTATTCATTCCGCAAAATCATCCTGCTCGAGACCTGCAGGATACATTCTATGTTAAGGGGAAAGAAGACATACATCCATCACTCGCTAAGAAGATAAAGAAGGTACATGAAAGGGGAATTGGAGGCTCGAAGGGGTGGCAGTACAAGTGGTCAAAAGAGGAAGCCTCCAAGCTTCTCCTAAGGACTCACACCACAGTGAACACAATACGCTATCTTGTCGAACACCCGCAGGAAGAATGCAAGATATTCTCCGTCGAGAAGATATTCAGGAATGAGAATGTTGACGCTACTCACCTTGCGGAACTGACCCAGGTCGAGGGTGTAATTTCTGGAAAGGGAGTCACCTTCGGTGTTCTTATCGATACGCTTGAGACGTTCTACCACAGGCTGGGAGTAAAAGATATCAGGGTAAAACCCAGTTATTATCCATACACGGAACCATCACTCGACGTAATAGGTACTTTCAAAGGCAAGGCCATGGAACTGGGGGGCGCAGGTATGTTTAGACCAGAAGTGCTCAAGCCATGGGGAATAAAGTACAATGTTGCAGCGTGGGGCCTTGGTCTTGAAAGGCTTCTTATGACGGTCCTGAATCTGGACGATATCAGAAATATCTACAGGAACGACCTATCATTCTTGAAGGAGAGAAGGATCCTTAAGAACGTGTTTGAAAGCTAGACGCCGTCTAATTCTTTCTGTATTCCCTTCTTTTCTCTCTTCACTTCGTATTTATCTGAGATTATGTTTCCCAGAATTTTCATTGCCAGAGCTGGATACGATGCAGAAGGAAGTGGAAGATACGCATCGTTGTCCGAGGAAATCTTCATCCCCTTCACTTCCACCTTTCCAATGAGCTTCTTTCTCTCTCTCTTGTCGAGTCTCTTTCCCTTCACATTTCCCGTGATACCGGCTCTCTCCAGTTCAATATCAAAAATAGGTCGGTCCAGAAGAATGTACAGTGTGTAGAGGGTCTCCTCACATCTCTTATCTGGAGGTTCCCCTGCCATCTGTTCACCGATGAGCTCATAGATCGACGTTTCATCCTTCTTGAGGAGGAAATAGAGCTTGGATGGTTTCACAAATTTTTCCTTCAGAACGTTGAAGTCAGCCATTGCCCAGAGATAACCAGTGAGAGCGAGACGGTGGATCTTCGTCTCATCTTCCATGTTGATTTCCTTGTAAATTTCAGAAATCGATTTTCCGTCTCCCCTGAGGAGTTCTACGATTCTATCTTTTAGAAGCATTCCTCTAAGGCTACCATTTGGCATTATAAGTCGACCATTCTCGAGTGCAACTTCTTCTGTATGTCTGGCAGCGTCGTGTATTCCATTTCATGTTCCGGTAGCCTGTGAGGTTCGAACGGTCCGTTCCTTCTCATATAGTCTGCAATCATTGTCGCAGTCTGTCTAGCGCCATCGAATGCCTTGTCGGCAAGAAGGTCAGCAGGTCCAACAAGCTTTCCCTCTGCGATCTGGAACCCAAGTCCAATTACCCTCGGTGGACCATCGAATCTTGAGGGCGTTGCGTCTGCAACAGCTACGGGCATGATTGGTCCATTGTGGCTTCCCCTCATCCACCCTGAAACGAGGTGAGGAAAAGTGAAAGCCTCCAGGATCTCTCCCATTGCTGGCAGGCCCGCCTGTCCCCTAACCAACGCTACGGGATCATCTTTACCTACATATTTTCCAGCGATTTCGTGCAGAATGTCAGTGCTGACAACAGCAACTGCTTCCTTCGACCTCCCTGTACTTTCTGCGGGGAAAACTCTCTTGATTACGTACCTCCCCTTTGATCCGATGAGTGCCAGGATGTCGTATGTTTCCTCAGGAGTTCTGAGGAAGACTTTCTTGTGTTTTATCGTGTCCCAAATTTCGAAAGTGAATCCATCGTGCATGTTGGGATCTATTACAAGACCGGGCGTGTTGAACGGGTCTGCGAAAATCTTGTACATTGGAAGGTTGAACGCCCCCGGCTCGGTCTTGTCCATCATGAATGCTACGATTGGCTCGCTCTTCCTCTCTTCAAACTCCAGCTCTGCGACTCCAGGTCCCATTCCTTTAAGATTTCCCGAGAATGAGTCCTTTAACAAATCCTGGCCCGCACCGTAGAGTTTGAGCTTTTTTGCCGTCTCTGTCGCCTTTATGAAGGCATCCCACGCAAGAGAGTGAACATATTCAGAGTCAGCTCCGTTCTTGTGCGTCATTATCAACTCTAGGTCGTCTCCAACTGAAGTAACGTGATAATCGATGATCTTGGATTGGTTCTTTGCTTGCTCCAATACTAGTCTAGCTTCATCCTTCAACTGAGGATGAACTCGTGAATGCCCTGCAAGTCCTCCTACGTCCGCTTTAATCAAACTAATAGTTATCTTCATTTGTACATCACACTTGCCACAGTATATCACTATACACTTACAAATAGTTTCTGAAAAT
>JAJSLL010000001.1 GCA_026127935.1 Thermoplasmatales archaeon | reverse complement strand
AAGATGGAGAGGATCGTAGAAAAGAGCGGTGCAGAATACTTTGCTGCTGTTCCGAAAAAGGTTGAGAAGATCGTTGACCTGTTCAGTGACATGATATCTATGGGTTAAATTAGGGGGAGTTTAGGTTAATAACAGTTTCCTGTTACTTTCAGAAAGTTTAGCTATAGCGGGCTATTCTGCCATGACAGATAGAGATTTATTGTTTCATTGATTATGAGTTTGGATGAATATCCTAGTAACAGGAGGATCAGGCTTCATCGGCAGGAATATCGTGAAGATTCTCAAGGAGGAGGGAAATACCGTTGGAACCTATGACATAAAGGACAAGAATTCTGGATCGGACTACCACATAATGAGCGACGTTCGCAACCTGAAGATGCTCGAAAAGGCATGCAGCGGAATTGACTACGTCTTCCACCTCGCTGCTATAACTTCCCCGCCTGAGTTCGAGAATTTGACAGGAGAGGGATACGAGGTAAATGTCATGGGGACGTACAACGTTCTTGCAGCGAGCGCAAAGAGCAATGTGAGGAGGGTCATTCTAGCCTCTTCTTCATCAGTGTATGGAGATATAAAGCAGGCAGCTGTTGAGACTGTGTTGCCAGAGACTCATTCAAATTTCTACCCGATGACGAAGATGATAAACGAGATGACCGCTAAGTTCATAAACAAATATGGTTTGGAAACAATTTCGCTCAGGTACTTCAATACCTATGGCGTTGGGGAGAACAGCAAGGGGGAATATTCCAGTGTCATCTGGAAATTTATTGATGCAATAAGAAGAAATAAGAAACCTACCATCTTCGGAGACGGGAAACAAAGCAGGGATTTCATATATGTTAAGGATTCAGCAAGGGCATCTGTACTGGCGATGAAAAACGGAACTCCCGGAGCTGCCTATAATGTTGGTACGGGCAGAACTACAGATTTCAACACAATCCTCCAAATAGTAAAGGAAGAGACGGGTTATCAGGGTGCAGCTGAATACCTGCCCAACCCACTGAATAGCTATCAGATGTTCACACTTGCCGATGTTAAGAAGGCGAAAGAAGAATTAAAATTTGACTCAAATTTTACTGTAAGGGATGGGGTAAAGAAAATAATCAAAGAAATTTCAGAAACAACGGATAAGAATTCTAAATCCACCTGAATTTTTTTAGATATAGTTCTGTAGCCCAGTGTGGAACGTACTTGTAGAACCTCGAATGTCTCAATCTAAACGCTAAAAGCGACGCCCCTTGACCCACTATTTCGGTCATAATGTTGAATTTGCTTTTTTCGTCATGTGAGTACATAACATCAACCTCTTTGATCCGCCCTCCCATCTTCTTTATGTGATAGAGGAGCGCTACATCAAAAAAAGTGTTTGTGACACCAACTCGCCTAAATGCCCCCCTGATCAGGTCAGTTCTTACAATCTTGTAACCGCACTGAGTGTCTCTTACATTTAAGCCCAGCATGGTCCTGACAAGAATGTTGAACCCCCTTGACGGAATCCTCCTGAATAGGGGAATCTCATTTTCACCATTGGTATATCGATCAAATAATATTACATCATAATTGGTTAAGTAATGGAAATTTCTCACAATCTCGGCCAATCCAACAGCACCATCCGCATCCATTATCAATGTAAACTCGCCTGTGGAATTATCTACGACCCTCTTTATTGCATATCCCTTTCCACTTCTTCCTTGGCTCTTCTGATGCTTTATAAAAGGACAATCTGAAGAAAAATCCTTAACTATCTCCTCTGTGTTATCGTTTCCATCTATCGATACAATCACATCCCAAGTAAGATTATTTGCCTTCACAAAGTCCTTGATTTCCTCAAGAACCTTTCCTATCCTGCCTTCTTCGTTGTATGCGGGAATGATGATTGTAGTCGTAGGGATCACACTGTTTTGGAGTTCTGTCGCTTGCATTATAGACTTTTGATGAATTGAGGGTATTTATAATTATAGTTAGCGACATATGTTTTTATCCCTTATAGCGATACCACATTATGACAAGGAGAAGGACTCGCGAGGTTGCGAGAATTGTGACCGAGAATGAACTGTCAGGGATGATAAGCAGGGAGAGATCAAGGGCTAGAATAGTTCCCATGCTGATCTTCATAAGAATGCTCTACAAGGGAAAGAGTGTGCCCGAAGCCACGTCAGAGCTCGGAATATCAAAGAGGTCCGGATACCTCTGGCTCAACAGGTGGAACAAGAAGGGCATAGACGGACTTGTTCCAATGCACGGAGGCGGATTCCGTCAAAAGCTCACATCTGAGCAGATGGAACAGCTGAAGGGGGACGTTTCCAAGGGATCCTGGACAACCGATGACGTGAGGAAGCACATAAAATTGAGATTCAATGTTGATTATTCAATGAGGCAGGTATCCAGGATACTGAAGAAGTTCAAGATGCACTACGCCAAGCCCTATCCACATGACTACAGGAGACCAAAGGATGCAGAAGATCAGCTAAAAAAAACTGACTCCTGACATATTGAAGGGCGAAGTGATAGGTTTCATGGACCAGAGTTCTCCTCAGACGACCGCCAACACAGTTAGAATGTGGTCATTCTCAAAGCCAACGATCTTTAAGGACACAAAGAAATACAAGTCAAACACATTCGGATTCTATACGGTCAGGGGTAATGCAGTGATAGACTTCCCTGAACATTCAAGGAAGGAAGATGTTGTTGCATTCCTTGAGAGGATAAGGTTTTACAACCCTGTAGGAAGGATAATGATAGTACTCGACAATTTCAAGTCACATCACGCATTGAAAGTAGCTGAGAAGGCTCTTGAGTTGAGGATAGACCTGATATTCCTTCCGCCGTATTCCCCTGACCTGAATCCGATCGAATATTTGTGGAAAGCAATAAAGAGAGTTGTATCAAAGATGTTCATCAATTCAAGGGAGAGTATGTGCAACGCGATAGAGAGTGCTTTCTCTCTTCTATCGAAGTAAATGGGTTATGCAAAATCATGGGTGTTAAAATTTCTTCCAGCAGAAATTCAAAAAGAGATTCTAAAATTATTCCATGGATAATATCACGTGTCGCAAACTATAATTGCGTATTTGGAGATTTTCTGTCACTTTTCCACCATTATACTGCTGACCTTTTCTCTCAAGAGACTAACAACGAGTTTATCGCATTTTCGTACATCTTTATTACTATGTTCCAGTCATATTGTTTTGCCGTGTTTATCGCATTCATTCTTAGTTTGTTGTAGAGATCATTGTCCTTCATTAATGTCTTAATTTTATCCATCAATTCGACTATGTTTCCGTAGCGATAATACAAGCCGGTCATCTCATTCTTCACAAAATCAGAGGACCCAAACACCTCTTTGTAATGAGGTTCTGCAACAATAGGGACGGCACCACAGCACATTGCCTCGAGTGTTGATATAGAGAATCCCTCCCTCTCAGACGGTAATACAAAAATTTTGCCTGACTTTAGCAGCTCGTATTTCTCTGTTTCATTAACTCTTCCGTACAGTGATATGTTCTTTGACAAGTTTAGACCCTTAACCATAGCTTCAATCATTTCTTGGTCTTCCCCGTCTCCAGCTATTCCTATTCTTATATCTGGCAGATAGCTGACGAGCATCTTTGCAGCGCTAATTATATGGTCAACATGTTTAATCTTTGCTAGCCTGCCAATATAGACTATGTCTAATTTCTTTTCTTTGGGGGTGCAGTCGATACTTTTTGTCTCGATTCCAATTGGTATCCTACTAACGTTCTTAGCTTTGTAGTTGTGCAAAAGTGAATCCTCTGTTGCATGTGACACTGCAATTAGTAAATTGCTATTATTTACTATTTTTGATATCTCATGATGTATTGCAGTCCTAGAAATGAAATTCATCTCCGTGAGATAATCAAACCAAGCCTCGTGGAAAAGTGATATTCTTCTTACCTTTAACTTACGAAGTATGTTCCCGTACCCCAGATAGGGTATTGAATTCATTATAATGATGTCATTTTCGTTGAAGGTTTCTATGTTTTTTCTAAGGTTCAGTAGGAACCTGACAGCACCGTAGACGTTATGGTTACCTTTAGAATTGGTGTACCTATAGCAATTTGAAATTTTCTTGAATTTGGCTCCGCCTATCTCCGCTTCGCTATCATCCATAGAAGAATAAACAGTCACATCCCAGTCGCGAGAGAACTTTGTCGCTAAATTGTAAATTAGATATTCGTAACCTCCAGTATAGAATGGGTAAACCCTGTCAGTAATGATTCCCAATTTCACTTTAGACGTATTAAGAGGTTGCTTAAAAGATTCCCGTATACTGAATTGTTTCTCATTTTGTCTGAAATGTGAGAAACACTACAAAACACTACAATAACTAAACTACTTACCTCTCAATACAACTGGATTTTCCGCTCCAACAGACCTATAAAATCAGAGATGGAACCTCTTATATCTCTCAAATTTTCTTGCTGATTCGAAGAAACTCTTATTCTAAGAGTCTCACTACTCATAAGATTCTTAAGTAATTCTGTCAGTTCATCTATTCTCTCATATTCATATACCAACATACCCAGTTGCGATAGAAATTCGCCACACCCCGCGTTGCTAGTTACCACAGGTAAACCCGCTATCGCAGCTTCATACCTTACAATACCAAAAGATTCGTAGATCGAAGGAAGACAAAAAATTGAGGCAGTGGTATACTCTTCTCTAAGCTTGTCACCATAAAGGGGACCCAGAAAGGCAACTTGGGATTCCAATCCCTTAGCCTTTACTATCTCTTGCAATTCTTTATAATACTCGATATCCGACATTGGGCCAACTACATGGACTTTCCAGTCTAGAAACTGAGACGAAAGGCGTGAAAATGCATTAAGCAAAATGTGTATTCCTTTTTGTCTCGATACTACAGCCACAGTTAACAAAGTGTGTTCCCTCTTTCCGTTTTCATATTTATCACTATAGTTTAGAGCAGACTGAAAAAAATTGCTAGAAAGAACCAATTTCTTTTCAGATATAAATTTAGACAAGCTTCTAAAGGCACACGGTGTTTCTACTAATATATAGTTAAGGAATAGCTGATTCACAAATATGCCTAAGACTCTAATAAGCCTTCCAAGAGGGTGCTGACCCGGTATTCTGGATTCCAGCCAGTCAGATTTTAGGGCCCATACGACCCTCTTCTTTCCATTATCCTTCTTTGAATGGCCAAATATCCTATAAGAAACAACCAGTAAAGAAATGAGTGGATTATTATGATAGACCATAACTACATCTGGTTTCTCCTTGCTAAATTCCCTGATAACCTCTCCCACTTCATTTATAATTTGCAATTGGTTGGAAAATAAATGGTTTGTTTGGAAAAAATCAATCTCCACGTCTTGGGAAACGTTTATTAAACCTGACACAAGAGTAGAATCGTAACCGTTTCTGGCAAACCCCCGAGGTATCTCAAACTGCTCCCTCCGAAGGTGAATTTCATAAATCCTGTCACCCGGACTATAAAAAATAAATCTTTTATTGACGTAAATCACCCCGAGACTCTCTCATCCTGAGAAATTCCTGAAAAGTCTTAATCCACAGTTCCTTGGTGCCTATATCATATCTTTTACCCTCTATTTTAGCTGCCATTACGTCTCTCTTTTCCAAAAGCAAGTTATAAGCATCAGCCAGCTGAAATTCCCCATTTTTTCCCGGGCTTATAGAGGCCAAATAATCATAGATGTAATCTCCTAGGACGTATATTCCTGTAATACCTATATGGCTGGGCGCCTCCGCTACATCTGGCTTTTCTACGATCTTTTCAACCCTATAGATTCCTTTTTCAATCTCCTTTCCCTTGATTATTCCATAGTCCTTTAACTTATTTTCTGGTACCTCTTCTACAGCAAGCAGAGGTAACGCGTACTTATAATAAACATCCAGTATTTTAGACGTAACAGTTCTATTTTCATTCGATAGGTAGATGGTATCACCTAAGAGAACCACGAAATCTTCATCGCCAGTGAAATGTCTGGCATATCTTATAGCATCTGCCAGGCCCCTCTGTTCCTTTTGTCTTACGTAGTAGATATCAGGGAAGTCTTTGAAGCCATATTGATCCATCTTCTCATCCAGGTCGTTCCTGTCAAAATAGTTCATTATTGCGTCCTTTCCAGCTCCCATGATTATGAGGATTTCATCGAGACCAGAGTTAACTGCTTCTTCCACAACGTAATGAATAACGGGTTTGTACAAGATCGGCAACATCTCTTTTGGTTGAGCACGTGTTAGGGGATAAAAACGGGAGCCTATACCAGCAGCAGGTATTACAGCCTTCCTAATCTTTTGCATTGTAAGCACCTATACGCAATACAGTGGGATGAGTTTGTATATTCACCACCCTCTTCAGATCGATAACCTTTTTCGACTTTTCGTATATTGCATTTGTTTCAAATTCCTTCCATTCAGATGCTATAACTACACAATCGCATTGTGTGAGTTCTTCTATTTTTCCTACCATCTCTACTCCATCCACCTCCTTTACCGACGGATCATATGCTTGTATTTTTGCTCCCATTGACATAAGCGCATTTATGAGTTCTAGCGATTTAGACTCTCGGACATCGTTCGTGTCTTCCTTAAATGAAATACCGAGAACACATACATTTTTCCCATTTAAATTACCTAATTCCTTTTTTATCATTTCGACTGCATGTTCAATCCTTTCATTGTTTACATCAATTGCACTCTTGATAATCTTCAGTTCGACCCCCCTTTCTTTTGCATATGAGACTAGTGCCGTCGTATCCTTAGGGAGGCATGAACCCCCGAACCCGATACCTGCCCTTAAAAAATCCTTACCTATTCTATGATCCATGCCCATTCCTTGAGCAACAGTTGCTACATCAGTACCAGGGATATTCTCGCAAAGGTTGGCAATTTCGTTTATGAATGATATTTTTGTGGCAAGAAAAGAATTACTCCCATATTTTATGAGCTCGGCATTTTCATTTGTTGTTAGGATAACCGGTGCTCCTGTAAATTCCCATATCCTTTTCACTTTTTCTAAGTAATCTGAGTTCTTTCCTCCTATTACAATCCTGTTCGGGTGGATAGTATCGTCAATGGCGTTTCCCTCTCTGAGAAATTCAGGATTTGACACGATATCTCTTCCTATATGGGATGACAGGGCAGAGGCAGTTCCTGGAACTACAGTACTCTTTACTGTAATGATAACATCACTATCTACCGATTTTGCAGAAAGAACCGCACTCCTTACATAGCTCAGATCAATCCTTCCGTCTACCGTAGGTGTCGGAACGCAGATGAATGCAACTTCATTGCCCTTAATATTAGAATAATCAGACGAAAAATCTACTCTCGTTTTGTTTTTCAACAGCAACTCCCTAAGCAGGGGTTCATAGATATAGAGGTCACCTTTCTTTAACCAATCAATCCTCTTCTCATTGATATCTATACAGGTAACAGTATTTCCTCGATCTGCAAGAACGGTAGCCGTGACAAGTCCAACGAACCCCATTCCTACAACTGCGATTCTCATAGATTTCTACCCCTAAACCACTGAATTGTCCTGCCTAGTCCTTCTTCAAGGGTTATGACAGGTTTCCAATTAAATATCCTCTCCGCTTTCTTGATATCTGCAGCCCGCCTCCTTGGGTCATCCTCCCTTGCTTTCCTAAACACAATCCTAGATTCCGAATCGGTCATGCTCTTTATTATCTCAGCAAGTTTATATATCCCTATCTCTACCGAAGAGCCAATGTTTATTACCTCACCCCCTAAGTTGGGTAATGTTAGTAATTTCCAGGTGATCTCTAACCAGTCATCTATATACAGGAATGATCTCGTTTGTTTACCGTCACCATAAATTACGATGTCCTCACCCCTTAACGCACTAACTATGAACCTGGGTATTACCCTACCGTACCCTCCATCCGCTCTTATTCCAGGGCCATAAACGTTAAAAGGCCTTTGAATTCTCGTATCGATATGGTACTCTCTTTGATATGCCATTATTAGCGCCTCGGAAAATCTTTTTCCTTCATCGTAGCAACTTCTTTTCCCGTTCGGATTGACATAACCGTAGTAATCCTCTGGTGTTGGAATGACAGATGCCTCACCATACACTTCAGAGGACGAGGTATACATAAATACACATCTAGAATTCAACGCTATTTCTAACATGTTTCTGGTCCCTAGAGAATTTGAAAGTAGTGTATCGATGGGATGTAAAACATAATCCTCAGGGGAAGGTCTCGCAGCAAGATGCACGACATAATCAAACTTCTCGTTTGTTTTGAAATATTCTACTTTTTCATTCACAAATTTAACGCTACTTGGAATGTTCATTCCTTGCGAAGTGGACAGATCGTCTACAACTGTTATTTCACTCCCTTCTCTTATGGCTCTGTGAACTAGGCAGGAACCTAGAAATCCATTTCCTCCAGAGACCAGGATTCTTTTCATAATATTAAGCAAAATTCTCACAATGCTATTAAATTTTGTGAATTGCCCAGTGATTGCTATACAAGAATTAACCTACATCGGATAAATTGAGGTAAGCCTCGATTCAGGTAGGGAGAGGGAGAATTCGGAGATTGTGAATTTGGATCCACTCGACAGTGATTCTCCCTTGACCAATGTAGCTGATCGGCAAACTCTTCCCTCTGGGGGAAGCCAGTAGCGTAAGCCAGTAGCGCACTATAATAGTCTTTCCTTTGCCAGTAACTGGTCAGTCCCCTGTGCTTGATTACGGTATTTGACCAAATCTGGTAATAGAAACATGAATATCCATGGTATCATATGTGAGGAATTCGAATAACCTCCCTGTTTGACCAAGTCTGATAACAATAATATTTATTCATGCAGTGGCCATGATACAGCATGGCTGACCTTCTTGACGAGGCTATAAGGGAGAAGTACAGGAAGTATTTTTCCAGCGACCCACTGAAATTCATGAAGGATGCAATAGACTGGAGTGCATTCCATCCCCTGATAGATGACCTGTATCACAACGACACTGACAGGGGAGGCGCTCCCAACATTCCTGTCATCACAATGGTGAAAGTCCTGTTCCTCCAGTCCATCTACAATCTCTCCGATGAGCAGATAGAGAGGGAGATTCACGACAGGATATCGTTCATGAACTTCCTCGATTACCCTGACAGGTTGCCGGACTCAACAACAGTATGGATCTTCCGTGAGAGATTGTCCAAAACTGGGAGGGACAGGGTGATATGGAACGAGCTTCAGGGACAGCTGGATTCAAAGGGGATAAGGATCAAGAGGGGAACCATACAGGATGCAACTTTCATCACCTCCGATCCTGGCCATGAGAAGCATAAGGAAACGAGGGAACTGGGAAAGACAAGAAGGTCAAAGGACGGAACGTTCACGAAGAAGAACAACAAGACGTTTTTCGGCTACAAGGGTCACATTCTGACTGACGACAATTCCGTACCATTTATCAAGTCATATGCAGTAACAACAGCATCCGTTCACGACTCAAAGATAGACCTGTCAAAAAAGGGTATACCCGTTTACAGGGATAAGGGGTATTTCGGGGTTAAACCAAAGGGATATGATGCAACAATGACAAAGGCACTCAGAGGTTTCAAGCTCAGCATATGGAGTGTCCTCAGAAATAGAAGAATATCAAGGAAGAGGGCATTGGTAGAATACCCATTTGCCATAATGAAGAGGGTCTTCCACTTCTCACACACCCTGGTCACTCAGTCAAGAAGGGTGAGAGTGAAGTTCATGTTCTCCTGCTTCGCTTACAATCTCTTCGCACTGAACATCATAAAGGGATAGCTATGGCTATCCAAAATATAGAGAAAATAGGGTGAAATAGAGCAAAAAGAGGTCGTTCTACGAACACTATAACAATAATATTGGTCTCTTTACCCCAACATAAACTGACTCTCTAAAACTGATAGGTTATTCGAAATCCTCATGTATATCATGGCTCGATTTCTTGCAGAAACTCCCAGAGATCAGGAGGAGATAGACCGTCTCGCTGAGGAGAACAGGAAACTCAAGGAGGAGGTTGAGCGCCTAAAGAGGGAAATTGAGGAATACAAAAAGAGACATCCATCAACAATTGGCATCAAGAACGGAAAGGCGTACTTCATAATGGATGAACATCCCCAGAAGGAGAGGAGCAACAGGAATCCGGGAGCACAACCCGGTCATAAGGGACACTTCAGGAGGATGCCTCACATAACTGAGAGGATAACTCTAAGGGCAGGTGAATTCTCCTGTCCAATATGTTCCTCACCTCTCGTGAGGAAGGGTATACGGAGAAGGGCGATAGAGGATATCCCTCCCATTGTGCCAAGTGTGATTGAATACAAAATAGAAAGGATGTACTGCAGGCATTGTAAAAAAACATTTGAACCTGATGTTCCAAATGCACTCCCAGGTGCCAGACTATCCCTAAGGACAATGCTCATCACCGCATACCTGAAGGTAGGGATGAGGATGAGCATAGAGAACGTATCCACCACAATGGAAGAGATGTTCGGTATAACGATATCAGAGGGCGAGGTGCAGGAGATCCTCTACCAACTGTCAGATGCCTTAGGCAAGGAATATCTCAATCTTCTGGATGACATAAGGAGAGCACCTTCCCGACACATTGACACAACAACATCCAGGGAGAACGGTCTGAACACAGATCTGTGGGTCTTCGTTACTAAGGCAGAGGCGATATTTCATACCGCCAGGAGCAACAACCACGAAGTTGCCCTGGAAATTCTCGGAGAGCACAACGGAACTGATATACATGACAGATACAGAGCATTTGATACACTTGCATCCAAGACAGGGAATCCACAGCAGTACTGCTGGGCACACATCATCTCTGACGCAAAGGAGCTGGAAGAATTCTATGGAGCTGAGGGGAGGAGGATAAAGGAATCTCTTCAGAAGATATACGATAAGGCGAAATCGTTCAATGGGAATGGGACATCTGAAGATGTTGATAACCTGTACCAAAGGCTAGTATTCCTGCTAGATACAGGTTACGAGCACCTGAGGACGAGGAAGTTCGTTGAAAATCTACTGAAGAGAAGGAAGGAGTGGCTGTTCAGGTTCGTGGTTGACCCAAGTGTTGATTCCACAAATAATAGAGCGGAGAGGGCACTCAGCCCCGCTGTGGTTTACAGGAAGACATCTGGTGGTTCAAGATCTGATCGTGGTGCGAATGCATATGCCAGATTGCATTCCATATTCTATACAACCAAGATCAGAAAGAAGAGTTTCATAAGGGACGTTCCTGGAATGATAGGAAGCAGCAAACCACATCCAGGTTAAGGTGCACATTAAACTGGTATGTAAACATCCAGCCTGCTTTTCCTCTCACATAGTCATACCCTCCGGATATTTGAAATGTCCCATGGACCTGGATAGATGTCTGCCCGATCCCCCTTTACCCCAAACAGGTATGAGCGTTCTTGACGCAAATTGACCATATAAGGGAGGGGAATCCCTGCACTCAGACCAAAGACGGGAATGCCAGTCTAATGTAAGCAGTGGAGCAGACATCCACACCCAGTGTGTCCGGACGTTTCAATCATCTTCCAGGTCTGACACCTTCCTCTCTGTGAGCGCTATATTTTCGTACTTCCATGGCTTCCTGGTGCTTAGCATGAAGTAAATCATCCTGATCAGCTTCCTCATTGTTAACACATGGGCAAGTTTTCCTGAACCCGTCCTTTCTTTCTGATGGTTGTAGTATTCCATTATGGGCTTGTTTCTAATCTTCACAGTATCCACAGCCATTGATAAGGCCCATCTTGCAGTTGATGCACCCTCCTTTGACATGTGACCTCTCCTTATTATGGAAGAAGAATCCCTGTTGCTCGGAACTATTCCGAAGAATGACGCTAATTTGCCCTCATTTGGGAATCTGTGAACGTCGCCTATGTATGATGAGAGGAGAGAAGCTAGATAATAATATACCAGGAATGGTCATGAGGAGCTTAACGTCCTCGTTATCTCTTGCCCTCGCTTTTATCCTCTCCTCAATGGTATGGACCTGTTCCTCAAGGAATTTCAGCCTGTTGAGCATGGTCTTGAGAACGACATCCTTGTCGTTGTTGAATTTGATGTTCTCCATAGCTTTCCTTCTCTTGTCGGAGAAGTTATCACTGCTCTCAGGGAGGGTATCGAAGAGCCCCTCCCTCTTGAGGTAGCTTATTATCGATGTTTTCATCCTTGAGACTTCCTGTCCAAGCTTTTCTCTTTGTATCAGAAGATCACGGAATATCCTTTCGTCCTCAGATAACAGGTGGGATTCAGGCAGCATGCCTACTAGATGAAGCTTCGCCAATTTTAAACTATCCACTTTGTCATTCTTCCTCTTTGACTTGACGATCCATGAAAGTTCACGGGGGTGTGCAACAGTGATGTTTTCGTATCCCAGTTCTCTCAGCGTTCTATCCACCACGTATGCAGATCCGGATGCCTCAAATGCAATCCTTGTTTCCATTGGTATCCTTGATGCAAATTCTCTGTATCCATCGTTGTTCATTGTGAATTCAAAGTTGTCCTTCACTTCTCCATCAGGGGAGAGGTAGGTTGCAACGCTCTTCTCTTCACCTATGTCAATTCCCACCACGAAGCTGTTCATGTTTTGATTATTCTTTCTTTTCTTATTCACGTTTTCCCTCCCTGCTGCTCTTAATACTGACTGAGAGCAGCATAGAAGGGCTGACCGACAGGAGATTTTACTACTCAGTCATAATACCATTTCGCTCTGCCTTTTACCATCCGGTTTTTCTCGTATTTTCAGCGACGTTTGACTTAATTTTGATAACCTTAGCTTTTCTACCCTTTGTATTTGCTGCCAATATGTGAAAAAGGCTGTTTTCAGATTCTAAAATTTTCCATTATGGGTGACTATAATCCAAGCCAAATGTGGAGACAAACATTTGGTTTCACTGCCCGTAAATTTTATACAAGGAAAACGACTACATTTGATTGATATGAATATCATACGGCAGAAAGAAAACTGGGAAAAAATGGCAGATGTAGACCCTTACTGGTCCATATTGGTTGATCCAAGTAAAATTGATAACAAATGGAATTTAGATGAGTTCTACTCTACTGGGAGGAAACAAGTTAAGAGGGTAATGGATTTTATAAGTCAGAATGGAATAACATTCCAGAAGTTCAGCGCTCTGGATTACGGTTGTGGAGTAGGTAGACTTTCCGAAGCCTTGGCAGATGTTTTTAGCAATGTGACTGGGGTAGATTTCAGCAGGAAGATGATCAATCTGGCCAAAGCTCATAATCGATATGGGAATTTAAACTATGAAGTAACGAATGTGATCTGCTACCCTTAAATTCGTAACAGTTTTCCTCACTTTTCATTCATTTTCACCTCGAGTTTCCTGGTATAAGCTTCCCTGAATGATTGGTCATTCAGGAACTTCCTCCTGAACTCCCTGGGAGGTAGATAGTCTATCGATGAGTGTGGCCTCTTCTCATTGTAATCCGTGAAAGCACTCTCTATGGCGACCGATGCTTCCCTGTAATCCTGGAATTCGAAGGGCCAGACGTAGTCCGTTTTGAGTGACGAGTGGAATGACTCTATGTTCCCATTGTCCTCTGGAGTGTGTTTCTGGATGTACTCCAGGGATATTCTCAGCAGATTCATTGAGCTCCTGAACTGCCGAGCTATGTACTGAGGACCGTTGTCTACCCTCAGTACCAGTCCCTCAGGAACTTCTCTATCGAACGCTTTCACTACGGCGTCTTCAACTGCCCTTATCGCATCTCTGGACAAGCAGCTTCTGGAGTACTGGTACCCTACCCATTCTTTCGTGAAGCAGTCCTTTATGCACATCAGATAGGTCATTCCCTGCTGCGTGGGTATGTAAGTGATGTCAGTTTCCCACAGCTGATCAGGTCCTGTGGGACGGAATAGATTCCTGTGTTTTGTTCTGCCCTTGTGCTTAGCGTATGGCAGGGAGAGATTGTTGTTTCTCAGCACCCTCCTCACCGCCTTCCTGTTGACTTTCGTTCCGTTGTTTCTAAGCATAGCCCAGACTCTCCTGTAGCCGTATGTTGGCCTTTCAGATGCAGTTCTGATAATGTCTTGCTCAATCAGAGGGGAGAGCCTCTTCACTCTCCTCTCCTTTTCTTGGTAATAAAAGGAGGAGAGGGAAATGCCGGATACCCTTGATATCTCCCTCAATGGCATCTCGCTCCTGAGATCTTCTACGACTGTCATCTTGACCCTCCTTGAAGCCTTTTTTTAAAAGCATTGATAACCAGGGTCTGCTCTCCTATCATTCTCTTGAGGTCATCTATCTCCTCTTCACCGGAGTGAGGATGCCTGCCATCTGAGAGACCTTTCTTGCCGCTCTCTATGAACTGCTCCTTCCACTTTGCTAGTTGAGTGGGAAATATTCCATGTCTCCTGCATATCTCTGCCTGTGTTGTGTTTTCTGTTAGTGCTTCCATGACTATCTCAAACTTCTCTTCCACTGAATGCCTTGATCTCATGGGTAGACCTCCATGTATTCTTCCTTACTTATAATATTAACATTATACTGTTCCAGTTCTAAGAGGGAGCAGACCACCCTATCTTCAGCCTGCTTATCCTCTCGAGATGCTCTATCACATCCCTTGGGGAATAGTGCCTCAGCATCTCCCTCTTCCTCAGGAGGTTGTAGATGCGGTAGTGGAGCATCAGTGCTATGAAGTTCACGAACATCCATCCCTGCAGCTGGTAGTCGTCCCTCACATAAGTGCGATCGGCATGAATTGTGTTCTTCAGGGTGTCATATGCCTGCTCTATGTCCACCCTTGTTTTCAGCATGTCGTATACCACTTCACCTGAGACCTTCAGATCTGTGACAACAGATATCTTGCCCATCCTGTTCTCCACAGACCTGAATCTGGATACCGCTCCCCTCTTACCCTCCTCCCTCCTCAGGAAGTCCTTCTCCTCCTCCGCCTTGAGTGAATGGTCCTGGAATGTGTAGATGTTCTTCTTGCCGGGTGACAGGGTATACCATACGGGTCTATCTTCGTACAGGAAATAACGCTTCATCTCCCTATCGTATGAAATAAGCCTGGAGTTGCTCTTGAGTGGAAGTATGTAATGTATTCCCTTCTCCTCAAGGTCTTCAACGTTGCCGGAGGAATAGAATCCTGTGTCTCCTACGAGAACAATATTTGAAATTCCCGATTCATCCATGGTGCTGGAAATGCTCATCACGCTGGTTATCGATCCGGAGAGGATCCTGTAGTATGACGGTTCCTTCTCCTCCATGTTGAACAGGAGAAGGAGCTGTACAATTGGAAGGTGGCTGTCCGTTGAATCATGACCGAGCATCGCCGAAATAACTCCTTCGGAGAGTGAAATAACGCTCGTCAGGTCAATGGCAAGATACCTTGACTTTGAGAGGAATGTTTTCAGGAAGTTTGTTATTGCACTCCTGTCCATCCCCATGTTCCTGAGCATTTCACCCATGTGCTTCGGATAAGTGGGAGCTTCCATAACATCGGAAAGGTATGAATTCTCAAAGTGGAATTCAAGATTCTTTATTGAAGTGTTGTGAATCAGTCGCATGCATGCGAAAACGAATATCTCCCTCCATTCCTGAAAGTTGTACTTCAGCGCTTTCCTGATGTCTTCAGACAGGTGCATCAGCAGGGATGATGCGCCGTACTCCTTGACGGATATCTGGTCGTAGCGCTTCATCATCCTCTTGTACTTCGGCTCTATCAGACCGTCTGGAGTTATCCTGCCCAGGTATTCGTCCGTAATCAACTGGGCCCTTCCCTTCTCCCTGTTCCATTCGCTGTGGACCCTGTTAAGGTAGTATCTATCGCCCTGCCTTGTGACATGGGTCCCCCTAGTCTTCCATTTTATAACCCATTCCGGGTATGCCATATTGTAGAGGATTTTCAATAACCTCAATGCTTTACCAGCTTTGGTCACAAGCTGCACACAATCCAGGGGGTGGAGAACGACATGATTGCCAATTATTCTGTGACTACGGCGTCACTCCATGACTCACAGATAGACCTCTCAATCCCCGGAATAGTGAACTATAAGGATAAAGCGTATTTCGGAATAGATGGAAGGGGTATTGATGCAGCAATGGACAAGGCTCTGAAGGGATACAGGCTGCCAATAGAATCCATAAGGAGGAATCTGAGGATCACCAGGAAGAGGTCGAGGGGAGAGAGACCATATTCCGTTATGAAGAGAACCTTCCGTGGAAATCACACATTCGTCACAACTGTTCCAAGGGTGAGGGTCAAGGCGGTGATTGCTATGGGAGATTTAACCTGCATAGAATGAATTGGGGATACGCCTTGATTCAGCAGGGAGGGGTAGAAGCACATGATTGTGGGTTTGGACCCACCTGGCAATGATTCTACCCTGATCACAATCGCCAATCGGCAATATCTTCCCAACGGGGGAGCTAATAGGTGTGTGCGGTCTGGTCATTTCCTCCCTGTAGAAGTGTAGGCAGGAAAGGAATAAAAATGCTTTCGATTGGAATAGACACGCACCAGAAAATGCATTATGTGGAAATACAGAATGAGAAAGAGAAAGTGAAGTGGAGAGGACATGTAACAAACGACAGGGAAGGTTTCGATGAACTTCTATCAAAGCTCAAAACAATTGAGAAAAGCAACAATGATCGCGTAATAGGGATATACATCAATCCTACTGGGAACTACCACATTCCAGTGCAGTACTTCCTTGAGAGCAATGGATATATTGTGAAATACGTAGATGCAAGGGTTACAGATTATTCAAGGAAGATGGATAACCTTGGAAAGGAGAAATCTGACAGGGTAGACGCATCAGTGCTTGCTTCCACTCCTTGGAATAGCAAGAAGATTGCAAACAAGATTACTCACAGGAGAGATCCACTATCAGGGTTGACAAGATTGCGTGAATCTGTCTCGGAGAATATAACAAGGATAACAAACATCATAGAGAGCGATCTTGCCTGCGTATTTCCTGAATATGTTGAGATGTTCCATGGCGTTTCTTCCGCTACATCTGTTGCACTGTTACAGAATTTCACAACTCCAGACAAGGCAGTGAAATCAGGGGTTGACAGAATACTGAATGTCATGGCAAAATCCAGTAAGAATCACTACAAGAAGGAAGATGCACAGAAATTCATCGATCTTGCCAGTAAATCAATTGGCGTCCCTGACAGGGACGGAATATATGCGTTCAGGATCAAGGTGGATCTTGAGAGACTGGTCTCAGAAAAGAAGAAACTAAAGGAGATAGAGAACGAAATTTTAAAGATGACGGAGAACAACGATGACGTGAAGAGGATAGATGGCATTATAGGGATCGGCCCAATAAATGCAGCTTCTATAGTATCGGAAATCGGCGACATAGAACAGTTCGATTCAGCGCTCAAGCTACAGTCATACGGCGGCAGAGCTCCAAACATGACTGGAAGCGGAGGAAAGGATCATGCAACAGGCCTGTCCAAGGTGAGGAATCCCTACCTCTCTAATGCTATTCACCAATGCTCCATTTCTCTGGTTTACCACAGAAATGACGAATTCCTGGAAATATTCGATAGGGAAGTGAGAAAGGGAAAGAAGAAGACACAGGCATACATAATTGTTGGTAGAAGGCTTCTTTACCATGTATACTCCATCATGAAGAACCAGAAACCGTACAGGAAAA
The DNA here is from genome assembly GCA_026127935.1 of Thermoplasmatales archaeon. Lineage (GTDB taxonomy): Archaea > Thermoplasmatota > Thermoplasmata > Thermoplasmatales. The sequence goes on along the minus strand of JAJSLL010000001.1, from coordinate 136,918 downwards.
GAGTTTCAAATCAAAGAGAGGGGGAGGGGGATGCTTCCACTGCAAGTTAAAAATCACGTGCTATAGCCATTGGTGGAGTTACCTCCCCTTGACTCCTCCATAAATCTCTTATAGGTGTTCATGTGCCTTGGACATAATCTTTTCAACTTATTGTTCCTGACAAGGAGGGGAAAGATAGCTACAGCTATCGCAATCAACTGAAAATTAGAGGGAAATACGCAAGAGATTGAGGTAAATACAGTGCAATTACAGTATTTCTTGCAATCTCAATAAGACATAGATGCATCTTGTAGAAAATTTATAGGGATATTGGTAATCCTCCAGAGATATTCCTAGGAGATTCATCGAACTCCCCAACTGCTGAGAAATTTATTGAGAACTGTTGTCGACCCTCAGTACCAGTCCTTTAGGAATGTCACCATCAAATGTCTTGATAAAAGGATCTTCCACCTCCCTTACCGTATGGCTGAACAAGCAGGATCTGTAATACTAGTACCCCTGCCATTCCTACATCATAGGGCACTAGACCTAAACATATTACCTAAATCTTAGCGAGTTAAGGCTAAATAGTAGGCATTTATGCAATTGCGTGTCAAGAAAACTTCATTTCAAGTGGTTATTGGCACCCCTTGTAATAGTAGTTCTTGAGTGTGTAATATTTTATAAAATGTTTTTCTTTAGTGGGTACCTCGAGTGGGGGAATTTTGTAGTTCCACTAAAGGAGAATTTGTTTAGCAGATTCAATGTAATCTCATGGGATCCCTATGATTATTCTGGAATAATATTATATTTTCCATGGATAAGCATTCTCAATAATTTTAACTATGTATTACTCTTCTTGTTCGGCGGTTTTTGGAACATGAATATTGCGGTTAAGCTATATGTATTTTTGTCAACGTTCGCCGCCGCGTACAGCTTTTATGTTCTTACCGGTAGATTTGTTAAATTTTCTACGCCCAGGATATTTGCCACACTCTTCTTCCTATTGACGCCTGCAATTTTGCAACAAATAGGACAGGGTGATTTCGGTCAAATCCTTATTGATGCCATTTATTTTGCTAGCATAACATTGCTTTCTATTTCAGTGCTCTCAGAAGGTCACACGAGATATTATTTCTTGTTTCTCTCCTTATTTCTATTGTCCTTTACGGTGCTTGACATTCAGCACTTCTATCTCGGTGTCCCACTATATTTTTTATTCATGTTATATTTTACAGTAATTGAAAAAAACGATTATACGGTAAACAACATATTGTCTCTTATTAAATCTTTCATAACCAGCATAATCTTATTAGTACTTTTTTCTATGCCATTTATTTTGACTTCTCTGTTTGGCGGAATCAACCTATTGCCTAATTCTTCGATTGCCAATGGCCTTAACAACTTTGGCCTTTATAGTTCGAATTTCTTCAATATGCTATTGATGAACTCTTTTCAAAATCTTCTTCCTTCGAGCGTTCTCTTGGGTTCTTTGACTTCCCCTACAATATCAGCAATCTGGAGGTGGTCAACAATTTTACTTGTTATAATAATAATCGAAAGTGGCCTTGCATTTAGAGACAGGAAAATGCTGTTTTGGACAGCCATTATTTTAATAGCAGCACTACTTGGCTCTGATTATTTGAGTCCACTCTCTGCCCTAACAGTGTACCTTTATACTCATATGATTGGCTACCAAGTTTTGAACGATTCTTCTTTGTGGGAATGGTATGTCATTACGCCTCTTTACGGCATTATGATCGGTATTTTACTCGAGAGATTATTGCTGTATATTAAACGTACTAAGAGTGGTCTAGATAGTAAACACACAGAACGCACTAAGAAGAGAATATTAAGAATAATGGGTGGGGAAACAAGTATGCTTGTAGTTTCAATCCTCATCGTTCTAGTGATAGTCTTCCCACTTGTCGGCCAAGGTTTCTATGCCGGCGGGAATTCTGGAATACACCAGGATAATGTACCATCATCCTACGACGACCTTACAGTTATTCTAGATGACTTGGTAAGTAAGAGCAATGTGGGCATTGCATTTTTCACACCTGATGGTTATGTCTACTTCGGTAACAGTACTAACGGACTCAACCAACCTTTACTCGTAAATCCTACTTTCAGTTATCCTGGAATTCCCACATATGGCTCTCCACAGGTTGTTTCCAGCTATTACTTTTATTGGTTGTACAATGAATTTTATCTAAATGATACCAACAATATCGCTCAGCTTTTTGGTATTATGGGAGTAAAATATTTTGTAACCCTAAACGGTGTTGTAACCACGTCATCGCTAGCTATAGCCAACTCAGTAAATCCTACGAAACTTATGCACTATCAGAAAGACATCAAGCTTCTTTACTCGACCTCTAACTATTCAATATTTGAAAGCACCTTGGATGTCAATAGAACCAATGCTGTCAGCGGCTTTTCAGTTATGTCGAGTGATTACAACATCCTTATGGATGCAGCCGCGCTTGGAATCAATCTGTCCAAAATCGTACCCGTGTTTACTGGAGATATAAATTCGTCAAATTTCAATTTCTTCCTGAATAATACTGCAAGTATGATACTTCTCAATTCTAGATCTCTCGTGACGCTTTCGATCGATAAGTTTGCAAACTCTAGCGATACTATTGATCCTATATTCTATACAAATAGCCGCTATTCCAGCCCCTACCAAGGATGGATGAGCAGCACTTCCCTAGAAACCACCGACAACAGCAACATTCTATCTAATCCGTATCCGTTTGCCATTACTGCTACAAATAAATCAATGTCGATGAATTTCAAGTTAAAAGATACAGGGAACTACACTGTATGGGCCAAAGTATTGCTGTCGCAATCTAATTCACGAATGAGGTTCATCGTTGATGGCTCCACTGTGCTTATCAATAATGGCTCTGAAAACATTACCACGGGAACATTTCAATGGATAAGAATTACCTTCAACGCTAGGAGCTTGAACAATAATTTGAATATAACGTCGCTGAGCGGGTTAAATGGAATTCAGCGTATCGTTATTTTGAAGAGTGGATCCGTAGAGAAAGAAATTTCTAACATAGAGAGATATATTACAAGTCGACAAATTCCTCTTTTGTACTTGGATAACAGAGCCTATCAGGTGGCTGAAACTGGCGACTACCTGCTGAGAATTGAACTGAAAAACAATCAGAACCATCCAACAGGAGCATATCAGGAGTCGATTACACTTCCTAACCCCTATTACTTTGAAGCTGCCAATTCCGGTCTCTCTAATGTACAGTGGCAGTATTCTAATGGTACCATTGCCCCATCAAGGCTTGGGAGCTACAATAGTACATCCGCAACTTGGTGGCTAAAGGTAGATAACATACCGGCTCACTGGTGCATTAGCGTTTTCGTGGTATTCTTCCCTAAGGATGTAAATGTACTTTATGGACAGAAGACAGGCGTTTCCCCATTTATCGACCCGCGATATGATGACGGATTTTCAGTTTTTACAGAATATGGGCCATCTCGGCTGGCTTTCTATGGCACGAATCAGTTTTATCCAACGAATGACGGTCTATATTTTTGTGAGAAATTCTACGAACCAACTGGAGTTCAGGGTAATTTAGCACTCGCCGGATGGAGCTGGAGCTACTGCGGTGGTAGTGATACCCCCTTTTTTGCCGCCCCACATAATAGCAACGATTCTCAGCCATTTTACTGGATCAATATACCGCGTTTTCTTTCTCCGCACATACTAGATGGCCATTATTACTTATTCGACACAGCAGTGGATTATCCGGAGGCATATTGGTTCATCAATAACACAGTAGTGCATACTTCGAGCAGCTCATCCTTCGTAAATAATTTCCTAACCTATGGGAGAACCGCTGGCGTTAACGTTTCTGTCTTATATTTACTCGTGACCAGACTTCCTGCGGATAATGTGACGCCCTTTGTATCAATTCAAAATGTTTCCCTATACAATTTGACGAATTCTATAAATAGCGCTGCTGAGATACAGAACCCTGTTAAATTAGTGAACAATCCAAATGGGTATAGTGTGGAAGACATATATTCTAACATAACGGTTGTAAGGTACGACTACTTTAAATCAATGGTTGAAACAGTGAAAGGCTTCACTGTTTATCCCATAATGGGTGGGATGACTTTTATACTTGTCTCAAGTGGAAGTTCCCATGTCGCCGATTTTGTAACCGTTGATTATAAGTTTCTCTTATATGGGGTTGCAGTTTACGTAGCAACGATTGTCTTACTAATTGCTTATTTCGTAATAACGTTTAGGAAAGATAGAGGAGCCCCGGATAGAAAATAACAAATCTTCCTTACTTATGCAAAATGTGAAACTTCGATTGCTTTTAGGAGCGATCTTGCTGATTCTTCCGCCGAATACATCTCATATATGGATCTCCTTGCTGTATCTATATCTATTTTTCCACTAATCATTTGCAGAAAGACATCAGATACTCTACCTTTCGGGTGTGCAATCGCCACAGCGTTTGTATCCATTGGAACGGATTCTAGGAATGGGTGATATGCATCAAGGATCACTGGTGTGCCGCACATCAACGATTCAGCGCCGACGTGTCCAAACAGTTCATATGCGGTCGGGACATAGGTGACCTTCGACTCCCTGTAGAGCCTGACGAGGTCAGATACGGATAGGCCCGAGTAAGTTTCTATACCTGATCTGGAGAAATATGAGGCCGTGTCAGGATTACTTACAAGCAATTTTACAGGCTCATCTAACTCTCCCTTAAGAGACGCTATCTCAACCTTTATTTTTCTAGAGAAATAGTCATTTTCTATGTTCCCTGCGAAGACAAAAATGCCCTTCCTTTCAGCTGGCAGTTCCATCTTTTCCAGAATGGGCCTCATATCTATGCCAACTGGTGGATATACCGTTCCTGCAACCGGAACGTCGTAGAATTGCCTGAGCAAGTAGCCACAGGTTTGGCTATTTGACAAGATATAGTTGAATTTGACAAGGCGGTCGCGATATCTTTTTATGAGAAATTTCCACGGGAGGTTCGATCCTATAGTTAGAGCCATAGAACGTGACCTTTTATCCCTCCTGTTTGTGTTGACACCGAAAAGATACTGAACAAACACAGCCATTTTGTATCCTTTGTCCCGAAAGTTAAGGATATGATCCATCAGTTCAATGTTATCTTCAACAATTATGTGACTCACAGGATTCTCGTTCAGTAGTTTCTCTAGGTTCGAAAAATTAAACCATATTATGGGCACCCTACCCTGGGTTATGGAGTTTATCTTTTCTTCTAAATGACCTTCGCTTTCCTCAACGAATAATATAGTATCCTGCCCTATCGATTTTAGCCCATAGCTCAGATCCACAAATGGCTTGACGTTTGCATGGTAGTATTGTGAATTCCCGTTGTATCCCCTGATTATGAAACCGATACTAGTCATAATTCAACCCCCTCCGTCTTCGTTCCGGAACAAACCGTATAATTCTATCTCACCATACTCGCAACAGGGGAAATGATTAAAACTGGACATTTTTATAGCTCGCCTCTATCCATTTTGTAACTGAAATAACTCCATCCGGGAACAGTTCTCAGTGTTCTCAGTATTCCGTGGCCTAAGGTTGCCCCTATTTTCTCCTTTATTGTAAAATCTACGGTAGCTACTCTCCCGGCATCGGATAACCTCACAGAAAGGTCCGTATCTTCCATCTCATTTATGTAAGTTTCATCATACAATTCACCAGATCTTCTGATGAAATTTGAACTGAAAATCCCAAATGATAAGATGTTAACAAAGTTCTTGTACTTTTTAAAGAGTACATAATTCATAAATCTGTAAAGAAGACTAGGGCTATTCTCATACCTAGGAAATGATATATGATTATTAAATCTCCTCATTTGTGAGTAGGCTTTTTCCGCGTAGTAAACCCTTCGGGAGAGGAACCTAAGAACTTTTATTGCAGTTTTGAACACTATATTTGGACTGCATAGAATCATTGGGGCAGAATGGTATGATGAGGGAAAAGTAAATACCGTGTCGATACTCGAATTGTCGATTTTAGATAGGCTGTTAATCAATTTATTTATTGGGTCTACCTTTATCACATCGTCTCCAGAAACCACAATCCACTTCGGATAGTATTCCAAAGCCTTCTTTACTCCCTTATTTATATTATGAGCGATGTTAAAATAAAAATCACCTCTGCCTCCGCTCTCAACAAATACAATGTGGAGACCCTTGAATATGTTTTCCCTGCACTCATTTGCATATTTCCCGTTGAAATCAGCAGTTGGTATCACCACGATTATTTCCTTGTCGCCATTAACCTCATGAATATTCGCAACACCCTTTGGCCTTTCCTTCATCCATTCTATAAGATCATCTCTATCTTTGAAGCTATTGTAGAATTCGATGATTTTATCAGGATCACTACTTGTGAAGCGCGAGTTACGATAGTCAACTAAGCTAAAAAAATCCTTGGAATCGTTAGCCAACTGGCATCTCAACCTGTTCATCGACTTAATTTCACCCACAATCTTAACCTTCGAAATACGTCATGATCTGGTTTTCCGTGATTTTGTTGATACTACTTCTATCTCTATAATATTCTCTGTACCATTCTACCGTTTTTTCTACAGATTCTTCAAAACCGTACCTTGGAAACCAGTTAAGTTCATTCTTGGCCCTGCTTATGTCTAGCTCTAGATAATTTGACTCTTTCTTATCATTGCTCTTAGTTATAGAATAGCTTCCAGTGTCCCAATTTTCAATGAATTTATCGGCAAGTTCCTTGACTGTTATTGCCCTTTGATTATTTGGCCCAAAGTTCCATTCCCGGGAATACTTAACATCATTCCACATTTTCCGAGCTAGCATCAACATCCCCGAAAGAGGTTCTAATACGTATTGCCAAGGTCTTATAGCATCAGGATTCCTAATTTTTACAATTTTGTTACTGGTCAACCCCCTCACGATATCAGGAACAATTCTGTATTTACCCCAATCTCCACCTCCTATGATATTGCCTGCCCGAATACTTGAAACGCTTACTCCCATTTCATTGAAATAGCTTTCTCTGAAGGAATTTACCACGATATCCTGACAGGATTTGCTGGCACTGTATGGGTCTTTCCCTCCCAAAGGGTCGATTTCCCTGTATGGATAGACCCATTCGTTGTTTCTGTATACTTTATCGCTTGTCATCACTATAATGACCTTTACTGAATTAATCCTTCTCAAGTTGTCCAGAAGATCCACGGTACCCATAACATTAGTATCAAAAGTTTCAACGGGACTATCATATGATTCTAGGACTATTGGCTGTGCAGCTAAATGAAAAACGAGTTCAGGCTGAAATTCAGAAATTGTGTCTCTCAAAGAATTTACATCTCGAATATCTTTTCTAATATCTTTTATATTTTTACTCAGATCAATTGAATTATACATATTAGGTTCAGTTGGAGGATCAAGTGAGTAACCTTTTATATCTGCCTCCTTCATCAGCAGCCACTTTGTCAGCCAAGATCCGATGAAGCCTGTGTGTCCAGTTATCATCACTTTTTTATCTTTGAAGAACTTATCTTTCATTGTTGCATTCTCCTAAGAGATTTTTATTAATTAATACTTTTATATTTGCCCCTATTCTTTTTGAACCATTTTACTGTTTCCTTCAGTGCGTAACTAAGATCATATTTTGGCCTCCAGTCTGCCACTCTTTCCATTTTTGAAATATCTGCAACTGGACCAGGAATATAGTTTTCGGCCCGCTCATCTTTACCAAAGTTCATTATTTTCGATTTTCCTCCAGCTTCATTTACTATTATTTTGGCAACGTCCTCGATCTTCGTCGATGTACCTGTTCCAACATTAAAAATACCGTCAAAGTTGTTATTTCTATAATCGCTGATTATTCTAGTTGTAGCTGATATTGCCTCCCTAATCCAGATGAAATCTCTTTCCTCCTGGGGATTGTGCAATTCAATGGTTTCCCCATCGAGAGCTTTCAGCGTCACGTCTGGAATTAGTCTTTCCTTTGATTCAAATTCTCCAAAAACGTTAAAAATTCGAAGAACTGTAGCCGGAATCCCATTCTTCCTGTTTAAGTAGGAGCAATAGTTTGTCTGAAATAATTTCGCTAATCCGTAGTCGCTGACAGGTTCGCATTCTAATGCCTCTGTTAGTTTATGATACTTTGTACTAGATGCTCCGTACTCGAAGGAAGAACCCAAATGAATCAACCGACCGACATGTGAGAACTGAATCGCATTTGCAAGATAAATGATGCTTAAGAAGTTCGATTCCCACTGTAGTAAGGGATTCTCTTGATTTTTGCCTACGGTGCCAACTGCGTTTACAACAACATCTGGTTTAAGGTTCTTCATTTTGTCTGGGATGGTTCCTTCTGAAACATCCTTGTAGTAATGAATATGCAATGAGTCCTTTACGTCTTCCAATCTCCAAATATTAGAATTGAATCGCGCAAAAGCATGAACCTCATTGCCTAAAGAAATGAGACTCCTGCATAAGTTAGATCCGATGAATCCTGTCGCACCAAAAACTGCAATTTTGGTTGAATCCATATAACTAACCCCACACCTTCCAAGGTGCATTTCCTGAATTCCACATGGATTCTAGCTCTCTCTTGTCCGTCATTGTATCCATCGGTCTCCAGAAACCTCTGTGCACGTATGCTGACACTTTCCTTTCTGCGCACAATTGAGACATTGGCGCACCCTCCCATACTGTTTCGTCCCCTTCTATGTAGTCAAATAGTTCGTCTTCCATAACGTAGAAACCTCCATTAACCCACATGCCATCTCCTGGCGGCTTTTCCGTGAAGTTTGTGACTAAACCATCAGCCCCAATGGCCAACGCCCCGAAGCGCCCCTTCGGTTGAACAGCTGTAACCGTAACGATCTTTTTCTTGTTTCTGTGATATTCTAGAAGCTTATTGATGTCTATATTAGCTAATCCGTCTCCGTAAGTCACCATGAATCCATTTTCTCCTTCAACGAACTTCTTTATCCTTTTGATTCTGCCGCCTGTCATTGTAGAGTACCCGGTGTCCACAATGGTAACATCCCAATTTTCCTTGGGAGGATCAAGCACTGAAATCCTAGATGTGGAAAATGTAACACGCACCGTACTGTGGCTTATCACATAGGAGCTAAAGTACTGTTTGATCATTTCCTGTTTGTACCCACCGCATATTACGAAATCATTGAATCCAAAGTGAGAGTATATTTTCATTATATGCCATAGTATGGGTTCCGACCCTATCTCTACCATCGGCTTAGGTTTTATTACTGTTTCTTCACTCAGTCTGGTACCCAATCCCCCTGCTAAGATTACAACCTTCACAGTCTACCAATGAATACATAGATATTTATTTAATGGATTATACCGCATGAGCTTTGAGTTCACACCAGCCAGAATTAGCGGCGTAGTGTTTATTAAGAAGAAGTATTTCTCGGACACAAGAGGGGCCTTGATGAAGGAGTACGAAATAACTCCATTTGCAAACGTAGTAAGTGATCCCTTCAAAGAAGAGTACATCTCTAACTCCAAGAAAAATGTTCTAAGGGGACTTCATTTTCAGAGGGAACCAAAAGCCCAAGGTAAGCTCATATCCATAATCAAAGGTCAAATATTTGATGTTGCGGTAGACATAAGACCATTGTCTCCTACTTACTTGAGATACGTTTCAAAGACTCTTTCTGCAGAATCAAATGAGAGCATATGGATTCCTCCTGGTTTTGCTCATGGTTTTCTGAGCCTTTCTGAAGAGTCAATCGTTCTTAATCGATGTACCAATGAGTTCGATCCAACGTTGGAAGGTGGGATAAGATGGGATGATCCCTTGGTAAATATCCACTGGCCTATTTCGGAACCAATACTTTCGGATAAGGACAATAATTGGCCTTTATTAAGTGGTAGTGCCTTGCAATCTAATAGCTGATTTGAGCTGAATAGAGCAGGTACCTGGCAATATGTATCAAAATGATTGGTACGTGGAATTGGAGAAATGCTGATTCTAGGCTACTGATATGCCCTTTGTGAGTTGGGTTTGTTATCAAGGAGGATGGACTATGCTCCCCTTGAATATTCGAATTTCTCCTTTTTTCCTTAGTAGCTTGATAGGCGGGGTCTTTCCCTTTGCATAATAAAAAATTATCGCCTTAAGAGCCTCACAGCTGTCATAGTAATAGTATGAACCTTCTACCTCCTTTCCCTCCAACAGAGACTTGAGAACTTTCTCTAGGGATATTGCGTCCTCTCCGGTTTTTCCAGAATCGTCTAAGTAAACTAATCTAATAAATTCCCCTACTCGTCCCTCTTTTGTTCCAGTCCCCTCTCCGAATCCAGGTAAGCTTAAAAGAACCTTAGTACCAGATTTCATTAGTTCCTCATCTGAAATTCTCTGCGCTTCTGCTTCACATCTTTCTCTAATTACCTCCTTGACTACCTCCCTGATATATGGTCTTATTGCAGGGTCTTCTCCCCTTGATTCTAGCTCGGCCTTCACGAACTTGTAAGCTTCTTTCTTCACCATCTCTTGGATACTCTCGATCTCCTGCTTCATCCTTTCGATTTCCAGGAATTTCTGCATATTTTCATAGTACTCCTCCTTGCTGACAAACTTGATTTTCAACATGTCGCCGTCTGTGGAACTTAAGGCCACGAGATTGTTTTGCGTCATTTTAATCAGCAATTCAATGGCCTTCAGTTTTATCTTATGCAAATCACGGTCTCCGACGGCAGGAGATTCTAACAAGTTACTGCACATCAGCTTTAATCCCTCCAGATCGTATCCTGGAGACTCAGTTAGAAGGCCGAACAGGGCGAGCCCAAGGTCCACTTCTTCTTTCCTTTTCTCGTATTCCTTCTTGAGATCGGAGTATCTTTTATTCAATAGACCTATTCCCATATTCAGGTCGTTATAGTTTTTGAACCCTTCCTTGTATGTCCTTAGAACGGTTTCCGTCGCCTCCGCCTCAATCTTCAGGCCATTGTTCATTTCAACCAGTCTGTCATATTCTCTTCGCTGTGTTTCAATCTGCGTTGTCAGCTCAGAGATTTTCGCCTCCAGCACTTTCTTCTTCGATTGAAGGGAAGAAATGCTATTCCTGAGAACATTCTCTTCCCCCCTGAGCTTGGCAAGCGCTGAGCCTTTCTCTTCCAACTCCTCTTTTAACTTTCCTATATTTTTCTCTTTCTCCCTTGTCTCCAGATCGAATTTCTGCATATTTCTCTGATAATCCATGAACTGGTCGACAATCCTCCTGAAATCCAATTTCGATCCGGCCAGCTCTGCCCTGAGCTTCTCCAGGTAGTCCAGGGAAAAACCCATATCTCTCAAAGCAAGGACGTCATTTGCAGCTGAAACGAAATTGTCAATGCTGATACCAATATTTTCCACCCTCTCCAGCAGCTCCTTGAGTCTCAGATAAGTAGGAGCATCAAATGCCGCATTCTTCAATCCTGCCAGAATTGAGAGAACGTCGTTGTTACTGTGTGCCCCAGTTATGTTTCTGACGTTCTTTGAAAACTCGATGTCCTCTTTTTCATCATTGTACTGCTTGCTGAGGGATGTTAAGTCAGATTTCATTTCCTGAATTTCCCTTTCAAGCTCTGCCTTCTCCTTCCTGATTTTGGAAAGGCTTTCTTCCTCCTCTGTAACAACATCGTGGAGCTTATCTATGGATATATGAGTCTCATCCTCCACCCTCCTGATTCTCATAACAGTCTCAGCATATTTCTCCAGCTCTTCATCACCGATTCCCTTGAACCCTCTCATTATCTTCAATATGGAAGGTTTGTTGAGACCTGATTCCTTTAAAACTGTGTCAGTAAGGAACATCTCATCCAGTTCGGATATGGAAAGATTCTTTTCCTTCATGAACCTTGCAATCTCCCTTATCTCTCCAGAAAGGAGACCGCTCTCCGGTTCTATTCCTTTCCCGGTTTCCCAGTCACTTATGACAGCATTGACAATCCCTATGGACCTACGAGTTTTCTTTGCTATTGCATGCTGAGAGAAGCCGTCCAGGTAGAGCAGAATTATGCTCCTTTTCTCCTCAATGCTCAGCTGCCTTGCCATATTTCACCCTCCTTCACACAGCTTTTCTCGGTATTGTTTATCAGCGGGAAGATCAAGCATGCGCTGATATCCTCTATTGCTCCACACTTCCTATCCGTTCCTGTGATTTTTCCTACCATCTTCTTACCCATTCAATCAGGAAAACATGCGAGTCAGAAATAAATATATTACTATTGGAATATTAATTTCCAAACATTTACATACCACTCTTTTCCAGAAATTCTAGCCGATGGCTGCGCATCTGTCTGTTGAGATCACCAGCAAATTATTCACGTTCCTTCTGAAGGCTGACATCGGATAACTTGTCACCTCCACCAAGCACCGATTTTAGGGGGTGTCAGTTCATATGGCAGTTATAAATGTTTCAAAATTTCAGGGACAGGATTGGTCTTAATGCTCCCTTATTACTCCATATAGATTCTTTCACTTTCTTCATGGTTCATGTACGTTCATCTTTCTCATATCTAATTGTTATGAGTTCACATAAGGGGTATGAAATCCCATGCAGTTTGAAAGTTTGAATGGCCATTTGAACACATTTTGAACCAAGTTTGAACATTGTTTGAACGTGGATTGAATGGAGAAAGGGTATCCGATGGAAGTCTGTAAAAATCCTTCAATTGGTGTTCTTATTTACTGCCCCCTCGAGGCTCTTTCATAATATGATTTGCTTTAGGGGAGAAGCAGGATAGCCCTTCTCTCTGAATAAAGTATTGCTATTTAACGAATGATCTGCTCCCTCTCTCATACGAATAGCCTATGCTCTTCATCCTAGCATTCAGTTCTTCAAACCCTTTATCGATGTATATCTTCATCTTTATCCTGCTTGGGGTGCCACTAATCTCAGATATATCAAGGTCGTATTTAGCCGCTAGTTTAGTAAATGTCTTCAACGTTTGATTCCTTTGCACTTTTATTGCTGGCATTTTCATTTTCGCCCTTTACCCTAGCCTCTACCCAATAGTAGTACGGGTCAACCAATTTATTGAATATCAGTGAGATAAGTTCCCTTTCATAACGGGTTGGTCTATTCCCTTTTGAAACAATTGATTTGATCTTCTCATATCTTTCTAAGGCCATTTCTACATACTGTTCATCCAACCATTCCTTCTGTTTGTCTGTATTTTCTTCCATATTTCATCAGTAAGGTATTGCTATCTAGATTATAAATATATCTATTCTTAGACCTATTTATTATCCTTTAGTTATCCCTACAGAAAGACTTATAGAGTTAAGGCCATTGTCCAAGTAGAATGGCAAGAAATAGGGGAGATAGAACTAAACTTGTTTCTGCTGGAATTAAAACAGACTCTCTAAGGACAACGGTTCCCGGGTCAATAGTGAGGCAGATGAAGCTCAATTCAGGAGACCAGCTGGAATGGCAGATGGAGTCTATTAATCCCGAAGTAATCAGGGTCACAATAATACGCTCTGAGAGAAAGCCGTCAGATTAAAGGTGGCGCATTCGGGTTAACTGGTGGTAGACATTGTTCGGAAGCGGATTGAAAACCTGAACAAGATTGTAATAGCTGATCTAAGCTGACTCTATCGAGCGGTCCTGGACGGGACTCCACAGGAAGAACTCGTATCGTACCTTTACGTGAAACTTACTTAGCGGGATACTGATCGGTCTCCAGAGTTTCAAATCGCAGGCTGTGTAGAATGTTGTGTGCATATTGATCACCTATTCCCTCCCCATAGTGCTGCTAGCACTCTTCAATAACAGCCTTTTCATCTTCATAGGATGGATAACGGGTTAAGTCTTTTCCCCTGTAGCATACTTGCGCTCATACTCCGGAGGGCCAGGTGTCCAAAGAGATGCTTGGATGGAAACAGAACGAGCAAAATATTGAGTTATGCACTCCCTGTATTCATTGCATCACCCATAGGTGACTGTGCAGGCTGCATTGACAGATCGATCGCATCTAATATGCACCCCCTGCAGCTTGAACATTATAGTAAAATATGATGGCCTTCATCCCTTGAAGATACGTTCTGTTTTCACCCGAAGGGCAAATGAAGTCACTTCACAACAAGCTTCCTCAGTATTGACTTGATGTTCATAGTCCTGGGAAGAAGTTTCATGAACATTTCCACGTCCTCGCCGCTGAATGTGCCCAGCAGCCTGATGAGCAGTACGTAGATCACAAAGCCAAGAAGTATGTATGCTACCATCTTCAAAGGAGAATACCAGTAGTACATCTGCAGTGCAAAAACAACTGAGAACATTACTGCCCCTGAGAGCATTATCTTGGCGATCTTCCGCTTCTCAAAGTATGCCGTTCCATATTTCCTTGAATAGTAGTATGTAACCGCAAAGCTCATGATGTAAATGGACGAGAAACCTACAGCTGCTCCGTTTATCCCGAACCTCGGGATGAGAAGTATGGAAATGATGAAATTGGAGATGAGCGCAAGGGATGATGATAGGAGAAATATCCTCGTCTTCCTGACGGCCTGCAGCGAAACTGTCAGAATGTTGGACGATATGAAAAGTGCGTTGATTATTGTTATCACCGTTATTGGTATAAATCCCGGAAGGTATGATGGATTTGCGAGGAAAAGGAGTATCGATGGGGAGATGGCTGCAACTACGAGAGAGACCGGGACGTAGAACGCAAGAAGGAGTTCTATGGCCTTTGAGCTGTACAGACGGAGATTTTCAATATCCCCTCTGCCGTACAGCTCGGAGAGCTTGGGAAAGAGGATTGTGCTGAAGGGGCCTATGAGTATCCCAAGTGCCGAGACAATCAGCAGAGAGAAGTTGTATATGCCCATCTCTGAAAGGTTCAGGAAGAACGATACCACGAACCTATCCACGTACGTCGCACCGTATCCCAGAAGGGATGATATGAAGAGGGGGAGAGAGTAATCTATGATTGTTCTCACAGACACAGCTTTTGCGCTTGATTTCATCCCCCCTATCCGTCTTATCACTTGAATGGAAAATAACAAGGCAGCCAGGGAATAGCCTGCAGTCCATCCTACGACCACCACCAGCGGGCTGACACTGAACTGCAGCATAATCACTATGGCTGAATACATAACCACTGTATACGCAATGCTGATGAGTCCATTCACCCTGAATTTCTGGAGTCCGAGGACCATTCCTCCCATGACGCTTGAACCCAGGTTTGCAACTACTGCAAATCCCATGATTCTTATGATATAGAGGTAGCGGTATGTGTGAAAGAACAGGTATGCGAATGCAGGAGAAGAAAACCACATGAAGACTATTGCCAGTATGGACACAAGTATCAGGACGAGAGAGATCTCCTTAACCACGGACTTCAATGATTCAGGGTCATTCTTCCCTATGTAGTATGAGATGAAATGCTGTACGCCGAAGTTCAGGCCGACGCCGAAAACAGTTGAAAAAAGGATAATCATTGCTGAAAGAAGAGCAACGACACCAACAACCTCTGTGGTGAACACTCTGACAATATATATATAGAAGAGGAAACCTGAGAGGACGCCAACAATTGCGGAGACATACTGATATATGATGCTCTTCCCTATTTCGTCCCCTGATTCCAGAACTTCCATTCACTGCCATAACTTCAACACCTATTTTACTGTTCCTTTCCTTACAAAGTGCTTCAATTCATAAGGCGATCTATTGCTGCATTTTATCCAAGAATCATTTTATTGGAATTCTATGAATAGGAAGGTGATGATAGACAATATGGCTTCCATATACCGGGTAATGCCCATTTTCGTTGCCCCCGTGCTCACAGGAGTGCAAGGAAGATACCCGATTAGGCCAAGAACATCTAAAGAGCCAGATGCATCTGTGGAAACGTGAGAGAAAGGATCAAGATAAGCTCATTATGGAAATGCGCATTCCCCATTTTGCTTTAGTCTTTCATCGGCCATCGGGCAAGCTATGACGACAGATTCAAAGTTCATATCTCCTAACTTCTCCCTACTTGACTTTACGACTTCGCCTTACTAATAAACTCTGATATCATCTTCATCATCTGACCATTAGCCACAATTCTCCTCCTCAAGATATAAAAGATATATAGACCATGAGGAAAGAAGGAAATGAAGAATTACGTGGCGAAGGGTATAGAACTCATAAGCACTATATATGTGCCCATGGCGATGCTTGTAGCCGCACTCTCCTCATCTATCCTGCTGTTCCTCGCAAGCAGCGTTTACCTTCCTGCGTCGGTGCAGGTCATCATAGTTCTCGGAGCCAGTTCCATTTTCGTCTCAGGCAATATACTCTCAGTCTCTTTGCAGGGGATAAGGAAGACAAAGATTTTTCTTATTTCATCTTCCGTCGCTCTTCTCTCGAATTTCATTCTCTCGATTCTCCTCATACCAAAACCAGATGATAGGTGCCTCAATAGGATACGCATCTATATCGGTTGTATCTTCCTTTGTGATGTATTATTACGCAAAGAAGTTTGACATACTGAAATTTGAGGGGGATTGAGATAGCTAAGACCTACATTGCAGACTTCGTCATGTTTTTTGTTATCTTTGGACTTCAGAAATTATTCCTCTATTCTCCGCTGAAGCTCTTTGCCTATATCCTGCTGGCATTTGCCATTTATTCCCGTATAATAAAGGTCCTGAAAACGTTCAGCAGGCAGGATCTTGACTTCATGATGCTTTTGATACCATGGTGGTTGCAGAGGTTGAGGGTAATGATATCGGCATTATTCCTGTAATCTAGTCTACCCAAAAACATTAGAAATGCGTTTCGAAACTGTTCTGTAACAAGATATGACAAATGTCATTGCTTTCCATCTTCGTATAATTGAAATGAAAACGTAAAATAGCCACTCAGTATTCCAAACCATAGATGGAGAAAAACAGGCGAAATATTCTGTTGTTCCTTGGGTTTCTTCTTGTCGGTCTAGCTTATGCGTTCATAGGAATAATAGCTGCTCATCCATTTGATGATGCGATCTATGCATTCAATTCGCAGATGTTCTATTATCTCCACGGGAGCCCATTTTTGTATCTGTCCCAGGGCATCTTTTTGGACGCGATCAACGTCGCGGGGTATTTTCCTATAGCTCTCTTGTCTCTGTTCCTAAGAAGTAACGTCCTGTTCATCCAGTCTGGGGTGAAAATACCCTTCATACTATTCACTTTCCTCTCTTCGTGGGTCCTGTATAAGATTGCAAAACAATTGAAATTCAATGAGATTTACGCAGCGCTGCTGTTCCTGACGTCTCCAATATATTTCTTCACTTCCGTTATATACGGCTCTGCTATAGTGGTATCAGTATTCTTCCTTTTAGTCAGCATCTACCTTGCGCTGACCAGGAAGTATCTGCTCACCGCCATAATGTACGGAATTTCCGCCGGTATGTATCTTTATCCAGTATTTGGGATCCCGATCGTCGCAAGATACATAATGGTAAATGGCAAGAAGAGGGATGCAGTGATGTTCCTAGCAGTTTCATCGCTCTTTGCTGCTCTAGGCCAGCTTGTCATCCTATTCTTCTTTATACAAAGAGGACAGATTGGCATTTCACCTAACAGCCCTTCTGGGTATCTTTCCCCGTACTCGTCCCCCCCATATTATGACATATTTGATTTCCTGAGCGTGTTTGGGAAAGGCGGAATTGTACCTGGGCAGCTATACAACATCCTGTATTATGGTTCTTCAATAGTCTTTTCACTTTCTTATCTATTTGTCAGAAAGAGAAATGTAAACGCTGAGACGCTCATCATTTTCCTCCTAATACAGGGCGTTCTGTTCGCGGCACTTGCCCCCTACAATCTTCCGAGCTATATGGCAGCGATGATCCCGTTGGCAATAATCGCCAGCCTCATGCTGAAAAGATGGATATATATCGGGTTGATGTGGGTCTCGTCCCTCTTCAGTTTCATTGTGATGCAGACGATAACTCACGTGGGGTTCATCGTATATTTTTCGGGCCTCAACATGAAGATTCTGACGACAAATATCTATCCTTATTCAACCTTTCCCTCATGGACCAACAGCATTGCTGGGACCCTATACGTGGCCTCACTGCTCCTGTTCATCCCACTTTCCCTCCTGAGGAAAGAGGGCAATATGGCAAGGCTGAGAAAGTCCCTGATTGCGCAATCGGCTACAATAGGTGCAATAGTGCTGGTAGGTGTAGTTCTGCTAGCACCTGTTGCATCGTCCATTCCCCAGAACATGTACCTTTCGCCTAGCATTGATTCCTTCACAGCCCATGGGTCAAATGAGTACATAGTTGGAACATCTCTGGTTGCGACCTACTACTTTCCTGATCTGGGATCAATGGACCAGGCAGGGATAAACCATTTCCTTGGTAAAATTGAATTCCCAAGTAATTATTACGGCATCTACACGCTTTCTGGAGATAGTGCGGTGAAGAGCGGGAACTTCATGCAAGCCTTTTCCCTACCATACCCTTTGCTTAATGCGAAGATGCAGCTTATGGGAACTTCGCCAGGAGAAGTCTCCCTTATCATTGAGAATTCAACATCTTCAATTTCCCTCCAGGAATCACAGTCACAGTCGGGTGATTCAACGGTGTTTTCATTCAACGCTGGCCCATATATCAGCGGCAAATACTTGATGATTGTGAACTCTTCAGCCCCTCTTCAGTTACACAACTCTACATCGCTGGCACTTTCAATAACTGGCATTCCCACATTCGGATCAGCGACAATAGACGACAAGGTCATATCAAACGGCACCGTGGAACCCGACCAGCTGGGAGGGACCGTGATCATAAGGTACAGTGGGCCATTCTACGGTATACCTGATGAATTACCGGTCCTCACAGTCCAGATGGTCAAGCCCCTGGGAAAGCCCGATGACAGTCAGCTCGCAATCGGCGGGATTGCTTTTGCTGGACTCATTGTTTTGCCGCCTTCCTTGCTCGTCTTCTTAAGATATAGAAGACCAAGAGAAGGTCCAAGAGGACAACGAGAACGATGATGATAATGTAGGTGAGCAGTAAATCTGATGCGCTCACTATGACTACATTGTTATAATAACTGATTGTGCCCTTAACGCCCGTGCCTGAATACCCATAAGGCAGAACGACCCTATAGTTGTAGGTGGCGTTTGGAAGATAGAGTGTCATGAACGAGGAGTTAGAACTGTAGTTAGTCCCGCCTATCTGAACGTACCAGTGGCTTCCCTGCGACAATCCTTCAACTATGAAGGTATAAGGTTGCGTGGATATGAAATCAATCTGAAAGAATAAGTTCTGTCCATTCACTGTGAAAGTCCCGTTCCCCCCCGTGACGTTGTACCCGTTTATGGGTGAAACGGAATAATCGTATGTGCCGTTGGTCAATTGGAAATTCATCCTATTCGAGCTTGAATTTTGTTCTTGTCCAGAAACGTTCACGGACCAGGCAGTTCCACTGACCAGTCCTTGCTCTACGAACGTTACGGTGTAGTTCTGCTGACGGAAGTTTATCATTTCAGTAACGTTTGAATTTGTTACATCTACGGTGCCTGACGCGGGATAAGGACGATATGTGACATTGAAAGATTTGATGGAAAATGGGTACGATCCTCTGTATTCGCGGAACACGAAGCTCGTGTTGTTCAGAAGTACTGATTTCCCGCTGAAATCTATCTGCCAGGCGCTACCCGCTGGCAATCCCGTCTCAATGAATGTGATGTTGTAATATGTGACCTGAAAGTGGATATCCACCGTTATGTTGTTGCCATCAACCGTTAAAACACCGTGCCCTGGAGATGCATTGAACCCCGATATCGTTCCAGCAAAATAGTAATAATTCCCGTTTGGTACTTGGAAGGTCACGCTGGAGTTCTCCGTTGTGACGGCCGTTCCGTTGAATGAAACATACCAGCTAAGGTTCTGTGGCAATCCCGTCTCAATGAACATCACTGAATGATTTGGGCTCGGGGCTGCCTCAGAAAAAGGTACGAAGATTGATAGGGCAATGATGAATGCTACGAACAATACTGAAGGCCTTTGCACTCAAAGCTATCAATTTCATTTTGATAATTCTTTCCATCTCTTCAAATTCTGATTGGGAAACTTTGATGGGAAAAATTAAAGCGTTATCTTCATTCCTATCTGATCAAGTTCCAGAACTCATAAAATTGAAAATAAAAAAGGAATAAAATTTGTTGAGTTTACTGCTTCTTCTGCTCTTCTATCTTCTTTGACACCCTGTTGACACTGCTGATAGCCAGGAATGATAGAACCAGTGTTATTAGCACCAGCACCACGATGACTATCAGGAATACCTCGAGTGTCGAGAATCCCGAAGTGTTGCTGCTTATCTTAGATACCGTTGCATTCAGATCTCCGAGGCTCGTTGATATGCTTGCAACATTGCCGCTTGTGGAAGTGACCGTTCCAGACAACGTTCCAAGGTCAGTAGTTATCGTTGCAATTCCGTTTCCATTTGTCGTTACCTGTGTTCCGATGCTGCTGAGGGATGTCTGCACCTGGCCAAGCGTTGTGCTGATCGTCGCAACATTTCCGTTGAATGCGACTAAGCTAGCATTGAGTGAAGCAAGAGATGTCTTTATGGAGCCTAGGTCTGTCTGTACCAGAACCTGTCCGCTCTCGATGCTTGCAACAGTTGCGTTGATTGCCTTGAGTGAAGCGTTCATGGTTCCAAAAGCTGTAGTTATGGTGGCAATATCTCCGTGCAGTGCCGTTATGTTTGCACTTAGTTCGCTAAGGGGTACTGTAAACGCAGCGTTGACCGCGTTTGTCACGATGGTTGATAGGCCCGAAGTTGATATGCCAACTATCAATGCACCTGCACCAGATACCAGCTGGAGTGTTGGTGCACTTGCAGAAGGCAGAGTGTAAGAACTGAATGATGTTCCGAGGTCTTCCTGGGTCCACTCAAGTTGGAAGCTCCAGTAAGCTCCTGTATCATTGTTAGGCATCGTGAAGGAACCAGAGAGAACACCTGTTGTAGAGTCATAGGCAGCAGGGAATGTCGTGTATGCAGTACCGTTTAATAGAACCGTGACTTCAATTGGTCCATAGGCACCGCCTACCGTATGCGGTAGAGTTCCTGGAACCCACGCAAAGTTGACCAGTTCAAGTGGGAACGCATATTCAGTATTCGTTGTATAGTTGAATGTTGGGCCAAATATGTTATTGAATGTCGCAGCGGTAAAGGTGTAATCAGCTGTTGCAGTGGCTGGAAGAGTTGTAACTGCAGGAAGTACATCTAGATAGTAGCCAGTTCCAGATACCAAATCCATAGGCAGAGCTACCGTGATTCCAGCATTGTAACTCCCTGAGTTGTCCGTTGTGAAATAGCCCAGAGCAGATGTGCCAGAGGCCGGAGTAGCACTCGTGTACAAGTACACGGCATAGTATGTCTGAGGAGAGAGCCCATACGCATATAGCGTTACGTTTTGCCCCGGAATCAGTCCAGTCGTCGCAGCGGACGCAGATTCTGGATATGCTGAATTAGATGACGGTACGTCAGAAAGTGTTGGCAGCACAGAGAACGAGGTTGGTGTTGAAGTTGTAGTTCCTGAGACGGTGACAGAGAAGACAAGATTGTATGCTCCCGCGGGTGTCATTGGAGCGTTGAACACAACATCTGCCGCGCCATTAGCGTCTGTAGTTACAGTCGCAGTCTGTTTTCCAGCTACAGTATAGTAGGAATACGTCACTGTTGTTGAAGCCGGGAAATCATAAAGGTAGTATTCCAGCGGTGCTGCCGGATTATCAGAGGATGTAACGGTATAGATTGCACCTGCAGAAGATCCTGCAGTACTTCCAATTACATCAGAATACCCTACAATCGCAGAAGAAGTTGAGGGCGTATATGCAGAATATACTATGTTTATCAGGTTGTATCCATTTGCCAGAGCATTTGCCGCAAAGGTCAGGGAAACTGACCCCGTGCTGGTATGGAATGTTGAAGAAGAGCTAGTTGCACCGTTGACATATACTGATTCAGCAGTCGTTCCAGCTGATCCGGAGAACAGCTTGTATGTGTAGGAAGGCTGAGTACCGGACACAGTGGCAATCGAAGAGCCGTATGGAATCAGACCGCTGACTGTCAGAGAAACAGTTTGAGTTGCAGACTGATAGTTATATGAGAATGCTGCTACTGTCACAGTAGCCTTCCCAGTTGCGTAGTAGTATGTTGACTGAGCACTGAGTGATCCGCCTGTTACGGAGACTGTCTCGTTGGAACCTGTCGCAAGTTTGTAGTAGCTTGCAGTATAGTGTAGAGCGAACTGTCCAGTGACTGTAGAATCTATTCCCATGTTATCTGCGGCGGCGGTTCCGGTTGTGACTGTAATCGTTCCAGTGTATACACCAGAGTGAGCATCAGCAAATATGTTTCCTGTTCCGCCAAGCGACACAAATCCGCTGTCTGTGATTGCGTATTCAGTGTTGGGAGTTAGACCAGATCCAACCACATATATTGCAGCTGAAGTTGGCGCGTACTCTCCGGTTATTGGGCTTGAACCGTAAGTTATTGCTGGAAGAACCGTGAACGTAGAAGTTACGGACTCAGTTACTGTAGAAGATGAGGCTGTCTGCGCTAGTACCGTGTAGGACCCACCCGCTACTGCTGGAACTGTTCCAGTCGTTGACAAGAATCCATTTGCGTCTGTAGAGGCAGAGGCAAGCGTGTTTCCTGCCATAGATATCGTAACAGAACTGCTTGCGAGCATGTTAAGAACAACCAGATCAACAGTATCGCCAACATTTCCGTTGTTTGTCGCCGTAATTTCATCGCTGACCATTAATGATGGAGTTCCCGTAGGAGAAGAAACATAAATGGCTGCAGGGAAAGAATTGGATGTTGTAGCTGGTGAAGTTGTTATTACAATCGATTGTGGCCCGGTCGTTGCAATTGCGGATGCAAGTCCAGTTACTGATAAGGTGAATCCTCCGCCAGAACTCGTTGTGACTCCGCCTTGAAGCGCATCAACGCCACCGACTGTTACAGCCCCATTGGATGATGTGTATGAAGCTATGGTTGCGCTTGCTGCAAATCCTGTACCCGTTATCGTAAACGCAGAAGACGTTGATCCGGAAATGTCAGCTACGCTGACAGATATAGCCGGAGTTAAAGAGAGTGTAGTGTAAGCTGTTATTCCAGCATTAGGGGGCGAACCAGTTGAAAGCTCTTGTGCTACTATGTTGTATGTTGACTGAGGAATGTTTGTGGGGATTGTGAATGTTGTATCTGCAGGTATGTATCCATCGGAACCAACCGCTACTGAAGAAATTAGGGTTGTTCCTCCAGCATAATTAAGATAGACTCCCACATCTGCAGAAGCATCAAATGGAAATCCAGTTACACTTGATATCACTGCTGTTCCGCCGGACTGGGTGGAACCGCTGACCGCTATTTCCGGGGTCAGCGAGGATACAGTTATCGATCCGCCTGAAGCAAATCCACTTCCATCAGTTGCAGCTAGATAATAAGATCCTGCCTTTAAGCCGTTTGTATTAAAGGTCGTAGAGAGACCTGCTAGAGACGTAGCGCCAGCACCAAGGGTTATGGTCCCAACAGACGTAGCCCCGGAAGGGAAGGTGTTTACTGTGTTAACATAGAAGGTGATTGTCGATCCAGATGTGAATGATGCACTACCAGCGAATGTTACTACTGTAGAGCTGGTTACCGCAAATACTGTTGGGTCCGTTGTGAAACCTCCCGTTGCTGCGTACGCTGGTTCTGCTGCTAGAGATAGAATTGCGAAAGCGCTGAATACCATGAACAGAGATACGATTACCGTAAGCATTTTCTTGTTGTTAGGTTTATACATTAATTAAAACCTCCAAAACTCTGACATCATTGACAATATATATACTTTGTGAAAAAATGCTCTATCGTCATACATTATCTGAATACATATTATTTGCGGTTTCTTTTCACTGTTTTCATATCGATGACCAAATTGTATGACTTTTGTCATCTCCAGTCATTTTTGGTACTAATATGTTTCAGTGCAATTAAGGCTATGCCTATTGAGATCCCAAACCATTGAACGACGTCTACTTCAAAAATGAATGCAGTCGGTTGCCCGAATACCAACCAACTCAGAAATTCAGCTAGAGCAGAGAATATTATGAGCCAAGTGAGAGCTATCAAGAACTTGTTCTCTTGCATCAGGAGCGTCCTTGAAGTTTTTCTAGGAATTTCCACGAGAATCTGTGAATACCCTACAACAAACAACACGATAGATGGAAACAGCTGAAGCACGTACGGACTCGTATTCCCAATAGAGCCAGCTGACGCAATCCAATCACCGTCCGTCAAAATTGCAAGATAGAGGAACACGAAACCAGCTATTGGAACTGAAACGAGAGCGAAGTAGAGTTTTCTACCATCGAGCCCTTTCTTGAATTTCAAGAATGTTGCATATAACGCAGTAACTGCAAGGGCAACTGATATACTTAACAGAGATACGTTGGCACCAGATAGGAGAGATTGAGTTTCGCTTTTCAGGGTTAATGCCAATAAAAGTCCATTTCCATTAGCAATGATGACCCCCAAGTGATCTATAATATCTCCGGCTAGCCACGACCATATAGCTATTATGGCATAAACTATCAGAACAATAGGCAGGACGATCTTCGTTCTTGCTGAAAGATAACGCGAAACATCCGATGCAGCAATATCAACGACGAAGGCAAGTCCGATCCCTCCCACAAGGATGAATCCAGCGAATAAAATGGAGACCAAAAGGACTCCTGCAGTTCCTATCACGAGAAGAGAAAGGAGTAGGCCAATGATTATTATGACAGTTGTGAGAAGGTTCTGATAGCGAGTACTACCCTTGAGCATTACCGGCCAGTATCTGTAGAGAGAGTGAAATACCGTTTCGAGTGCCAGGATTATTACCGCCGCGTAAACCAGTTGCAGTGAAAAGTATGCTGAGAAAAGACGAAGAAAGTATCCGACGCCCCCAAAAATTGAGAGGATGAGCATGGGAATTAGGATGTGCCTGTATTTCAATAATGACAATAGGTCCCTTCTAATCTCAGACAGGTCATTCTCTTTGGATTTTCTAGCCTCCTCCTTGAGCATCGCATGCATGCAGAGAATGGCCAAGAGTATCAGTGTGAGAACTGCGACCAGCATCCAAGCATTGAAAACGTATGTCAGATTGGAACGAGACAACCATCCTAATGTTATTATGGCAGGCGTGGCGAACAACACCAGTAGCAATGAAAGAAGTGATAGAACGCCTGTGACACTGCTGCTCTCTCTATTTGATGCGATAGTAAGACTTAGAATTATGCTATATATACATTCTGCCTTCACTTTTGTTAGTGATTGTGAACTTCCTCAAGCTAAAGCTCTGAGGCTTCCTGTTTCAACCACAAGACTTGCCGATACTCCCGGAATCCTGTTGAGGTAGTCCATGAGTTCGGTATTGGTCTTTGTGTCCACAGGCTTGACTTCCCTGTATTCCACAGGTACGCTTTCGTTCAGTGCGTTTATTGCTGCGTTAAGATCGCGATCCATGATCAGACTGCAGTTCTCACAGTTAAAGATGCGTTCGCTTAGAACTATTCTTTCCCTGTGACCGCATCGCTAGCATGTCTGCGATGTAGGGATGTATCTTGGTATCACGATACGAGTGTGCGTATTTCTTTCCAGATCGCTCATTATCCCGCCTATTGCAGATGCATGTACCTTCTTTCCCCGCATGCACATCCAGCCCTTGATACTATCATTCTGGAAGCTGATCTTTTCACATTGTGATTTCAGTGCGGATTCGATCTTGTTGCGCTGATCCTTTCTCTTGTCTGAGATCTTCTGGTATTCCTTTTCCAGCTTCTGCTGTGTCCTGTACCAGTTCTTGCTTCTGTACACCTTCGCGAGAGTTCTCCATGAAGCTTTTCGATCCTGTCTGTGATGAATGCTCCCTCTTTGAGTGCGATGCCATTGGAGAGATTTAACTGATTCTTGATTCCGAAGTCTATTCCTATTCCGCCGCACTGAAATGTCTTATCGATCTCGGGACCGCAATTCTCAACACCATCAGTCCATCGGATATGCATGAAAATTGAGACAAGTGGGGATTATGATAGGCCTTCTCCAGTTTCAGGTCCAGATGAGATCTCTTCCTGGTGGGTCTACCATTTTCTAGATACTTGTGGTATTGATTTACGAGTATTGAATATCCGTACATACCTGGAGGAAGCTCGATCTCGGAAGATAGCAGCTCCTGCTTGACAGAACTATGCTTCCCTCTCCCCAGCAGTTGAAATTACCAGTGAGATATGCTGTTCCAAGTGAATCAAATCTCTTCATCTGAAATCTCACTCCGCTGTAAAATCCGTCTGAACTTATGATCTCGGGCATCTGCAATTAAGAACACTGTTAGGCTATATTTACTTAGCAGGTCTGATTAGGCAAACATTTAAGGTAGGGAACTTCATAATCGTGTATGGATACTACTGTAGGTGGTAGCGGTACTCCTTCTAAGAAAAGAAGAACCGCACTGATTGTAGGAATTGTTGTAGTTATTGTAGTAATAGCGGCAGTGGCTGTGACGCTCGCTTATCTGCCTCACAAGACAATACCTTCGGCATCTAAAGTAACAATCACGGTCTGGGACACGAGTGCATCCGGTGGAGAGTCCACAGCATTCAACACGTCTCTAGCACTGTTTGAAGCGGCTCACAAAAATGTGACTGTAGATGTGACTTACGGAGTATCAGTCGGATCGACCAATTTCGTAACAGATGCTACCTCTGGAACAGCGCCCAACGTCTACAGAGATTCTAGCGACAATGGTGGAAGCCTCTACGCTGGAGGCCTTCTGGTTAACCTGAGCCGGTATCTGCCTTCGACAGTGTTTGCAAACTACACTTCCGGTACCATAAGTGACTTCACGCTGAATGGAGCGGTGTATGGACTCCCAGTAAATACGAACGGAATTGCGATGTATTACAACAAGGCACTGTTGCCGAACGGACAGCCTCCGACCACCACTGGACAAATGATTCAGGATGCTATCAATGTGACGAACATGGGATCATCCTACCTTGGAATGCCATATGATATCGGTGCAACCTCAGGTTACAGATTTGCAGCATGGTTCCCAGCCTTTGGAGGCGAAATTTTCAATTCTACAGGTTACCCTATGTTAAACAGCACTCCTGACATAGCAGCAATGAGCTGGGTGTGGAATTGGACCGTTAAGTACCACGTGAGTCAACCAGGTCTTAGCGGCGAGAGCGACGAGCAGGCGTACTTTGAATCGAACCATTCTGCATTCATGTTTGATGGACCGTGGGACCAATCCACCTACCAGAAGACACTTGGTAGCAACCTCGGAGTTACAGCAATACCGATTGACAACGCGACTGGATTATGGCCACAGCCTCTATGGGGATCGATAGGATACCTGGTTGCAAACAGCAAGGCGAGCGGTGCATCAAGCGCGCAGATCTGGGCGTCAGTACATTTCGTAGAGGAGATGACGAACTACACTGCACAACTGAACCTGTATACACAAGCGGGAGACCTACCGGCCCTAACGTCAGTAGGAACTTACGTAAGTGCACATCCTGGAAACGACCCGCTGATATCCGGATGGATTACGCAAGAAGAGCACACACAAAAATTCCCGAACATTCCTCAGATGGCATACTATTGGACTCCCTTTGGCATTGGAGCGTCCAACCTCGAGCAGAATGCTTCAACCACGTCCGGAATAACCCCAGCATCGGTCATGAATTCTATCGAATCACAGATAATATCCGACCTCAAAACGAACGGCGTTCCGCTTACGGCGATAGACGAGAACACAGCACTGTTGGCCATAAACAGCACATTTGCGGTCGCTGTGGTTGGTAGGCCATAGAGGAGCCACTCAACTACAGCAAGAACAAACTTTATCTCTTTTTTATTTCATTTCCACTTTGATGTGGTAGGGTATGTTTCGATCAAAACCGAATGTGAATGGAGTTAGAGCGAGATACGAGTGGAAGGGAATGATATTCATCCTGCCAGTTCTCGTGGTACTCGCTTTTCTAGATTTCTACCCACTCGGAATAAGCATCTTTCTTTCGCTGACGAATAGGAGTATTGCACACCTCTTTGTCTACCAGATAGTGGGACTGCGAAATTATGCCGCCATCATTGGATCCGGCACACTCTTCAAGATACTGGAACAAACGGCAGTCTGGAGTACAGGTAGCATCGTTCTCATGGCGGGATTCGGTTTCCTCCTCGCTCTCCTGATGACCCAACCGGGAATCAGTGGGAGCAGGATTTACAGGACCTCCTACCTAGTTCCGTGGGCCTACCCTGCGTTCATAACCATCCTCGTCTGGAAGGGTCTGTTGGACTATCAGCTTGGATTCGTGAACAAGTTTCTGGCTCTGTTTGGCATATCCAAGATCTTCTGGCTTGGTCTGCCCTCGATGGCGATGCTTTCCATGATGATCGTCAATCTCTGGCTCTCCTTCCCCTACTACACTTACGTTTACACCGCTTCACTTCAGAGCGTGCCCAAGGAACTTTACGATGCTGCCAAGATGGATGGGTACGGTACATTTGGCGTATTAGGCAACGTCACGCTACCGCTGCTCAAGAGACAGATCGCATTCATAACTGTCTTCGGTTTCGTCTTTACGTGGAACAATTTCTACATCCCCTTCCTTCTCACAAACGGGGGACCTGGGACGTCCACATACATACTCGTGAGTTATACCTACTACGAGCAGACCGCCTTGCTTCAGTACGGCATCGCTTCGGCGTATGCGATCATCAGTGTTCTCTTCCTTCTCGTGTTTGTTATCCTGATCAACAGGTACACGAAGATGATGAGCGTGCTCTACTGAGGTGAACGATGATAAATAATGTAACAGAATCAGGATTGCAAAGAAGGGCTGACTTAATCAGCGCCAGGAAGAATGCATACTTCAGGAGAGTCAGAAAGATCAAGAGGATAATCACTCACTTGGTCCTCATCCTTGTAGCCATGTTCGCGGTCTTCCCGATATACTACATCATAGTCAATTCGCTCAGCCCCCTGGCCACTCTTGCATCCGTTTCCGTCACTTCGATGTTGCCCATTCTCTCTAGGATTTCGTTCGGCAACTATCAGGCACTCTTCGTATTCCAGCACGGTGTTCTTCTAAGAACCTGGCTCACGAATACGCTCATCTACGCCGGTACCTCGAGCCTGCTGGGGATAGCGCTATCGATCACGTCAGGAATAGGTCTTTCGAGGTTCAGAATTCCTGGGAGGAAGGCGATACTTTACATGCTTCTTATCCTGTCCACCTTCCCGTTCGTTATAATGGTCATTCCATTCTACGACATGTTTTCGACACTTCACCTCACCAATTCCTATATTGGCCTGATCATTCCTTATTCAGCGAGCGCGGTGATATTCGCAGCCTGGATGAACAAGAACTATGTGGATTCTATCCCGAGGGATTTCGAGGAGGCGGCGCAGATCGATGGTTACTCCCGGACCCAAGCCCTGTTCAGGATACTTGTACCCATGACGAAGCCTGTGATAATTCTGACGCTTCTCCTAGCCTTCTTCGGGCCCTATACGGACTACGCACTCATAAACGTCCTTGTTTCGAAGAACAGCCTCTGGAACATGGCACTGGGAATGTATGCGACCACTCAGATCTCTTCGCACGCAATAAACTACGGCATGTTCTCCGCTTTTGCGGTAATAATGGGCCTGCCGATATTCATAATATTCATAATCTTCCAGAAGTATCTCGTGTCAGGATTCTCAATAACTATGTACAAGTGACATCCTTAGACTGGCGAGACGGGAGAGACTTCTCAGAGAGGAATTACTTCTTCTTGCTCGACCAGACCAGCTTCTGAGTATCGCTCTCGAATATGTCAAGCGTTGAGGTGTTCGGCAGCACATTGACTGTCTGGCCATCCCTCAGATTTACTTCCTCGGTGGTCACCTTTGTCACCGCCTCCTGGGTCTCCGCAAGAACCATAGAGATGTAGTTTGTTCGACCAATGGATCTTATGAGCTGAATCGTGGCCTTCGCCCCCTCTTTGGAAATTGTGACGTCCTCAGGTCTTACACCCAGCCTGAGAGTCTTCCCTCTGAATGCAGAAAGCTTCGGGTTACCGGGAATTGCAAGTCTGTAGCCTCCGTATTCTATCGACGAGTCATCGTCGGCAGGTACCTGTGCCTCAATCAGATTTATTGGAGGATCACCAAGAAAACTCGCCACGAACAGGTCTTCCGGAAGGTTGTACACGTCGTGCGGTTTTCCAATCTGAATCAGTTTGCCTCTGTTGATGACGCCGATACGGTCACTCATCGTCATTGCCTCAACCTGATCGTGCGTCACGTAAACTACTGTGATACCAAGCTCTTTCTGTAAATGCTTTAGTTCGATACGCGTCGACGCCCTCAGTTTTGCGTCAAGGTTGCTAAGCGGCTCGTCCATGAGATACACATTCGCATCTCTAATCAACGCTCTCCCAAGTGCAACTCTCTGTCTCTGTCCACCGGATAGTTCTCCAGGTTTCCTGTCAAGAAGTTCGTCTATCTGAAGCATCTTCGCTACCCTGTGGACCCTGTCGTCGATGTCCTTCTTCAGCGTTTGACGGTTGACAGGACCAAATCCAAGGACATAACCGAGCTTGCTTGCAGTTCCTTGGACAGATTTCTCTCTTAGTGACTTGGCGAGCCTCCCCTTCGCTTTAAGCGGGAATGAGAGATTTTCATACACGGTAAGGAACGGATAGAGAGCATAGTTCTGAAATACCATTGCGACATTGCGCTCTCCAGGAGGGAAGTCCGTTACCACCCTGTTTCCTATGACTATGGTTCCGGAATCTACCGTTTCCAGTCCGGCTACGCACCTTATGAGCGTGGTCTTTCCGCTTCCAGAGGGCCCGAGCAGCACAAAGAATTCGCCAGCTTCAACGTCCAGTGAAACATCGTCTAGGGCCCTCACCTTGTTGCCAAACTTCTTTTGGAGGTTCTGCACCGAGAGCTCTGGCATAATATAAGGAAAGACTAATCACATAATATACTTTGCAGCGACTGTGAAGAAATACACCTCCCAGTAGTAGAAGATAATATGCTTCTCGCAGGTAGCTGAAGAAAAGCGAACATTGATGAGGTAGTAAATTCTTAACTCTAAAGAGGACAAACGATGCCAAAGGGCCAAGACATTTTTGCTGGATTGGAAAGGTTGGGACTTTCTTCATACGAGATCAAGATCTATAGTAGCCTTTTGATCAACGGTCCGCTGTCCTCGACGGAAGCTGCCAGAATTTCTGGAGTCCCACAGCCAAGGGTCTATGATGTATTCAGGACGTTAACTGACAAGGGTTTCATACAGGGGAGCATGGACAAGAAAAGAATTTACAGGGCTCTTCCCGTTGAGACTGTCATAGAAAGGGATATCGAAAGGCTCCAAGAATTCAAGAAAGAGATATCGAGTTTTGTAAAGGCCCGCCGGACTAGTGGACCGGTCGCCATACCAGCACTCTTGCTGATAGATAAGAGGCAGTACATTAATGAGAATATTAAATCAATGATCAACAATGCAAAGACGGAAGTCCTGATTTCTGTTACAAATCCCACATTTAGATATGTGAAAAAGTTCCTGATAGAAGCCGCAAGGAGGGGAGTGACAGTTGGTCTCACTGTTTACCCAGACACGGATGATCAATCCCTTGAGTCTATAAAAAACGACATGGTAATTCGTAGGAGACCTGGAACTGCATCTGAGGTGCTGATTGTGGATAGATCCACCGGTATTCTGAATGTCAACGGGACCGGTATTGAGAGCTATTATGCCCTATATTTTGCTGAGGACGAGATGATCCACATTCTCAGCTACTATTACTACCACACGATCTGGCTCCCTGCTGAGTACGTTAGCAATTTCCTGTCTAAGAAGAGATGGGTCTTCGCTTCAGCCTGGTTTGCGTGTGAAGCCATTAATTCTATTAACAGAATAGAACACGGTTTTAGAGGAGTAGTCAAGGGTCTCTGGAAGGAGAGGGAAGTCTCACTGGAGGGAGAGATTCCCGGTGCAGAGATTGTGATGGGTCTGAGGCACACTTTCTTCATTTCGTCTAAGGGAAGAACCTACTCTGTTGGTGGAAAAACTGCCAGACTCGAAGACATCAAGATGCGAGAAATGACTCTTGAAATAGATGGGAAGAAGGAAGGAAAGTCAAAAAAGATCAGAAAAATAATGAAACTTCACCAATAGATTTAAGCGGTTATTTTTGAGATTTGTGTGCTACTTCAACTTTGCCTTTCCGCTGTGATACAGAGATCTCTTGACTGTTGTTTTCCTTGAACACACAGTCCCTGTTCTTCAGAATCAGAATAACCGTTTCGTTGTCTTTCATGTCTCCGCTCTGTTCGTACTCAAGTGAGAATGTGTCTCCATCGGATCGACCGTTGAATCTTATTGTTCTGAAGACTGGTACCAATCCATCGTCGTCCATATAGTGGGTGAAAGAAAAGTTCCCTCCGGGGTAGACATCAAAGTGTAGCTTCCCGTCCTCTCTTGGAATTACGCTCCCTTCTCTTACGTATACGGGAATACGGCTCTCATCTAAGTCTTCCTCTACCGTTCCCTTTTTCACACTGGAATCCCAAAGCGAGTACCATTTTCCAGGAGGAAGCTTGATCCTCATCTTCCTTACATTCTCATCGAGAACGGGATACACTAAGATCGATTCGCCGACCATAAACGAGTACCCATCGAACATCTGCGGGTAGTGGTACGAAATCGGTCTTATCAAAGGGTGTCCAGTCTGGTGGCTGTCAAAGGCTACCGAGTACCAGTACGGAATTAGCGAGTATCTCAGTTCAATGAATCTTCTTAGTATATCCAACACTTCTTCTCCGTAGCTCCACAGTTCCCTATCTCCTGTCCCCTTGGCAGAATGAACCCTGAAGAGGGGCAGAAATGCACCTAGTTGGAACCATCTTATGAATAGGTTCCTGGTAGGAGTTCCACTGAATCCTCCTATATCGACTCCCGTATATGGGATTCCGGATAGACTCAGGTTGAGAATCGTTGGAACCGTCTGCTTCAGCTCTTGCCATGTGCTCTCCGTGTCTCCCGTCCAGACAAACGAATATCGTTGTATGCCACTCCAGCCGGATCTGGAGAGTAAAAATGGTCTCAATCCATTAGCATTTTTCGTCAGACCCTCATATCCTGCCTTTGCCATGTATAGAGCGTAGAGATTATGAATCTCGGAGTGAGAGCCCTTTTCATGAACCGCTGAGAGTGGAAGACTGTTGTCCCCCCAAAGGGCAAATGCGACTGGCTCGTTCATATCGTGCCAGACTCCGCTTATCCCGTTGTCTTCGAAGAAGGAATAGAGTGAACTCCACCACCTCTGCGTCTCTTCACTCGAATAATCAGGAAAGACTGACTTACCTGCCCAGACTGGTGCCGCTATCGGGTTGCCCTCTGGGTCTCTCACATAGCCACTGTTCATCACCAGCTCTTTAAAAACTGCGTAGTCTTCGTCCCATTTGACTGCGGGATCGAGTATCGAAACCAGTCTTATCCCCTTCCTCATCAACCTGTCGGATAGTCCTTTGATATCGGGAAAGCTATTCTTGTTTGTCGTGAACACCCGGTACCCTTTCATATAATCGATATCCATGTGAACAGCAGAAATCGGGAGGTTCAGTCGGTGGAACTTGGTTACTACGTCTTCGATCTGTTTTGCGTCCATATAACTGTACTTGGACTGGTGAAAACCAAACGACCAACGGGGCGGCAGCATTGGGAGCCCCGTCACGTTCGCGAGCCTTTCCAGTATTTCCTGCATGTTTCCGAACGTAATATAATAATCAAGCTGACCAGATCTGAATTCTACTCTCAGCAAATCTTCTTCCTTCTTGCAGAGGTCTATTAGACCCTTGCTTGGGTTCATGTATTCTATCCCATAGCCTCTCGCACCATCCAAATCTATGATCTGAGGAATGGATATGTAGATGGGGTCAACTCCAGGACCGTAGCTTCCGTTGGGGTCGTGATTCCACAAAATTACCCTGTTTCCTCTCAAGTCGAATGGGAGTGCTCTTTCGCCCGTACCATACAGCTTGCTCTTTCGTCTTATCAGAGATTCATGCACCAAGCTTCTGTTCGAAATCAACGGTGGCAGATCAGTCCGGATGATCTCTCCCGTGAATTCATATTTTATCGATCCGTTATTACAAATTCTGATACCCACTATTCCTGCGTCAAGATAAATTTCATCTTTCGCATATTCCACTCTAAAGTGAACCGATTCAGGAGTGAACCTGTCGTTCAAATCTCTTCTGTACTTGGGAGTACTTTCCCCCTTTTGTGACCAGACAAAATGGAGTAAATTCTCAGAGACAGGGGAGATGTCTAGTGTGCAGTCACCGAAATCTATCTTCACTATATCTGAGCTAACTTCAAAGCGTCTAAGGCTTACTTCCGGCCTTTTAACAGTTTCTTTGTTCGAGGCAAAATTCTTCTTATCCAGTTCATCTCTTTTCTTGGCATAGGAGAGTGACTCATTGGCAATTTCTACCCCGAATATGGTTTTGTAATTTTCAAAATTGAAGTCAACATCCCCCTTTGTCACAGAAACGTAATATTTGGAAGCTTTTGAATTTTATCATCGACAGTAGTATTATTTTAATTTTGTTATATTGATGCGATCTGTTCTAATAAGTCGGTTTCAACAAGCTTCCGACCACAATCTTAGTCAATTTTTTTTGTGCAGGAGCGATAATTTAGATTTCTAGAGTCTAGCTCGTATGCTTGGGTTTCTTGACCAGTTATATTCTACGGACCTTCACCACTTAAGGGAAATTGAGTTGCAGACCAATTTAAAGGAAAAATTCATACCATTTTTGATTTAGTTACTACGCTACATAAATCCTCAGTCTAGGTACTATTCAGATTTCGATTCGCGAAAGATGTAGATGTCGAGGCTTGGAATTGAACCCAGGACCTCCGAATGGTCCAAGACAACTTTTAAATGATCCCTATGAGTCCGAGACTCCACCAGGCTAAGCTACGT
This sequence comes from Thermoplasmatales archaeon, assembly GCA_026127935.1. Taxonomy (GTDB): domain Archaea; phylum Thermoplasmatota; class Thermoplasmata; order Thermoplasmatales. Next base: position 101,877 of record JAJSLL010000001.1, on the reverse strand, counting down.
CGGCCTCAGTTTCCTCTTCCTTCTTTGCTCTTCGCACTTCCTTTGTCAGCTCAAATATTTCTGAGCTCCTTATCTCAATCTTCTTAGCCGGGTAGATGGCCTTTATCTGATCGTACAGCTCGTTGTATATCTGGGATGAGAGCGTGTAGAGCACGAACTTTTTGAGGAGCTGCTCGCTGACCTTTGCCTTCGGGAATTCCCTGGCTCTTCTGACCCTCGTTTTGCCATTGACCGTCAATTTTATGCCATAGTCGTCTTACTCAGTGTCCTTTACTCTTAGAGCCAATAGCTCGCCTATTCGGCAACCTGAATCATAGAGCATTGAAATAAGCGACTTGTCTCTCTCGTTAAGGCAAGCATTTAGCAGTTTTTTCTTTTCCTCAATGGAAATAATGTCCTCTGGTTTCTTCGCTTTGGCTGGACTTGTTTTGATTTCGATCCATGATACAGCGCCTAAGAAGGCACCGTCTTTATAGCTCGAATAGAATCTTTTCATGGCGACCTGACATTCTCCCACGAATAAATTCTGTGGGGTTCCTCTTGGTTCGGTGACTCTTTCGTTCATAGAGTTGCACCTCTGGGCGTATCAGTGCTGCCCTTCAACACAGACATGGATGTGTTGAATTGACCAATCCATTTCTTCTTGCGATATTGAGAACGATGCATTTACATTGGCATTGTAAATACTGTTAAGGGTGCTGTCGGAATAGTAGTCATTCCTTCTGGACTTGGACCTCTTCAGGCTCAACATTGTTTCCTTCACAATTCTCCTGTTTGGCTCAAGGAACCTAGGGCCCATCATTCTGGCTACTATCTCCAGCCTTTCGATATAGGAGTATTGTACGTGGTCCGATACATTCATTATGGCAAGATCATCCACGAAGTCAAGAATGGCGTATTTAATATCCCTTGATATCCTCTTATCTCGATTTAGGCGATCTTTGCAGAGCTTGAGACCATTTTCTATGCCGTAGACTGTCTCCCCCTCCATAACCAAGCTAACGTGACCTGGGTGATAAACCTAACTTTCCCTATAGATAGCGGGACCTAACCCCCTCAGGAATACAGGAGCTTAAGATGGTGGAAGAGCCCTTTGCATAATCCAGGTCTCTTTCCAATAAGATTCACGCTAAAGATGGAAACCAATGGAGGCTAAGGAATACCCCGCCTATACCTAAAGGAGCGTGCCAGAATTTGGCCCTGTAGCTTAGATTGACTGTCCCGGGGAGGAGTTCCTGGGAAAGCGAACACTCAAACACTTTGGCAATTCAGAACCTAATCTTGACAGGTCTGAAATCTTTCTCTCTGGAAACTCGGTCTGATTAGGCTAATCGTTGAGATTAGCTACCATTCTCCTAGAATCTAAGATCTTCAAGTTCCCCAATACCTTCGGGAAGTGCTCATCATTGGTGACCAGGAAATCTGCATGCCACTGGACTGCCGTTCCAAGCACAACAGCGTCCGGAAGTCTCAATCCGGTTGATGCCCTGATCTTCGACGATATCAGAGCGATTTCGGTACTCAGCGGAACTATCTTTAGATTCTTATTTGTTGACGAGGTAGATAGAAATTCCTCTGCCTCTGTGTCCCTCTTGTTCGCAAAGTAGCCAGTGAGTATCTCTGCGATCACAAGAGTTGGAACTGCTCCCTCTATCTTCCCATCATCTACTGCAGACAATATCTTTCTTGAATAGGAATGAAAAGGATCCTCCCTGTTGATGACATTTAGGAACACATTGGTGTCTATGCAGATCTTAATCCCACTCATCCCTGATTTTTTTCATCATTTTCATCGTTGATTTACTGAAGGGGGTCGAATCTTCTAGAACTTCAACCATACTTTTCTTTTCAGCCTTTTTAATGACAATTTGTCCATTCCTCTTTTCAAACAAAATTGTGTCTCCAATCACTATCCCAAGATCGGTCCTAACCTCAACTGGAATAGTAACCTGTCCCTTTCCGGTTACTTTGCTCAGTTTTATCATTTTGTCATTACCATGAAGTAATGAATGCCTTATATTAGAGTCTTACCGATCAACGAGATAAGTTCTCAAATTTGTCTGAAGGTCAATTTAGTGATTTAAAGAAAGATAATCGCTTCTAATTGAATCCCTCTAGAAAGTTCTTACCGCCTCTGTCGGGGACATTTTTGAAGCCCTCCATCCTGGTATCAACCCCCCGGTGCCTCTAAAAGGCAGTCGCAAGGAGAATTGCCAGCACTATCAGTTCTGGACTGATCACGGGAGAAATTGAAGTTCAACTCCTGCGACCGATGAAACTAAGTGTTCCCCTTGAAGATCCAGAGAACCCCTCACGACCACGTACGAAATCAATATCCCCACTCCGACTCCAAAAATACCACCAATGAACCCCATAATTGAAGCTTCCGCGAGGAATATGTTGAGTATGTTCCTGCTGGTGTAAATCAGCTCTATTTTAGAACAAGATTAAATACGAACAAGTCGGTATACAAACGCAAGATATCCGCTCAGAATGATTGCGAGAGAAGAATGATATGACGAATGTTCAGTGGAGCGAAGCGATATCGATCGAATGCCCGTTTGAGAAAGCAACCCATAATTATACTCTGGCGTATCTCCCCAAGGGCCAAGGCACGATCGTTACGACTCTGGATTACGAGGTGAATGAGTCGGGGAAAGAACCCTAAGGAAAAGATGTCAAGATCCTAAGAGCATTCAAATGTCCCACTACCGGGAAACATTTCAAGGCTGAAATAGAGCTGTCAATCCCACCCAATATGAAAGAAGACAATATTTCGGTGAAGTGAGTATAATGGTGAACGATAAACCCAAAGTAGTTTCGGTTTCTCCGTTGTCTAGTTCCGAAGAGGAGTACATCACCGCAGCCGAGAACCAGGCTGGAAAATCTTTTGACGTATTGAGAACATTTGCGAGTATAATGATTTCAGTTCAGTCGGGTTTCATCGCTGTTTACTTTGCAATCTTGAAGTTCATAGGTATCGGTGCTGCTATTGGTACGAGTTTCTTACCGTCCGTTCTGATCTTACCGCCAGTTTTCTTTGTAATTGGCATAGTTTTCTTCATCTTCGTTGCACTGCCAATTCTAGAAAAAATGCGATTGGATCAGCCTGATAAGATAGTAGAAAAGTGGAATGAGGTTCTAAAGATCAAATTCTATTTCATCATAGCTGGGCTGGTCTCATTCTTTATTGCACTGGGTGGAATAATGTTCGTAGGCATGTCTGTGCTGGCCTAATCTGAATTGAGCGCATTTAATGCTCTAGACGCTAGCCACAATTATTTCGAACAACAGTATCTCTTCACCCCCTTTGCCAATTGCGAAACCACTGTAGACTGTCTACATCGAGAACGAACGTTCCAAGTTTGCCGTATGGTGTCCATGGAAGAGAATAGTTTCAATAAAATCAGAGAGACAATAAACTGTTCCCTTCTGAGAGCGAAATTCTTGATTCTTTTCTCGGAAGTTGTACATGGAATTTAGGTCGCCCTAATATTTAGAAATACATAAGTATGACATAAAAAATAATCAACGGGTGTTTTGATGAATAAGACCATTGTTGCATTTGCAATTCTTTTGTCCTTCATGATGGTAATGTCAATAGGAACGGTGGTCGCTGCTAACGGAACTGGAAACGGGAACGGAGGAGGATTTGATCAATATGGATATAACTATCAGGCACGCCTTTACAATGGATGGTATGGTAACTATCTGAAACCATCCACGCCGCTTGAATATGGAACTTGGAACGCATGGATCGTAATGAAATGGTCAAAGGATTGGGCTCCGATGGGAACTGAACCAGTAGGTGCCTGGGTAACCAATCACTGGAGTTGGTATTCTAACGATATGAACCCATCAGACTGGTATGGCTTCAACGGACAGTATGGTTATCCGTCAGTAGCCTGGACTGACCAGAACCAGATTCCAGCTGGGGCCACGTACTTTGTAACCGAGTTCATGAAGATACAGGCTGTAAGCGATAATCCTACAGAGTGGGCTACCTATCAGGCCAATGGAGCATATAGTGCAGGATGGGGCGTTTATTCAGACTGTGTTCCTATGTATGTTGTCTTCCAGGATGTAGTTAACATATACAGCCTCAGTGGCACTCTGCTAGAAACGGTCAACGTGGCCGTCGGACCTGGGATGGGACTGGGACAGCCAATATTCTAGTGCGGGCTTTTTCTTGATTTTTCATTCTTTGTTTTGATTTCATTGTTTCCTCATTCAATCAGCGCTTGTTGCCTAACATTGTATGTTATCTGTGAAAGAAAAGGAATGCGTGCGCTTAGGGAAAGCTATTCGTTTATAGTTTTTTCAAAGCCGTAGATCAACACATCTTCAATGTCAATGGCCCTAATTTTGCCTATCTTCACCTCTCTTCCGTTGTAAAGGAGTATTCCAAGGTTTCCACCGAATTTTGAGGCATAGAATTTTAGATTTTTCGTATGTTCCGGTTTCAGCGTATTAGATGCTTTAATTTCAATGGGGATCTGACCTCCTTTCATTTCATACAACGCATCCACTTCCTTAGAGCCTTCCCTCCAGTATCTCTTAGTATTCAACCTGGACATCAAGAGAGCTTCTATCACCCTCCCTCTTTCCAGAGAAGGAAAATATGATAGTGCAAGCGAAATGTCATACGGGTATACCTTCTTCAACTTCCTTGATTCAGACATCGTTGAGGGCCGGTAGTTCTTAATAACTCTTATCAGCTTAGAAAACTCGAGCATGTAAACATGCCTTTCAATCGTTTCTTTCCTCTTGGAGAGAGTTCTCGCAAGGCCATCATAGTTCAGAGTCATTCCTGGTTCAGAGAAGAACAGGTTGATAAGTGAGTTCAGTAAGGGAATTTCAACCTTCTCAAATTCGCTTATGAGGTCTTGTCCCAAAATCTTTGAAATTACACTCTCACGGATGTACTCATAGATCATTCTCTCGTCGGCGACTTTCACGAGTTCGGGAAAGGGCTTTCGTATATACGGTTCTATCTCGAGCTTGATTCTGTCCTCATTAAGCCTTGCGTTTTCTATCCCTTCATCGTGTTCGAGTGAAAAATATTCGACCAGAGACAAGACGGGGACGTCTATTAGATAGTACCTTCCCGCCAGGTTCTCCATTACCTCTCTCTCCAGCTGTAATGAAGCTGACCCGGAAACGACAAACTTGACGTTAGGAAACGCATCGTAAATCATCTTCAACTGTGGGGCCCAATTCTTTTGCTTCTGAATCTCGTCCAAGAACAGAAATGTCTCTTCAGTTTTCCAGTCTATCTTTGTGATCTTTTGATATTCCCTCAGAATCAGTTGCAGTTCTTCAGACCCAAAATCGAAAGAAAAGTAAATTATTTTCAGTGGACTGACAGATGATATGAGATCATTGATAAGCTGGTACATAATTGTAGACTTTCCCACTCTCCTTAATCCAGTAAGGACCAGTATCTGTCTATAGTTGGTAAGAATGGAAAGCGCATCCTTGAAACTCTTCCGCTTGAATTTTCTGGCCAGATTTTCGCTGACTATTCCTGTTGTCCACCAACCATTTAGAAGTCTCAGGATTTCCCCTGTTTCCATATTTGTACATATGGGGAACGAATATTTACTATTTTCGTTCCCGAATTGAACTAATGTCTCAGCTATCACCTGTTTCCCTCTCGGCAAATAGACTCAGTTACTGCCGCTGCTTCTCACCCATCTGAATCTTCTTTCCAAATTTGGGTTACCATCCTGGAATCTGAAGGAATCGACACACCGCCCCTGGATGGAGATTCGAAGTTGAAGCCATATCAAACGGAATCGTCGACTGTGTGCTTCAAAGAAGACTCAACTATTCCGTCCTGGTAAGGACTTCGGTAAATAGAGATGAAGAAACTTCGTTCCTGAATATCCGTTTTTCTTGTCTTCCTCTTCGATAATAGTACCAAAATATAGTTAAATATATTTGACTTGAAAGAGTAATGAGATCAGGGAAGTTTGTCAGTGTAGTCAGCGCAACACTGAACGGGAAGGGGAATGTTCTGGATCTGATAGACAGGATAAATACGACAACGAAGGACATTCCGCACGAACTGATTATAGTGGATGATAACAGTTCGGACGGTACCATCGCGGAACTGGAGAGGATGGAGCCAACAGGCTGCGGCCTGACAGTTATCGTGAACGAAAAGAGAGAGGGCCTCCCGAAATCCAACCTGAGGGGGCTTAGGTACGCAAGCGGAGACTTGATGCCCGTCGTGGATTCGAACCTTCAACACCCTCCAGAAAAGATACCCCATATAGTCAGGGAGATTGAGAACGGAAGTTCGGGTGTGATCACGAGCAGGTTCGTTGAAGAACGACTGGTGTTTAAGAGGAATCCACTGAGATCATATGCGACATCAGCTGCCATCACTCTCTGTCACACTCTCCTGCCTCCCAGGAGAAAGTACAGAGACCCGATTTCCGGGTATTTCGCATTTGACATAGGTGTCAAGGTCTCTTACGACAAGATATTCGAGTTGTTTGAGGGAAGGATTGCCTACAAGACCCTCATTCCCATACTGACGGGCAATGCCGACAAGAGATTCACGGAAGTACCCTTCTATTTCGGGAGAAGAAATTGGGGGGAGTCAAAGATCATAACTGAAAACTTTCTCTCCAGGTACATTTCAGAGCTGAACTCCTATAGGACGATACTAAGGGAGAAGGCATATTGAGATGAAGTTGAAGAAGACTGCCATCATTTTCAGCTACAATGATGGGGACCTCGTGCTGTCCCCCCTGAGGTCCGTCCTGAAGAGCGATGTTGACCAGATTTTCCTCCTGTATGGGGGGAAATCCATATCGGAAGAGATCGGCAGGATAGAGGATAACAGGCTGATCAAGGTGCTTGAGAGGGAACGGAGAGGAAAGGTGAGAGCACTCAATTTCATATCATCCAACATCTGGGGTGACATAGTTTTCCTCATCTCGGGTGATGTGTCGTTTGAACCGTCACTGATAAAGAGATGCGAAGACGCTTTCACGGGCACCACCGGAGTCGTTTCAGCCAAGGTACTTCCATCCAACACCAGGAACTACACGGAGAGGGTAAGCACCCTGATGTGGGAAATGCACGATCTTCAGCTTTCCATTATGTCCAACAGGGGCAGCAACGTTCATGCGGGAGAATTCCTCTGCGTGAGGAAGGGGTTGTTGCGAGACCTACCCGAGGTAATCAACGAGGATGAGTTCCTCTGCATCAAGGCTGCCAATAACGGGCTCTCGGTAAAGTATCTTGAAGATCAGGAAGTCCACAATTTCGTTCCCTCAAACCCAGTCGACCTGTTCCAGCAGCGGAGAAGGGTCAATTTTGGTCACATAGAGATAGAGAAGATCGGATGGGACCCCAGGATAATGGACACCCTTGTGTTCAGAGAGACCCCACTCTTTCTGGAAATATTCTCAACCTTCCTGAAAAAGAAAAAGTGGAGTGTAGGCACTCTGTTCGGAGCGTTTTCAATAGAGTTCCTCGCAAATCTATCTGCCAGGATGGACTCATACTTCGGCAAGGATCACAGGAAATGGATCATGGTCAAGAGAGAGAACTCACAGAAACCTTCTGCATGAAATTAACGATCACTTTTCAATATTGGATGGAATTGTTCGTCTGCTAGGTAAATCTATTGATTCCAGATTGACTGGAAGTGCACCCATCTTAAAATTTGATAAAGATGAGTCCCACTCACGATTCTTCATCTGGGAAAACCGTAAATATTACATTTCAGTGATACACTAAGGATGGCGCAAGGAGAGGGCGACAAGGTGGTTGGACCTAAGGCAATTTCATCGATTGCAATCGTTGTTTCGTTGGTCGTGGTTCTGGCAGCCATTAGTCTTGTCCTCATACTGCCGCACATTATGCCAGGAGGCAAAGACAACCTGCATGGATTGGTTCTGGAGACGGGTGAAAACCACAACCTTTCCGGGAGCTATTCGACATCCGTAAATGATGGCATGATGTCCGAAGTATTCGGCTCAGAGCATAACACAATCATTTCTTCCGGTACAAACATAACTCTCAGGATACAGCTTGCGAATATGGGTGATACGATCATCAATGAGTCACGTGGAGACTCATGGCCAGTCATAGACGGTTCACCGCATCTTCTTTCTACTGGCCCGTGTGGATCCTATTATCCTTACGGGTATGCAGTATTCGGTGGAAACCTCACGGTGGATTCGATCAGAAATGCAACTCCGTTGCAAATGTATGAGCCTGGTTTTTACGCGTGCCCTGTGTTTCTGGAATTCAACTACTACCTCTTCCAACCTGACAGCAACACTGCAGTGGTCTCGGGACCCAATCCCCCATTCAGCATAACTCTGTATTCCAACCTCAATTTCGGTGGCTACTGGACGAACAACAGTTCTGAATCCGGAAACTCAACATTCCAGAACTATCACTTCAGCTATTTTCCACAGGGTGTCTACACAGTTGTGGTAGCAGACCAATGGGGAGCACTGGCGCTGATGCATTTCACAGTTAAGTGAATGTTGTTAATCCAAACAGTTAGACACAAGGCACGAGGGAGTCCTTCGGACGAGTACAAAAAAATAACTTTGACTGCGAATTGCCCGTAATGCTTTTTCTCGTTCGCGGACTCTGCATTTATTCCGTTCCTCCAGATTGTCGTAACCATTCTGATATGCATCGCGACAAATTCACAGCTGAGTAAGGAGTCAACCAGCCAGTGAAATCTTACACAGTACGGGCAAATCGATTTCTGTCAGTAGCTAGTGCTTAGATCGTGATTGGTTTCGAGAATCCTTCCTGTGGCGATGCTTCAATAGCTACGATTGATCCATATACCGCATTTTTTGGGTTGCGCAGTAAAATCTAGAACTAACATGTGGGAATCTACCTAACCACATTCTTCACATATCAAAAGATAAACAGGACCTCTTCTTGTGTATTGAGGAAATTGTTTTGGATAGCTAGATTTGTCCAGGAGATTGTGTTTTCTGGTTCAGAACAATACTCCATTTCACTCGCACGTTCCACCTCTGTGCTATCGAAATCGCACCAACAAATCTTGCAACCGTTGATTTCATTCCTGAATCCCGTTGAAATGGATTTAATAAGCGAAAGTTATATTATATTATAATTATTACTTATCAATATGGAACCAATCGGAAACCTGATTTCGGGAGAAAGACTCAAAATAGCTTCACTGCAGGACTACTTGATGGACCTGATATATTCTAGGGTCGAGCCTTCCGCTTTGCTCTATGGAGGTACTGCAGTATGGAGATGTTATGGCGGAATGAGGTTTTCTGAAGACCTTGACATTTACATGAAAAACTCGTCTGTTGAGGATCTATTGGTCCTTCTGCCCAAATATGGTTTGAAACTGTCGTGGAGAGACCCAGAGTTTCCAACAAACGTTCGAATAACGAACGATGACGTTTCCGTACTCATTAAGGCCAAAGGAGGTACAGGAGAGAACATGATTAGGGAATACTATAGGACCGATGGTTCTTCCCTCACAATAAACGTCCTTACTCCGACAGAACTCTTTGTCAGAAAAATAGAAGCCTACCTCGGGCGAAGGTTGGTCAGGGACATTTATGATCTCTTTGTACTGACGAAGTTTCTAGACAAGGAAGACTATCTGATAAGATCTTCCCTCTCCAATTTCCTCGATGCTATGCAATCACCTTCTGACGAAAAAATTCTTGGATCCCTTATTTATGCAGGCAATGCCAACATTACTTATTCCGAGATGTCCGGCTTCCTGAGGAGTTGGCTGGATGATCTATAAGAAACGCTTTTCAGAATACTTTTCGAGAAAGCCTATATTTACTTCTAGCGAGGCGGAAAGATATCTGTCCAGATATGGTGCGGTTGGGGGGTACAGCAAGCTTCTCCTGCACAACATGGCTGAGAGAAATGAATTGGTAAGGCTTAAGAGAGGTTTCTACACCTTTTCCAAGAACGAGGCGGTTTCCGGTTATGCCTTTAGACCTTTCTATTACGGGATGGAATACGCGCTGACCATAAGGAAGATTTGGACGCAACAATCCATACCGATTGTTGTAACAACCTCCAAGGCAAATCCCGGTATCAGACTCATCATGGGACAAAGGGTCAAGGTGAGAAGAATAAACAAGAAGTACTTCTTTGGCTTCGAGTACGTCAATTACTCCAATCTCTTTGTCCCAGTATCAAGACCAGAGAAGATAATACTGGATTTCCTGTATTATGGGATAGGTCTGGATCCAGAAACTCTGCGTTCGCTGCTCGCCCAATCTGATACTGTGTTATTGAGGAATTATGCCTCCATGTTTGGAAAGTCTTTCTTGGACAAAGTCAAAGCACTCCTTTGACGCAATCGTGTCTGGAAGAATCTTGATAGTTACTTTTCTTTATTGTGCTGAGACCGAGTGCAATTTTACGAATTCTTGATGCCTTACAACGCTTCCTTTCTGTCATTTCGAAAATTTCCTCTAGTCTCACATGCAATAGACGATCTCTATTGATGTAAATTTAATTGGTAGTAACACAGCCGGTTTGTGTTCTGAAGTTGATCCGAAAGAATTCGGCAATAATCCGAGAAGATAGATGCGGTCTCTCACGTTTCAAAAAAATTTCGTAAAACTGCCGCTAAAGGCTGAATGACGTAGATGCCGGGAACGGGGTTCGAACCCGCGACCTCCGGATGTCTCAGTGTTTCAATCCCTATGAGTCCGGTGCTCCACCAGCTAAGCCATCCCGGCTTCAGATTCCTCTTCCTGTTCTTCCACCGGCTCAGTGTCTATCTTCGCTTCTTCTCTAACTTTCCCTGGCAGTTCGAAAACCTCCGAACTCCTGATCTCTATTTTCTTGGCCGGATAAATTACCTTGATTTGCTCATAAAGGTCGTTGTAAATCTGGGTGGAAAACATGTAGACGATGAACTGGCTAATTGGTTGCTCCTTGACTTTGGCCTTCAGGAACTCAGCTACTCTGTTTCTGATCCCCGTTTCGATATTGTTTATGACCTTTCTGTCCACCACTATCAGTGGCTTGATCCTGATTCTGCTGTTGTCTGAGGTTACAGCATCCACCACCAGGTCTATTCTTGTTTTCCTTCTCCTTATCATCCTTCTGATGTAATCCTGGTTAATTTCGTGACCCTCAAACTCCGTATAGGCTTTGTCACCTTCCGTCTTGGTAATTCTGAAATACAGTTTTACGTGACTCTGCTTGTAGTCCCCCGTTATATCCGAGAGTGACGCTTCGGAAACTCTTCCCACCATCTCCTCCGGGGAGGATGCGGGTGAGCTACCTATTTCCTTCTTCCCAAATGATTCGTTTGCGAGTATCGTATACCATTTCTTTGCCTTCCACTTATCCTTCACTTTCTTCGAGGCAACTCTGCTTGCTTTCTCCTTAGCCAAACACTACCATCTCTTCTTTCGGAAAGGTTTGAGTTAATAAATACTTTTTTGAGAGCGTAAGCGAGGAACATTATTATTCCAAGGTCTCCTAATTTAGCTAGAGAGCTCGGGTAGAAATGAGACTCCCTTCATGGAATCTTTGTTAATTGAAGGTCTCTTCATTAAAGTGATACTGAAGGACTCTACTGTAAGAAAAGAGACACTGAAACATTTGAAGAAAATTGATCTTCACTGGTGAGTGCCCCTCAATCTTTCAGTTCGTGTATTGTTTCTAATAGTTTATCGACTATCACGAGTGGATTATGTTAGAGGATTACAAATTTCCGCATTTATAAATATGAAGTCCCTATCCCTCAATAAATGGTATTGGTCAGGTTTGATGAAAAGAAACTAATGGATTTCTCAGGTTTGTCTGAGGATCAGCTATTGAAAGTACCTTGGCTCCTGGGAGGGGAAGCAAGGGAGGATGGCGAAGAAGTAGTCATGGAGTTTAATCCAGACAGGCCCGACTTATACTCCATCCAGGGAATAATCAGGGCAATTCGGACATTTGAAGGTATTGAAAAATTCTCAGTTCAGACGATCAATAATGAAAATCTGATTGTGAGTTCTTTTCCACCAAAGTACAGGCCTTATTTCACCGTGGGTATAGTGAGGGGATGCAAGGTCAGGAACTTGATTCCTGAAATCATAGATTACCAGGAAAAGATACACCTGACCATCGGAAGAAACAGGAAGCTGTCTTCGATAGGACTCCACGATCTCAAGAAGGTTAAATTCCCCATATCGTACGAGGAGGTTACAAGGGAAGAAAAGTTCGTTCCCCTCGGAGAGACCGAAGAGGTGAAGATTTCCGAATTCATGAAACAGCATCCAAAGGCCATTGATTATGGGGATCTGGTGCCGGAAAAGATACCGGGAATTATTGACGCAGATGGGAAAATAATATCGCTCCCCCCAATTCTCAACTCGGCAGTCACCACGGTCACTGAAGACACGGAAGACCTGCTCGTGGACGTGGAGGGCACGAACCTGAATGCCGTGGAGAGGACAATGGTTCTCATGCTGACCGCTCTTTCATATCCTTCCGGTGCAATATCAACCCTGATGCTGAATGGTGCAGTGGCACCCAAGCTGGAATACCAGACGAGGGAAATTTCAAAAAAAGCCGTGAAGAATCTCCTCGGCTACGACCTGACTGAAGAGGAGATGGCTTCTTCTCTTGTCAAGATGGGATATGGTTTCAGTGAAGGGAAAGCGACCGTTCCACTGTACAGGACTGACATAATAGCGGATGTGGACGTTCTGGAAGACGTGTTTAAGGGACTGGGATACGAGAATATCAGGAGGATGAAGGAGGGTTTCGTGAGCTACGGGAAAGCAAATCCACTGAGATTGATGGAGAGCAAGCTGCGAGAGCTCATGGTGGGTTATGACCTCATCGAAACAGTGAGCAGCGTTCTCGTCAACAGCAAGTACAATTCCGTTTATGGCTTCGGAGACGCAAGAACAGACATCCTAAATCCAGTCAGTCAGGAGCAGGATTCCGTCAGGACCAGGATGTCCCCCTCCCTGATGCAGACTTTCAAGAACAATTTCAGACACCCCTATCCCCAGAGAATATTCGAAATAGGGAGTGTGTACATTGACGGAAGGGAAAGGGACGTACTGGGGATCGGAATAGCAGACAGGGCATCCTCCTTTTCGTTAATTAAGGGAATTTTTGTCAGCATTCTGGAGGATCTTGGAATCGAGAGATACGAGATCTCGAGGGATGAGCAGACCATGTACGTGCCTGGCAGAATAGCTGGAATTTCAGTGCTTGGCAAGAAGATCGGATTCTTCGGAGAGGTTCATCCGAGAATTTTGAAGAGCATGGGCATCAAGATGCCTGTCGTCCTGGGAGAACTGGATATCCAAGAGGTAGTCTCTTGATACCCGACAAGATCCCTAGCGTTCCGGATGCGAAGGAGATCATTGAGAGGAGTTTCAAGGACATCAAGAAAGTTCAGAACATATACCTGCCAAGCTTCGTTGGCAAATTGAAATCAGTTTCCATACAGAAAATCAAGCTGATGGAAGCGACCGCAAAGAAGGCCGTCGGAAGGGTCTACAATGGATTCCCGAAATTCGATGATCTCGACAGGTTCGAGAGAGACGTGCTGTTCATAATGGTCAACGGCAGAGAGTACGAGAGGTCGCTGAACAATCTCAAGTGGGCAAACAGCAAGATAACGGAGTTCGCGACCAACTCGATAAGGGGAATAAAGAAGGCGCCAAACCTGACCGTAATTGCCAGATACAGGTCCGCTTTCTACGGTAGATTTTCATCCGTGATTGAGGATCTGGACGAGTCCCTAGTCTTCCTCAGGGGGGCGAGGGAAGTGCTGAAGAAAGTACCACAGGTGAGCAGGCAGATGAGGATAGTCATAATAGCGGGTTTCCCGAACGTTGGAAAATCATCCCTCATATCGAAGCTCACAAATCTCTCCCCAGAAATAGCAGATTACCCGTTCACCACCAAGGACATCAATGTTGGAATGATGAAGATGGGAAACGGCATCTACGAAGTGCTGGATGTGCCTGGACTTCTTAACAGGAGGAACCACAACGCTATAGAGAAAGTGGCTCTCGCAGCCATAAACAATATCGGTGACGTTGTAGTCTGCATGCTTGATCCATCGGAAGAATGCGGCTACAGATTGGAAGACCAGAAGAAACTTTGCGATTCAATAAAAGAACTTGGGAAAAATGTTCTCGTTGTTGAGAACAAGATGGATCTGGAAAGAGTTGAAAGTGACAATCTTAAGATATCGTGCGCAACGGGAGAGGGCATTGAAGAATTGAAAAAGAGAATGGAGGCGAGCATTCGTGAAGGACAAAATAAGGGCGGTAGCGTCTTTCAACGCACTGGGGCATGAGGGCAAGGCAGAACTCAATTCAGTAATTTCGAAGACCATATCACTTTTCCCAGAAGAGCGAAAGAATCTGAAGACTCTGATGCCACTAATCAAAGAGATAGTGGACGAAGTGAATTCCATTTCTGCAGAAGAAATGAAGGCAATTATTGAGAGGTATTTCCCGGAACTTCTCGCTACTACTTCAAAGGAGGAGGAAAAGAGATTACCGGACCTGCCAGGCGTTGGTAAGGAAGGAGTGGTGATGAGGATGGCTCCTTCTGCCTCGGGACCTCTTCACATCGGGCATGCAAGGATGGCCATTCTGAACGACGAATACTTCAGGAGATATGGTGGAAAGCTGGTATTGAGGATTGAGGACACAAACCCAACCAACAACGAGCCAGAAGCGTACCAGATGATACAAGATGACCTGCACTGGCTGGATGTGAATTTTACAGACCTTGTTATTCAGTCTAAGAGATTCGAACTCTACTACAGCGAGATGAAGAATCTCATTGAAATGAGAAAGGCCTATGTTGCAACTTCCCCAACAGAAGAATTCAAATCGAGAAAACAACAGGGAATGCCCATAAAGGAAAGAGATGAAACGCCCGAAGAAAATTTGGAACGGTGGGATAAGATGGTCTCCGGCGATTATGCGAAGGGAGAAGCATATGCTGTCGTCAAGACAGACTTGACCCATCCAAATCCAGCGATAAGAGATTTTATCGCGTTCAGGATTGTAGACACCCCGCACCCACTGGAAGGAGACAGGTACAAGGCTTATCCTATGATGAATTTCTCCGTGGCAGTGGACGATCACTACAACGGACTGACCCACGTCATAAGGGGAAAGGATCACACTGCGAACACGGAGAAACAGAAATACATCTTCGGTTACAGAAACTGGAAACTCCCTTTCTATCTTCACTACGGCAAGGTTTCAATAGAGCACACGATTCTCAAGACCTCTCTGATAAAGAAGGGCATAAGGAGCGGTGAGTTCACCGGATGGGACGATCCAAAGCTGGGAACTCTCGTTGCTCTAAAGAAGAGAGGATTCAGTCCCCTTGCTATCAGGAAATATTACGTTGAGTCAGGTATAGGGAGCGTTGATACCACGTTCTCATGGGAGATATTTTACTCGTTCAACAGGAAGATAATTGACAACGTCTCTCCTAGGCACTTCTTCGTCAACCAACCGGTGTCACTCAAGTTTGAATTCGAGGGAAAGCTCAAAGCTTCCATCCCACTGTATCCTCAGACCGGCAATTCTGCGACTCAGGAAAAGAGAGAGTATTTAGTTGGGAAAGGATCGATTTCAATCACATCCCAGGACTACCAGAAATTCAAGGGTGAGTTGGTGAGACTAAAGGATCTTGGGTACTTCAAGATTGGAGATGAGAATATCGAGTACATTGGACAGGAAATACTGGAGGATGTGCAAAAGTGGAATCCAGGTCGCCCTCTAGGAAAGGTTCCGATAATCCACTGGTTGTCAGGCAACGATGTGCCTTTCAAGGTAATCAAGCCGGACGGAACTTCCGAAGAAGGACTACTGGAGAAAGATGCACTCAGATTCACTGGGAAAGTGAACCAGTTTGAGAGATATGGTTACGTTAACGTGCTTGATGAAAAGGAAGGGTACTTCACTCATCCCTGAGAGAAAGCACTAAAAGTAGAGTGCCTTTTGGAGAAACAAAACAGAAAAGGATAGATTATTCTGAGGCCGACACCGAGACGAATGTCGGGAACCTCTTGAGGATTATGACATCCCCAACAGCTCTTACCCATCTGTATGGGACTAGAACTGAAACACCATCTTCCACTAGCCCATCATTTGTTCTTTCGACATAAAGTCCATAGATTGTTTGAGCGTCAAAATCGACGATAACGTCGTTGACTGTACCTAATCTGTATCCCCTGTCGCTGAAAATATCAAGCCCAACTAGGTTGGTGACGTCAGTCTCCATATTGTATCCGTTAAATATTTATCGCGAGTATATAATCTTTCTAGCCTTGGCGGTATAACTTTGGTGCAAATTTTGCAGTCAGTAGACAAATTCCAATTGTCACTTTTTCTCAAACAACTGGAGGTAGTGATGCGGAAGTTCGGTGTCTTTTTTCAGTTTGTATCCTATGGATTCCATATCTGAAATTACTTGGTGTTTTTCTAGTTTTATGGAGGCAGGTGGGCCAAATTCAAGGTCTCTTTTCACAAAATCTAGATGACCGATTTGAATCGGCGATATCTCTCTTAGATTTTTCAGAGTCTTTTCCTTGCAGTTAAGGACCAGGTCGTGATAAACGTGGGCCATGAAAACCATATCAAAAGTCCCTTCGCTATAGTCACAGAAATTCTGAATGATCGTTTTGATTCCCATTGAATTCAATGTACTGAATTCGTAATCATAATTGTCTATCACTGTGACTCTTGCCCCTCGTGCTGCAAATTTCTTGGCATAGAATCCGTCCGCACCCCCTACGTCCAGTACACTAATCTCATTCTCTATTCCAAGAAAATCCATAATCGCCTCGTCATCTAAAGTGAACGGCCTCATCCCATGAAACCTATGAATGTGTTGTTTATGATCATCCATTTCTCATCAATCTCTAAACACAATGGGCCAATAAAACCATTTACCAATAATCCAAAGAGAGATTGAAGACAAGAGAAAAAAAAGAAATCAATATAGTAGAAAGAAAATTCATTGTTTTGGAGACTTTTTGATTGCAAGGAACCAGTCTTTGACTTGAAGGTTCTTGTCCTTCAATCGATCCTTTGCCGCCTGGAGCGTAGCCGGTTGGGGAACTATCACATCATCGCCTGCTTTCCAGTCTGCCGGTGTGGCGATCATGAAAGAGTCTGCGTACGTTAGGGAGTCGAGGACTCTCAGAATCTCACTTATGTTTCTTCCGGTGCTCGCTGGGTAGTAGATCAAAGCTCTAACTACTCCCTCTGGATCTATGAAGAATACGGCCCTCACAGTACTCGTGGCGCTCGCCCTCTCGTGTAAGAGACCGTAGAGATGCGCGACGTTCATGTTCAGGTCTGCGATGACTGGAAACTTTACCTCAACTCCGTAAATCTTTTCCATCTGCAGCAACCATGCTATGTGGGAATATACAGAATCAATGCTCAGACCCACGAGTTGTGCATTCCTCTGTTCAAATTCATCGTACCTCCTTGCAAACTCTATGAACTCTGTAGTGCATACGGGAGTGAAGTCTGCGGGGTGAGAAAACAATACCACCCACTTTCCCTTATAGTCCTTCAGAGATATCGGACCTTTAGAAGAATTCGCCTGGAAGTCGGGAGCTCTGTCTCCAATCTTTGGTATCTGTGTAGTCACATTCGTTTCTGCTGTCATTGGGATTTTAGCGTGCCTAAAATTAAAAATCTTTTGTATGCTTTATTGCAAAATCGTGACACCGTCCAAAACTGAATTTTCTGGTTTTCAACTCTTATTCAAACTATGATTTTCGTTAGATATTTCTGACTTCTTTTCCCATTTTCGAATCGCTCGGTAGTAAATTACGGATCCAACGATCTGAAGGGCTCCTCCGACCAGCAATGGAGATGCGATGTATGTGTCCATCAGATAACCAGAAATGCCGGATGTTGTTTGCGAACCCCTAGTTGCTATTCCCTGAAGACTGGATGCAGTACCGTAGTCCTCATTCCCGATTCCCCGGACGTTTATTGCGGTTCTCATGGGCATTCCCATGCCTGCAACTGCGCTTCTGATCGCATATAGAGAGAAGGCTATTGGAACAATTGGAGAAAGGGCCATCCCAATCAACAAGAGTCCCTGAAATAGTCGAGTCACTGATGAGACTGTTATTGCCCTCACCCTTTCTGAGTTTAGATATCTTCCAGCGACGAATGAACCGAACGCAGTCGCTGCGTATGCTAGTGTGAAGATTTCTCCAATGTAAGAGATTGAGACATGGAACCTTAGTTCGAACCAGAGTGTCAGCAGCGGGGAGAAAATACCTATCGCTGCTCCGTTTATTACGTTGGGGAACAGCACTCTGAGGAGGTATGAGAAGCTCTCACCCTTCATGATCCTGCTCGTTTTCTTCGGTCTCTTTACCTCCTTCAAGAAAAGGAGTGAAACGAACGAAATGAGGAGTATGAAAGAAGAGATTCCAAACAGGAAACGAAAGCTACCGGTTATCCCGAAGTACGGATTGAGATATCCGTGCACTACAAGTAGGGAGCTTCCCACTATGGATGAAAGGGAAGCGACCACAGACATCTTTGCAATCCTTCTCACTCGGTCAGCTTCATCAGGCCAATTGCTTGCGACAAAAGCGGTCGTTCCTGGTGAGAAGGCTCCTCTCATTCCACCGGCAGTTCCTGTTATGCCAGTGATCACTGCAGAAATGGCGATGACATCTATGTTCGAGGATATAGTCAGTCCTGCGAGGCCCAGAAGTGGAAGTAACTCACCGATAACGAGAGCCTTCACATAACCGTACCTGTCTCCGAGTATACCTAGAAACAGGGAGAAAATCATGTTGAACAGAATTATCGGAAGAAAGATCAAACCGATGAATACAAGACCATATCCTAGATTGTAGAGGTAGAGGGAGAAAGCTAGCGTGACGAACATGAGAGATATGCTTCTTGCTGATCTGGAAACTAGTAGAAATTTGAACGATGAATCAACCTTTTCCTGCGATTCACTGAACACGAAAATGGACATTGCGTCTTTATATTAATAAATGAACAACAAATTGGCTTCACATTGAAACTGTTGATGGGAATAGCAAGATGTGGCCCAATATTTTCCTAACCTTTGAAAAGGTATGTTCAGAGGGATTGTTATGCGAGTGCCGGGATTCGAACCCGGGTTAAAAGCTTGGGAAGCTTTTGTGCTACCGCTACACTACACTCGCGATAGGAAAGAAAATTTTTTGAGATATATCAACTTATCCTGTTTCAAGAGAACTTTTCTAGCACTGATATTTTTCAGCGCTCCAAAAGACTGCAAAATACTTTTATTCTCTCATACATGCACTCCTGATATTAATGGTGGTTACGACTACTGATGCGCTATTTGCCATCGCCGCCTCGATCGCCATGGCTGGTGGACTTATAGGTACAGGAATGGCACAAAGCGGAATTGGTGCTTCGGGTATGGGAGTAATAGCAGAAAAGCCGGAAAAATTCGGGCAGGTTCTGTTCTTCTTCGTTATACCGGAGACATTATGGATAATCGGATTTGTGCTCGGACTGATCCTACTCCTGCATATTCTGTGAGCTTATGCCGTTAGAAGAAATTCTCGACAGAATACAGAAAGACACGGAAAAGGAAGAGCAAGCTCTCATCAGTAAGAGTGAAGAGGAAGCAAAGAAAATAATTGAAGATGCGAAGAACAAGGCGTCTGCAATAAGGGCCAGCTATGATGAGAAGGCAAGGGAAGACGCCGAAACTGAAAAGAGACAGAGGACTTCTTCGGCAACTCTTGAGGGTAGGTCTTTCCTAGAACAGGAAAGGGAAAAGATCGAGAATAATTATCAGGAAGCCCTTCGATCTAAGTTGGTAGATTTATTGAAGACAGACGAGTACCTGGAATTCCTGAAGAAGGCGATTGGCAACTCTAAAAAAATACTCGGCCAGGACGCCGTAGTATACCTTAGCAGGGATGATTCCACGAGGATGAAGCAAAAGGGGATCGACTCGAGCAAGACCTCAGACAAGATCGGTCCACTCGGAGGAGTCATAGTCACTTCTGCAGATGGGAAGATGATCATAGATCTGACTTTTTCAGAGATCGTGAGGAACAAGAGCGATAAGATAAGAAAGGTTGTAAGGGACCATATCAACGGGTGATCTTTTGCAGAATTCTTTCGGTCTTCCTTATGGTACCCTGAAAGTTACCAAGACGCAGTTTCTCCAGAGGAAGGACTACGAAGAAATGTACAGACTCTCCAACCCAGAAGATTTTGTTTCCTATGTCAACGGACACGGCTACAGTGAAGACATTTCCGAGTCCTCAGATTACAAGGGACTGGACCTCCTAGAATCAGCCAACAACCTTCATCTTGCAAAGATGAACAGACGTGCTCTTGCTGTCACCCCACAGAACGGTAAGGACCTGATAGTTTCGTTCCTCACCAAGTGGGACATACAGAACATCAAGACGATTCTAGTTTCCAAGAACCTCAATCTAAAGATCGAGGAGAACGCTCTTTATCTGGTATCGGAGGCCAACACCCAGCTGGGAGTCTTTGCAGGGCTCCTGGACAGGAACGACTACCACAACCTCATCGCAATGGACAACGTGGAGGACATCATCTCCTACACACTCAAATTTGGATATGGAAAGGCGCTCCTCGCTTATCTGGACGAGTACAGGAAAACGAACAACATTGCAACCCTGCTCCTTTCGCTCGACCTCTACTATTTCGACTTGATGAAGGAGAGGTTCCGATTTTATTCGGGGAGTGAAGGACCTATATTCAGATTCATAAAGAGGACAATAGATGTAAAGAACATAATGACAATCCTGAAGTTCATCGAGTTCAGGGCGAACCACAACGTCTCAAACTACCTTTTGACGGGAGGCGGTCTGTCGAGCCAACTGGTGGATGATCTTGCCAAGAGCACCGACGTAGAGGAGCTCAGCCAAAAGATCAAAGGGTATTCTGACTTTTCCAAGGGATTCGATTTCTACAAGAGAAAGGGTTCGCTCGTTGGCATCGAGGGTGAGCTAAACAGGAACCTCTACTGGGAGTTCGTTAACATCATGGAAATGAGTGCCCTCTCATTGAACAACATAATCGCATTCCTGTTGAGAGCGGAGGCCGAGTGGAAAGATATCAGAAATTTGGCATTCAGCAGATACTATGACATAGACGATGAAACAATTAAAATGACAACAATCAATCTGGGGTGAAAAAATGGTAAAGAATGAGCGGTTTGGAAGAATTGCTTTTATAGGGGAAAGGGAACTGGCCGTCGGCTTCAAGCTGGTGGGCGTCGAGGACACATTCATAGTCGATAAAGATTCCTATTCAGACAAGCTCAGGGAGCTTTACCATTCTGGAAACTTCGGGTTGATCCTTTCGTCAAACAGCTTTGCTGGGACCCTGGATAAGAAATTCACGAGCCTGCTCTACAGCAGCGTTTCACCTCTTGTCGTTTTCATACCTGTGACAGAGGGAGCTGAGGAAGAAGGTATTTCAAACCTCGCAAGAAGGGTATTGGGTATAAACATGGACCTAGGAGGAATGTAAATGGGAAAGATATTGAGAATTGCTGGACCAGTCGTTATTGCGGAAGATATTGAGAATGCAAAGATGTACGATGTCGTCAGAGTCGGAGAACTGGGACTCCTTGGAGAGATCATCGGCATGGAGGCAGATAAGGCGACCATCCAGGTCTACGAAGATACGAGCGGTATCAAACCCGGAGAGAATGTTGAGTCGACGGGAAAGCCCCTGTCGGTCGTCCTGGCGCCGGGATTGCTCTCATCGATCTATGATGGAGTTCAGAGGCCCCTCGATGTTATAAGGGCTCAGGGAGGGGATTTCATCAAAAGGGGACTCTACCCGCCACCAGTGGATATGAAGAAAAAATGGAAATTCAATCCAACCGTCAAGAAGGGAGACAAGGTATCTGCGGGAGATATAGTTGGTATAGTGAAGGAAACTTCGCTGATAGACCACAGAATAATGGTACCCCATGGTATCGAAGGAACGATTGAAACGATTGAAGAGGGAGAGTTCACTCCACTACAAACAGTAGGCACTGTTTTGTCAAAGTCCGGAATCAAAGAAATTCCGTTGGGTCAGGAATGGCCAGTGCGTCTACCGAGACCCGTCAAGAGCAAACTCCCTCCAGAGACTCCGCTGGTTACGGGGCAAAGGGTTATAGACTCGTTCTTCCCCGTCGCAAAGGGAGGAACTGTAGCGGTCCCTGGACCTTTCGGGTCAGGAAAGTGCGTGACAGGAGATACGCCGGTGCTCTTGGGCGATGGAACCCTAATAAAGATAGAAGACCTCTATGAGAAGTACGAAAAAACATCGAACAAGATCATAGATAAGGATGGAGAATACCTTGAACTTGTTCAACCGATAGACCTGTTTTCGTACAAAGGAAACAATATTGTCAAAAGCAGATCTAGATTAATATTCAGAGGCAAGAGTGAGAGTGTCTTTAAGATCAGAACTCGAACTGGAAGGGAAGTCAGAATAACTCCTGTTCATAAGTTATTCAAAGTTAACGAAAGAGGGAAAATAGAGGAGACTATGGCCAAAAACCTATCTCCTGGAAACTATATCTTATCGGCCAAAAAAATTGCCATCAATAACCAAGACTCAGAGATCGATTTGTACAGTCTACCCGAAGTTCGAGTCCTGGATGAGGATATCAGAAAGAACGTATCGGAATTGTTGAAAAGAGCTTCATCAGAAAATATCAGAATTGAACTCCCGAAGAATGTACGGTACAGTTTGACAAGAGCTACAAAATCCGTTGCTCCAAAACTGAAGTGGCTAAAGATCATTTATGAGACTATGGGGTTGACTGCTCCCCTACCTAGAGTTCTGATCGGAGATAAACGAAGCTCTACTGTAACTATCCCATCCAAAGTCACTAAAGAACTGGCCGAATTCATCGGCTATTATGTCTCTGAAGGTTACATCAGAGGAGACGAAACTGTGGTCTTTACGAATTCCGAAAAGTACCTGCTAGACAGGTTCTCAGAACTTACATCCCTTGTCTTTGGACTGCATTCCAAGCTAGAACTACAGGCAGATAAGACTCCAAACATCTTGGTACACAATTCCGTACTGGTAAAATTCTTGGACTCACTTGAAGTAGGCAGGACAGCGTCAACCAAACAAATTCCAAACATTTTGTTGAAATCTAGCCAGGGAATTCTGAATGCATTCCTCGAAGCCTATTTTATTGGGAATGGATCATTCAGCAACGGGGAAGTCGGACTTTCGACTGCGAGCTTTCAACTAAGAAACCAGTTGTCCTATCTCCTGACTAGACTTGGAGTGATTCATACCTTAGGAACCAGAACGATTGGGGAAAAAACGTACTATAGGATATTTGTAAGGAACATTGTCGATCTGAAGGAGTTTTCATCTATTTTCTCCAAGAATCTCACAAAGATTTCATCGATTGCAAAATACATCAATTCAAAGAGACGCGGCTTTGATTCAATCGATATTGCCCCAGTTTCAAAAGAATACATAGCGGAAATCTACAGGAACACTACTTATTCAAAGCTGCTTAAGAACGGAATAGGGATTTATGACTACATAGGGAACAATGAACACATGAGCATGAATAAATTTACAAATTTCATGCAGATAGTGGAAGAAGCTAATCCTGAATTCCCAGAGGTTGATAATTCAATAACTGCCTCATCCGAGTTCGTCTACGGCGATGAGATTTTAAGTATTGAAAGGGAGAATGGGCCAGTATGGGTGTATGATGTATCGGTTCCAGATGATGGACAAAATTTTGTTGGTGGGTATGGAGGAATCATACTACATAACACCGTAGTTCAACAACAGCTTGCGAAATGGTCCGATGCAGATGTTATAATATATACCGCATGTGGAGAGAGAGGAAACGAAGCCACGGAAGTGTTGACAGAATTTCCTCGATTGACAGACCCAAAGACAGGGAAGCCCCTGATGGAGAGGACGACCCTGATAGCAAACACTTCAAATATGCCTGTGGCGGCAAGAGAGGCCAGCATATATACCGGTATTACCCTTGCAGAGTACTTCAGGGATATGGGCTATGATGTGGGACTGATGGCTGACAGTACTTCTAGGTGGGCAGAGGCCCTTAGAGAAATTTCGGGGAGACTTGAAGAAATGCCCGGAGAAGAAGGTTACCCCGCATATCTCGGAAGAAGGATCGCGGAATTCTACGAAAGAGCAGGCAATGCCAGAGTCGTATCGAGCGATCAAAGAAGGGGATCTATTACCGTAATCGGGGCGGTATCGCCTCCCGGAGGGGACACTTCGGAACCGGTTTCCCAAAACACTTTGAGAGTCACCAGAGTCTTCTGGGCTCTCGACGCATCACTGGCGCAGCGAAGACATTTTCCTTCGATAAACTGGTTAAACAGTTATTCGCTGTATTCCCAAGAATTAAGCAAATGGTTCAACAAGAACGTTTCAGACGATTGGTACTCTGCATATCAAAAGAGCATGACCATTCTGGAAAAAGAGGCGGAACTGCAAGAAGTCGCACAACTGGTTGGGTACGATGCCCTTCCAGAGAACGAAAAGGAGGTACTAGATATTGCAAAGTCTCTCAGGGAAGACTTCCTCCAGCAGAGTGCATATGACGAGGTAGATACATACTGCTCTTTGAAGAAGCAATACCTGATGCTCAAATCCATCCTTGCCATGGACGAAATGGAGAAATATGCAGTGACAAAGGGGATGACAGTCTCAGAATTGGATTCGCTCCCATTCAAAGAGAAGCTCTCGAGATTCAAGGAAGTGAAGGAAAGTGAGATTGACAGTTACTACGGTGCTCTTATCAAAGAGATGGAGTCTGAAATCAAGGGAAGGGCTGATAAGCAATGAATGCTGATATAAGATACAAGACAGTTTCAAAAATTGCGGGACCTCTGCTCTTCGTGGAGAAGGTGGACAATATTGGATACAACGAAATGGTTGAGATCACGCTCGGAAACGGAGAGGTGCGACAGGGACAGGTTTTGGACACGATGAAAGGTACTGCTATCGTACAGATTTTCGGGGCAACCACAGGACTGGACACGGCGAATACCACGGTGCGTTTCAGGGGAGACATCGCAAGGATTGCGGTTTCTGATGAAATGATTGGGAGAGTGTTCAACGGGTTGGGAGAGCCACTTGACGGAATGAGCCCAATAGTTTCGAACGAAAAGATAGAGATTGTGGGGAACGCAATCAATCCCTACTCAAGGGAAGAGCCGTCTGAGTTCATAGAAACGGGAATTTCAACAATCGATGGGATGAATACCCTGGTCAGGGGACAGAAGTTGCCAATTTTCTCAGGATCTGGACTTCCTCACAATAAACTCGCCGCACAGATTGCGAGACAGGCCAAAGTGCTGAGCTCTTCGGAAGGTTTCTCTATCATATTTGGAGCGATGGGGATCACATCTGAAGAGGCTAACTTCTTCATAGATGAGTTTCGGAAAACAGGGGCCCTGATGAGGTCAGTTCTTTTCCTCAACCTAGCATCTAGCCCATCCATGGAAAGGATTATCCTTCCAAGGGTCGCACTCACTGCGGCTGAATATCTGGCTTACGAGAGGGAGATGCACGTCCTCGTTATCCTGACAGACCTTACAAATTATGCAGAAGCGCTACGCGAAATATCAGCCGCAAGGGAAGAAGTTCCGGGGAGAAGAGGCTATCCTGGATACATGTACACCGATCTCTCAACGATCTACGAAAGGGCAGGAAAGATCAGAGGAAAAAATGGTTCAATCACACAGCTTCCGATTCTTTCCATGCCATCCGATGATATGACTCATCCAATCCCAGATCTGACAGGATACATTACGGAAGGACAGATTTTCGTGAGCAGGGAGTTGCACAGGAAAGGCATCTATCCCCCAATCAACGTTCTTCCTTCGCTATCCAGGCTCATGAATCAGGGCATAGGGAAAGGGCGAACGAGAGAAGATCACAGAGGCGTTGCCGACCAGCTGTACTCTGCTTACGGTAGGGGAACAGACCTCAAAAGCCTGAGCGCCATAGTTGGGACTGAGGCGCTCGGTAAGGAAGACAGGCAATACCTAGATTTTGCAAATCTATTCGAAGACAAGTTCGTTAACCAGGGATTCAACGAAGATAGAACGATAGAGAAAACATTGGATATCGGATGGGATGCCCTTTCTACGCTACCAGAAAGGGAAATGAAGAGAGTGAAAAGAGAATTCATTGACAGGTATGGAAAATGGGGGAAGTGATTTGGAAACATCCAACATTCGCCCCACCAGAATGGAGCTCCTGAAGACAAAGGGAAGAATCAAATTGGCCAAGAGAGGGCTTGACCTACTCAAACTGAAGAGATCTTCGCTCATACTGGAATTCTTCTCCATTTCCAGGGAAGTGAAGGGGCTCAAGGGGAACGTAACGGAACTGATACAGAAATCAATTGCAAGCGAGAGACTGGCCGAAATAGTATCGGGAAAACTCATCATAGAAAACACGGCCTTTTTCCAGCCTGGACTGAAGGTCGATGTCACATCCAAAAACGTGATGGGGGTGAAGATCCCACAAGTATCTATGGCCAAACAGAACAGTTTCATGGACCAACTCTACGAGCTTATTTCACTTCCGACCGCGTTGATGGAGACGAGGGAAAACTTTGTAGAACTTCTGAACAGGCTGCTGGTGATTGCTGAAAAGGAGGTCGCAATGAGGAGGCTACTCATAGAGATAGATAAGACAAAGAGAAGAACTAACTCGATAGAGAATGTGCTGATCCCTAGGCTGACTGAAACGGCCAGCTACATCAAGATGAAACTTGATGAAATTGACAGGGAGACATTCATCACGCTCAAGGTCATAAAGGCCAAGATTGGGGAGAGGGGTGAGGAGAGCGTATAAGTTCGCAAATCCCATGCAAAGAAAATTCTTCCTCGTGACCAGACTGATCCTGATTGCGAACGTGCTCATGTTCATGCTGGCCTTGATTATCATAGTGGAGGTTTTATCGTGACAAATGAAATGGATACCTTAAAGGCAATTAGAGAGAGGGAGATTGAATCGCAAAAGAGGATCGAGAAAGCAAGATCCAGAGGGGAAGAGATAGTCAAGAACGCAGCCGAAGAGGCAAAGAGAATCATAGCAGAGACGGAAGCGATTTCGAAGAGGGCGTACGACGATCACGTTCGGAAAGAGTTGGAGGCGGCTTCCCTTGAGATACTGCAGATCAAGAAGAGGTTCGAAGAACAGGCAGGCAAACTCAGGAAGGAAATTTCAGGGGAAATCGTCGAAAAAATTGCAAACATTGTGATGGAGAATAACGATTGAGATGCTAGTTCCCAGGAAGATGAAGAAGGTCAGGATCTATTCTGTAAAGAAGAACGAGGAGGCCATCCTCTCTGCTCTTCATGACCTGGGCATCTTCCAGGTTGAGCCGGTTTCCATATCGAACGAACTCGTTTCGTCTCTGCCTCAGAGCGAATCGTATGCCAAACTGAGCGAACTTTCGAGAAGGATAAGGGATCTTGAGATCTCCCTTTATCCCAATGAGTCGATCGACAAGAAACTCTTCAAGAATGTTAGAGAACTCGTTGGCGCCGCCATACATATCGACATTTATGATAGGATGAAGAAGCTCAAGGAAAACGAAGGGGCAACGCTCTCCTCGCTGAAGGTCCTCAACGAGAGCATTGCGACTCTCGAAAAGATATCATTCTACGATGGAGACCTCAGTTATCTCAACGGATCAAACGTCTCGTCATATGCCATAAGGAATGACGAGGAGACTCTGGAGAAATTGCGTAGTTTTGGAAGGTTGTTCATCTTCACTGGAAAAGATTACCTCATTTCTGTCGTGTCAAAATACGACCAGAGCAAGTTTGGCGAACTCTGCAAGAACGAGAAGATAGATGTAATTCCCGTTCCCTCCCTAACGGGGAGCGTTAAGGATTCTCTCTCTTCGGAGGAAAAAAGGAGGGATGACACTCAGGAAAGACTGAGCGGAATCAGGGATGAGATTGGAAAGATCTCGAGGGAGAATTATGCGAACGTCGCAGCAATACGAGAACAGCTTGAGATTGAACTCAAGAAAATTGATGTCACATCAAAACTCTCCGGAACGGATAGGGCGTTCATCATGGAGGGCTGGGTCCCCCACGACCAGCTCGGAATAATGAATGCCGCCCTGCACGGCGTGACGTATGACGAGATCATAATAGAAGAAGTAGAGACGGAAGAGACCCCCCCTACCTCTCTGAAGAATCCTAATGGGATCAGGCTGTTCCAGTTCTTCATTCGCTTCTACTCACTACCTCAATCCATAGAAATCGATCCAACGCTGATATTCGCGCTCGTATTCCCGATATTCTTCGGGCTTATGATTGGAGACGTTGGTTACGGAATAACCATCCTGATCATCTCCGTGTGGTTGATCAGGAGAGTGGATCACCCACCAAAGAAATCTCACGTACCCAAATTCCTCGCAAAATTTGTCCTCATGATGATGAGTAAGAGAAGCCTGAAGATACTTGCCAAGGCAATGTTGCCGGGTGCAATAATTGCCATCGCACTGGGGATCATATTTGACTCCTACTTCGGATTCACATTCCCTATTCCAGGCACTCCTCTACCGGGAGATCCTTACGCCACCTATGCTCACATAAATGTACTCAGCAGCTTTGGCCTGAGGAAACTGCTCCTCATTTCCGGTTATACTGGAGTTGCAATGGTCAGCCTTGGACTAATCTTCGGCTTCATAATAAACTACGTCCACGGCCATATGAAGGAAGCAATCGGGAAGATTGGCTGGCTGATGGTTGCGTATTCCATAGTGATACTGGGGCTTGAAGTGATATATCACAACACTGGCGGACTGAACCCCGTTACCAACCATCTCGCGCTCCTGGCCTATCCGATGTTGGGAATAGGACTTGGAGTCGTTATTTACTCGGAAAAGGCCCAGGCGTTGCTGGAAGTGACTACCATAATTTCACACATCCTCTCTTACACGAGGCTGGTGGGAATACTCCTAGCTTCGGCAGGACTGGCTTTCGTGTTTGATTACCTCTTCAGAGGTTCACTCCATCATTCCATCCCGTTAATGATTCTAGGTTTCGTGATCCTGATAGTTGGTCAGTTACTGAATCTGATAATAGCTATTTTTGAACCGGGAATTCAGGGCGCAAGGCTAATCTATGTGGAATTCTTCAGCAAGTTCTACAAGGGGAACGGGAAGGAGTTCAAACCATTCACATCTCCGCGAAACCATACTATAAAGCAATTTTCACTGGAACCGCTGGACGGAAACAGCAAAAAATAGAACCCGGTCCCTCGACAACAAATTTTTAAACTCGGTCCGATAATGATTATTGAAACGATACATGCACCGTCTTGAAACCAATGGCCCTAACAGTTTGATTGGTTTGCTCGAAATTCTGGAAGACATCGGGAAACCAACCGACATAGCGAAGCTCGATGATTCCCTCGATGAAGAGAGGACAATGTTGATGAATCTTCTTGACGATGCCGAAAGCCTGAAGCTCATAGAAATTTCAAATGGAGACGTTTCCATCACAGAGACTGGTAGAAAGTTCCTTGGTTCAAGCATTGAACAGAGAAAGAAGTTGCTGCACTCTCTGGTCAAGGATGTTGAACCATTCCATACTCTGATCGCCTACTTCAATACGCTCAATACGAAGGAAGTCCCGAAGGACGATGTAGGAAGGTATCTCAACGAAGTATTTCCTCCAGGTCAGAGCGACGATATCCTCAAGATCCTCCTGAACTGGGGAAGATATACAAAGCTCTTCACTTATGACAGCGACATTGGCAACATAGTGTTGAAGGATTAGTCAGAAGACATCAATTTTACAACGCCATCTACTACTGCGTAGAATTCCTCGCTCCTTGTGTTCCTTGGCCTAGGGAGTTCTATCTTCACCTCTCCTAGAACCCTTGACGGTCTGTGGCTCATAACTACGATCTTGTCACTCATCTGGACCGCCTCGTCCACGTTGTGGGTCACCATCAGAATCGTATTAGGAGGGAAGCTGGGCGATTCCCAGAGATCGAGGAGTTCCTCCCTGAGTGCCTGGGCTGTGAAAACATCCAATGCAGCAAACGGCTCGTCGAGGAGCAGGAGATCGGGGCCAGTTGCTAGTGCGCGCGCTATAGAAACCCTCTGCTTCATTCCACCAGAGAGCTCTCTTGGATATGCTTCCTCGAAACCATCTATTCCAACTAGTTTTATGAACTTCTCAGATGTCTCTTTAATGTACTTCTCGTCCTTTGACAACGGTTCCAGGGCGATTTCAACGTTCTTTAGAACGTCAAGCCAAGGGAACAGGGCTGCGTTCTGAAAAACTACAGATATCTTTGGATTTGCTTTTCCCAAGGGTTTTCCCCCAATCGTAACGGTTCCCGTTGATGGAGTGAGCAGTTCCAATAGTATCTTGATTATGGTGGATTTTCCGGAACCAGATGGACCTATAATGGAAACGAACTGATTTGTATCTACGGAGAAGGAGATGTTGCTTAGCGCCTGGAGTTTCTTCCCATTGGACTCGAATTCAACTCCTATGTCCCTCAGCTCGAGGAAGCCCATCGAATCTGAAAGTCTTGATATTATAAAATGTTCTGCTAACCGTTTCTGTCGTTTGCTTTCTCCCTCTTCAACCACCATATTTCATGGAATACAGATTTTATTTCCCTGAAGAAAAGCATTTCTACGGTCCTTTTATAAGGGGGAAACCATGGTAAGCTTCGCCCTCTTGCTGCTCATTCTCGAGGCCACTGGTATCACGTTTCTTAGATTATGGATTCTAATGGCTGTCTCTATATTTCTCGCACTCGTTTTCGGTATCTTGGCTGCAAGGGTGAGGATTGCTGAGTTGATTCTCATACCGATCGTCGATGTTTTGGAAGCAATTCCTGTAATCTCTTTTTTCCCGATCGTGTTGGTTTTTTTCCTGAAGGATATTGGGGGACCCCTTGGAACAGAACTCGCCGTCGATGTTCTGATCATCACAGCCCTTGTTTGGAATCTCATAACAGGAGTATACCAGGCTGTTTCACACATCCCGCCGGAATTAATTGAGTCTACACGCGCAATCAAGATGACGCTCTGGAAAAAACTCAAGTACTTGTACGTCCCCGCGAGTTACCAGAAGATTGTCGCAAATATTATGCCGAGTTTTGCTAGTGGACTGTTCTACATCACACTTGCAGAAGTCATATCGCTTGGGACCCAGAATTACCACGTTTTCGGTATTGGGCAGGTGGCGGTAACACTTTCTCAGCGCCAGGATCTTTTTGGTACTCTTTTGCTGATTCTGGTGATGATAATAGTGATCATACTGAACTCTCAGCTTATCATAAATCCACTCATACGACGCGTCGAAAGATTCACCTTTGAGACGGAAACGGGGAACCAGAAGAAAACTAGAAGGAAGAGCGAGTTAATGACTTCCATCTCCCAGAGAACTACCCAGGTAGCGGGATCTCTTACTCAGTTGGTGTCCTCGGTTGGAAAAATGTCATCTAAGCTGTCAACAGTCAGTACGGGAGGAAAGAAATTGAATCCGTCCTCTAGAGCCCTAAATGTTATGATTGGTTCGTCTCTCATATTGATCCTCATAGTGGCTCTCTACCTGATTGCTCAATCAGGATTCGCTGCCGCCTTTACGCTCTACGTTGTGAAACCATCGTTCCTAAGAGAAGCGAGCATAGGTACGGCGTACGACCTTCTCAGAATTGCGATCGTCTACCTCATATCACTTGCAACAATGGTCCCACTGGCAATCATAGCGGGCAAGAGGGGTAGAGAGGGGGACATGATAAATGGAGGTATGCAGGTTCTCTATTCTGTCCCTGCCCCGATATTTTACCCACTCATCCTCGTTTACCTTACTCCGTTCCTGATGAGGACATTCAGCTACGACTTTTCACTGAACGTTGACGTATTGATTATAACATTCCTTTCTGCTGCTTCTTACATTTTCTTCAATGTTTTCGGCGCTGCAAGGAGTATTCCTGCGGAGTACGAAATGGTTGCAACCACGATCAAACTCAAGAGGTTTGCAAGGCTGAGGTACCTCACGTTGCCGGCAGTAATACCTGCGCTAATCACAGGTTCAATGTCGGCCATTGGAAGTTACTGGGCTGGACTGATGGTCGCAGAATATGCAAAGCTTCCCAGCGGGACGTATACAGTCTCCTACGGTCTTATGAAGTTGATAGATGAATCGATAGCCCAGGGAAATCTGCCCTACACGGATGCTATAGATATCTTCATGATCGTTGTGATCATAATCATGAGCTACTTATTGTGGATCAGACTCTTTGACTATTCGAAAAAGAGGTTCACATTCTGATCTGGCCTTATATCTCAAATTCTGAAAATTTGACTGGACTTTTTCGGGAGCATAGTGAACAAGAATTAATATACGGTTACAAATCCAGAAAACAATGAACAAAGAAGAGAATTTCAATAGGAGCCCGTACCTGGAGGATCACAAGACTGACCCGGTAAAATGGAACGTCTGGGGGGATGACCTGTTTGAGAAGTCAAGAAAGGAAGACAAACCACTCTTCATCACTATAGGTTATTCGACCTGCCATTGGTGCCACGTGATGCAACGGGAATCATTCAGGGATGATGAAGTCTCAAAAATACTGAACGAAGATTACATCCCAGTCGTTGTTGATCGGGAAGAGAGGCCAGACGTCGACTCCTTTTACATGAATGTTTCCCAAGTAATGAACGGGAGCGGAGGATGGCCATTGAACGTAATTGCAATGCCTGATGGGCGACCCTTCCAGGTGTTCACCTACCTTCCTGCGAGGGATTCTGACAGCAACGGTGGGATGGTTGGTATCCTAAATGCGATTTCCCAGATCTGGAAAAATGAACGAGGAAGGATCATCGAAGCGACCGATCAAGTCTCTTCCATCATCCTCAGTCCGGATAAAGAGATGGAGGGGGAGATAAGGCTTGAAGACTCAGTTGAGACCCTCCAAAGCATGTACGACAGGAAGAGTGGTGGCTTCGGGGAGCAGCAGAAATTTCCCAATTTCCCGTACCTGCTTTTTCTCATGAACTATATGCATACCAAGAGTACCAAGAATCTCTCGTACGTCATAGAGAAGACGCTCAAGAACATGCGTAATGGAGGCATATACGACCAGGTCGGCCACGGTCTGCACAGATACTCGACTGATTCTGAGTGGAAGCTTCCCCATTTCGAGAAGATGCTCTATGACCAGGCACTGGCCATTCAGACATTTACTCAGTTCTATAGATTTACTGGCGACAGTGGTTTTCTTGAAGTTGCTGGAGAGATCTTCGATTTCGCAGACAGGGAAATGAAGAATTCTGACGGATTTTATGTGAGCGGACTGGATGCAGATTTCAAGGGGAATGAAGGAGAGTATTACACTTGGACTGAAAAGGAACTCGAGGAAAACTTTGACCTCCAAACAAGGAAACAAATCGAGGAGAGCTATTATTTCGATAGAGATGCGGAAAATCGGATAGTATTCAGAAGAAGAGAGCTCTTCAATGTTTCAAAGGAAAAGATAAAGGCTCTGAGGGAATTAAATTTGGTAATTCTTGAAGCTAGAAACAAAAGAGGAATCCCCAAGAAGGACGATAAGGCGATACTTTCATGGAACTGTATGATTCTTTCTGCAGAACTTGCTTTTTCAATATCGAGTTCAAAGAGGCATTTCAAAGAGATAATCGAGACATCGCGAAAAGTTATTGAATTGTTTTCCAAGGGAGACTCTCTCTACAGAACTGTGCGAAACAGGAGGAAAGGTGTAGACGGTTTGCTCGAAGATTACGCTTATTACTCCGCACTGATGTTTGATCTGTATGAAGACACGGGGGACAAGAAGTTCCTTTCTGAAGCGATCGAGAAGATTAATTCTGCTAGAGAAAAGTTCTTCGACGCCAAGGATGGAGGATTCTTTACCAGTGGAGAAGGAATGTACAAATCCATATCAAGGAACAAGGACAGGCTGGATATCATTTATCCTTCAGGCGAGTCGATCATGTATGTGGTGCTTGAAAAACTATACATGGCAACCGGAGTAGAAGAATACAGGGACTTAAGCGAATCAATACTCCACTCGAGGAGAAACGAAATGATTAGAAATCCGCTCTCCTCTGTTTACCTTCTATCTGCGCTTTTGTTCAGAGGGAAACAAAGGAAGATCGAGACTCCTGAAATATTCAGGGAGCAATTCCTATCTTATCTGGGGAAGACTTTCCTGCCGGAAGTCTTACTCATACCTGGAACTGACAATATTCAAGTATGCGATGATAAGTCCTGCCAATTCACCGGCAAGGAAATTAATGATGCTTTGGAGTTTATCTCACACAAATAGAACTCGCATAGTCAGATGCTTCAGTGGATCTGTAACCGCATCTTGAACAGAACATGCTTTAATACTTCCGTCATCCATTTGAACTTTCTTGACTGCATTAATATCTTTAATTTCGTTTGAATGCCTGGATCATTTTTTTATGATCATTGCTAAATTTTCGGTCAACTTATTTGAACTATTTTGTAGCGTCATCTGTTCACTTTTTATATAGGTATTCAAGTCATTTGCAGACCCTGTTGATACGTCTTAATTTACAAATATCTAAGCAAGAAAGCCACTGAGCTTGCGATGTGGATGAATTGCGAATGATTTATAAGGAATGGATGGGTTATGTAAGCAGTGATCAAGGCACTCAAGGTAAGATTGTATCCAGACGAAAGTCAAAAGATACTTCTTGAAAGGCACTTTGGGTCTTGCAGATTTGTGTACAACCATTTCCTCGACATCAGGAACAAATACTATGCAGAACATAGGAACGACAGGAAGAAAGGATTGACCGTCTTCGACACCATGAAGATGCTCACATCTCTGAAGAAAGAGAAAGTGTGGCTAAATGAGATCAACTCGCAGAGCCTTCAGCATTCCCTGGTTGAACTAGATAAGGCATTCAGATCATTCTTCAAGAAGAATACGGATTATCCAAATTTCAGATCGAAGAAGGACAACCAGTATTTCATCGTCCCATCTGGATTCAAAAGAGACGGGAAAAAGCTTATCATTCCCAAGTTCACCGAAGGGATAGGATACAGGGATGGATCGCCAATCCCTGAGAACATAAAGCAGATTGTTGTGACAAGAGACGTCGATAGATATTTTGCTTCAATACACTATGAATCGGATGATGAAATGCATAAAGGCAGAGGAATCATAGGCATAGACATGGGTATCAAATCTTTCCTGACAACGTCCGACGGACTGAAGATAGAACCGCTGAATGCACTGAGGAAGAGGGAGAAAAGGCTGAAGAGGCAGCAGAAGAAGCTTTCAAGAAAGGTAAAGGGATCGGAGAACAGGAAGAGGCAGATAGTCAGGGTACAGAAGATACACCAAAAGATAAGGGACATGAGAACTGATTTCGGCCACAAGGTATCAACTGCGATAGCCAAACATTACGGTACAGTTGTGATCGAAGATTTGAACGTACAGGGCATGCAGCGGAATCATCATCTTGCAAAGAGCATAGCAGACCAGGGATGGTACCAGTTCAGGAAGATGATCAAATACAAACTTCAATGGAGAGATGCAGAGATAGTGGAGATAGGCAGGTTCGACCCCTCGTCAAAGATCTGTTCAAGGTGCGGGAATATGAAACATGAACTGAAACTATCCAATAGGGTATATCACTGCGATGCGTGTGGTCTAACTATGGACAGGGATCTGAATGCTGCAATAAACATCCGTAATATTGGACTGATAAAAGTAGGGAAGGGCATTCCCGAATTAACGCCTGTGGAAAGTGCTACGACGGCGGAACTCTCAAAAGGAGGTCTACGAGTTGCCACTCTTTGAATCAGGAACCTCTAATCGCTCGCGATGGAGAGGATGTCAGTATGCAGACATCTATTCGCTGCAAAGCTTTTAATGGAGGTTCTTGATTAGCCCGAATAATCGGTGGACTTGATGGATTCAATGAGCAGAATAAAGGTGCTGAAGAACTCCTTAACAAACATGAGCACTGAGACGAAGACTGGAATTATCCTTGCGATAACATTCTTCTTCTCCCTGTTTCTGAGTTTGTACTTCGTTATCGGTCCTTCGGTAAAGGCGCAGTACGCTGTTTCCGGAGGTTCTGATGCATACTACAACATGAGAATTGTTCAGTACATACTGTCTACCCACCATCAGTTATTGTTTGATCCTAGTCTCAATTATCCAATCGGTCTTGAGAACCCGAGACCGCCGTTCTTCCACTGGCTGATAGTCCTGTTAGGCTATGCATTCTCCCCATTCCTTGGAGGGGTATTCAAGTCTACCATGACCATGTTCATTGCTAGCACAGCAATAGGAGGAGCGTTCATCGTTTTCCCTACCTACTATCTTGGAAAGGAATTGTTCGGGTACAAGGTTGGATTGTTGGCGGCCGTCCTTGTGGCTATGTCTCCACTGACCCTTATGAAGAGCATCGGGACTATCGGGCTCTTCGATATTTACACGGCACTGTTTGGATTGATGTTCATATATTTCTTCCTTCGCGCCGTCAATACTTTCAAATTCGATGCTCCTGACATGCCTATAGTCAAGAGCATAGTTCCATCCATAAGAAGCAATCCAATTTCAGTTATCTACGCGTTGCTAGCGGGAGTTTCCCTGGCTGCATCGCTACTCACATGGGTAGGCTCAATATCACTGATGCTGATACTCGTGGGAGCTTCGGTATTACAGCTGGCAATCTTTGCAATCAAGAAAAAGAGCTCACTCGGAATATTAGTCTCAAATCTCTTCTTTGGTTCGGCATTCATCATAGCTTTCCCATGGTATTATGTCGCACACTTCATCCCGATCAGGTTCGACTACCCATTAATGATGTGGGGTATCCTGCTTCTGGTGTCCATATATTTCCTTTTCTTACAGAAGAAACCATGGTTATTGTCCATCGGACTTTTCATCGTTATAGCAGCAGCGGGCATTGCATTGCTTTACAAATTTGATGACAACATCCTTAAATCGATACTTTCAGGACAGCACTACTTCGTCAAGAACAAGATATACGATACGATTGCCGAAGCCCAGGCACTTCCCTTGGGAGAGGACCTCCTGGAATTCGGTGCCTTTACTTTCTTCGCCTCTTTCATTGGCCTCGCATACCTAGTCTACAAGTGGATAAGAACTGCCACATTCAATATGACTCTTGCAGTCCTCTACTTCGGTGGCATCATTGTCATAAGCATGATAGCTTCAAAGTTCCTTTACTTCGGTGCTACTGCAGCTTCAATACTTACAGGCTACATCGTTGTTAGGGCTTTCGAGCTACTGTCGTTCAAAGAGGCAGTCGACAAGTCTAAGGGAAGATCTATTAAGAATGCTCTTAGGAGAGAGTTCAAATTTGCCCATTATGCAGCCATACTCATCGTAGTCTTCCTCCTTATCGTTCCAACAACATTCTACGCTGTCGATTCAGCCATTCCATACAACAACAAGACTTCCTATGATCGCCAGCTTTACAACGATACCCCTAACTTCCTGAAACCTGCGAACTATTCTGCCCCGTACTATCTGGGGGCGTTCGGTGCAGCCATGGCTACTCCACAACAGCCGTGGAACAGGGCACTAGCGTGGTTCCAAAACCAGGATGCTAACCAGTCGCCTAGTCAACGTCCCGCTTTCATATCCTGGTGGGACTATGGTTTCCAGACGCTGGAACAAGGAAATCATCCTGTAATGGCCGATAACTTCCAGGACGGAGTCTATCCTGCAGCGCAGATACTGCTGGCCCAGAACGAAAGTGAAATGCTCTCCGTGATGATTACTCAGATGCTCTACAATTACACAGTCACGGGCAACTTTAACGATTCGCCTATTCTGCCTCTCCTGAATGATTACCTCGGTCAAAATGGCACAAACCTTGTAATGAGCTACATGGCAAATCCGAGCAACTCACATCAGGATGGAATGATAGCACAGATCAACGCAAACCCTTCCTACTACGGGCAGCACCAGTTGATTCAGAGAGGAGACGCTGTTTACATAATAATGGAACATTTCCTAACGAACACGTATTCACTTGCTACTCTGATCAACCTGTATTCAGCCGTTGAGCAATTCATGAGCAAGTACATGAGTTACGTAGCTGTGGACTACGGGCTCTTCCCGTTCAATGGAACGAATACCGGAATATTCTACGCTCCTTCGTATCTGGGTGATTTCCCGTACGTCAATGCGTCTGGGGAAATAGTTCCGACAGAATTTTACAACATAAACGTCACGGACACTTCCGGCAACACTTATGCAATACAGAATTTCCCATCTGGAGATACAGCGGCCAGCTACAACATCTCGTATACCCCACAGTTCTACAACACCACTATCTACAGAGGCTTCATCGGGTACCCGCCGTCAACAATTGGATCGACCAACGGTATACCTGGGTACTCTAGCGGCCTGAGTTCGTATCCCGCCATGCAGGGATGGGGAATGTCCAACTTTGAAGTTGCCTACAAGACAGTTTTGTGGAATCCTTATACCGATTATCAGAACCATTCCTCTGCATGGAAAGAGGTTTCCCTAGAGCAGGGATACCAATATCTGAAGAACCACGACGGCACAACTGATCTATTCCCGCCGTCCTATGTCCTATCAAGTGACGTGGTTTTCCTGCAGTACTACCCCGGTGCAATCATCAGTGGAAGAGTGTATGACAATAGCGGGCAACCTGTTCAGGGGGCAAGAGTAACGCTGACAGACCAGTACGGAATCCCACACGAAACCGTCCTGACGAATTCCACAGGATATTACTCAATCTATGCAGTTGCAGGGAACGATACCATCACCTATTCTACGGGAGCATACAACCAGCTGTACATGGTCGGAGGCAAGACTCTGGGATACTACAACGTCACGATCTCCAATGCTCAGGCCGATCGGTTGAGCTACAACAACTATGGGCCGACCTGGAATATCACACGCAATCTGGTTATCAACTCAACAGACGTCAACGGTCTGGCATTTCTGAACATCGCTAAGATCAGCACATTCACTAATCCCGACCAACCAATAAATGGAACGGTCAAATTTTACAACGCTACGTACAACAAGGCTTACTACACCACTACATCACCAAATGGAACATACCACTTCTCAAACATCGCTCCATACAGCTACGAAATTTCCATATACACAGAAGGGAAATGGTATAACAACATCTCCTCTGTTACTGTCTCGAATTCTACCGTTTCACAGGATATCCCCATGACGTACGGGACGTTGAACGCCACGCTTGCAAACGGGAACTCAATCTCTCCTGGTGCAAAGATAACCTTCAGTAGAGGGAATTATAGCAAGACCTACAATCTCACTAAGCCTGCACAGCTATTTGAACTGCTTCCGGGAGTGTTCAATGTCAGCGCGACTAGCTCCGGACTATGGGATAATTTCACGACAAGAGTCACAATCAATACGACCACTCGTCTGGATCTTTCGTTCTCCAGAACGTACAGAATCACCTTCATCACTGAGGTCTATGGTCAGCTTGTAAGTGCACCCATTCAGATCAACAACGGTTCGGAGAATCTGAGTACTCAGACAGTGCTGACAAATTCTCAGGGCATCGGATATTACAGTTTACCGGTCTCAACCAATACATTCTATACAGATATTCTGTATGATGGCTCATACTACTCTGCTTCGGGGATCTTGAAAGTTTCAGGGGCAAAGACTGTTTTCCTGAACCTTCAGAGGTCTTATCTTGTCACGGGCCAGTACACAGTTAGTAATGCTATCCAGAGCTACACATACATCTCAATCACAGGAAGCAATATTTTTGTCAGCCTTTACGGCAACAACACAGGTCACTTCGCAATCTATCTGCCTCCAGGAGACTATAGCGTGGTGACACACTCGCAATACAACTCTTCACTCTACGTCGCATCCTTGTTCTTCACACTGGGCGACCAAACCCAGTACCTGAACCTTAAAGGACAACTGGGACAGCAGCTGAATGGGACAGTCACAAGTAATGGTGCGTCGGTTAAAGGTCTGCTGACTACACAGATGGGAAGCGGTCCGTATTACGACTCGTTCGTTGGATCCAACGGTTCATACTCAATATACCTCTATGATGGAGCGAGTTTGAGCAACACCAGCTTCATTTCTCCGGGTTATACCGTACAGTCCTCTTCACCAACCAATATTGAACTTCAGGCTCTGCCTGTGAATGTTTCCGTCTATGCGTCGTACTCCGGAAGCGTTCCAATCAATCTCTATCTGAATGGAACACAAGACTACGTGATTTCAGGCACTCACTACTTCAACCTCACAATGTTACCAGGAAACTATTCCATGACTTTCTCTCATCCAGGGACGAGTGTAACTTCGTCACAGAATTTCATTTCGGTTGGTCCTGGAGCTTCGTCTCAGAGCTTCAACGCTAACCTGACAGTGATGGCCAGACTGAATGTCGACCCTGTCCAGGAAGTCTATGTCTTCAGTAATGGTACTCTCGTATCCACAGCGCTAAACTCCACACTGCCGGTAGGTACCTATACGATCTATGCTTATAGCGGGACAACTGCAGCACTCGAAAAGATATACCTAACGAACGACACGAACGTCTCACTGAATTTTAAAACGGCCTACAACGTCACCATTTCTGCCTCTCCGTCGGGTAACGTCAACATAGGTTCCTCGTCCGGAAATGTGAGCTGGGGGAGCTCCATTCTTCTGCCAAAAGGAACTTATTCCTTCACCCTTGAAAAGAACTTCAACACCTCCTACATCTATTATGCCTCCACTACAAGTTACATTTCCTCCCCACAATCCATTACACTCAAGGGTGTACTTGTCGAAGCGCTTTCCAACGTTTCTATGAACTTTACTTACGGTGGTTCAACACTCAACGCCGGAACCTATTACATTCAGGGACCAAAGAACGTGACAGGAATGGTGGGTTCGGGAACGATATCATTACCCCGCGGAAACTACTCCATCTACGTGACCTCCGGCAATCTCGCATATTTCGGCGGGTTCGATCTCAAGAGCACGGGTCTCAACTTGAACATAGCCCTAAATAATGGGTATCCTCTTAACTATGGAACATACCTGAACAATTCATCATACTCTGGGATGGTTTCGATCAAGAGCGATGCACCTTATT
Source organism: Thermoplasmatales archaeon (assembly GCA_026127935.1). Taxonomy (GTDB): domain Archaea; phylum Thermoplasmatota; class Thermoplasmata; order Thermoplasmatales. The sequence continues at coordinate 60,684 of JAJSLL010000001.1, read as the reverse complement.
ATCTCCATTCATCGGGAATCATAAATCTGCCAAACGGCACTTACACATTCAGTGCCACCACGACCTATTCATACTATGGGTATCTGGACAACTATTCGATCAACCAGAATGTAAAAGTGTCGGGGATAAGTTCTGCTACACTAGCCTTCAAGCTAAACTTAGTTCAGAAGGCATCATTCTATGCGGAATCGGGTGAACCGCTTCTCTCTGCGGGCCAGTCTTATACCTTCCCGCTCCTAATAACGAGCCATGCAAATGTCCCCTTGAAATTCACAATCGGTAATTCGTCGACATTCTACGTAAGCGGCAATGCAATAACGTTGCTACCGAACACTTCAGGGGAGACCAACGTAACGATCAAGATTCCATCTGGTGCGACTGCAGGCTCTCAGAGTGTCGATGTTAGAGTCTATTTCGGAAACACATTCCAGACTGTTCAAGTCAATTTCACGATAAATAAGGTTCAGGATATAACTGCCAAGCTGAGCAACAGCACCGGCAAGGTCGTCGGAAATGTTCTGGAGATCCCTCTGACGTTATACAACACAGGCAACGTACTGACCGCAGTCAATGCATCGATACTCAATCAAGGACTGTTGACTTCGAATGGCATAATCGCGACCTTCAACAATTCTGGAAACTTCACCACCTACCTTGCATCAGGCAGAAACAACACGACGTATATCTTCATCAATTCTACCTCAGGAAAATCACTGGTTGGTCAGCAAATTTCCGTGCTGATAAGCTATGGAAACACCACGAAGATCGTCACAGTCACGCTTGCAATTCCGCAGCTAAAGTTGAGCACCGGGACCGGAACTGGGCATGACCTTTCCCCGTACTCTCACCTCACCCAAGACTATTACATCTACGCTTTCTCGGCTTTCATCGTGCTCGCAATGGTAGCGGTAATGTTGATATTCAGAAGGAGGTTCAGATCGTGAAAACATTCATTGTGAGCCTGATAATTATTGCTCTTATTGCTGGTTCAGTACTAGTCGTGGGTGCGAATGCCACTAATCAAACCACAACCGGTCCTGTGACAGTCACCGGTCCCTCATCGGTTGCAATCAGCTCAAACTTCACTTATAGCATTAACGTGCAGCAGATCTTCAAGAACTACTCGATAACGATGATCGTCTCCGGGTACAACCTGACAGGTGCGTCCCCTATATCTCCCTCTTACAGGACCGACATCAGGGCTGGTCCTACAGTTTTCAATATCACTGCACCTTCGGTTGAAACAACGATAAGACTCCTGTTCCAGGTTACCGGTTATATGACAAACGGACAGATCTTCGTTTACAACATGACATCGAAAGTCACAGTAAAGCAATACACAATACTCAAAGCAACCATCAACAACACTTCCGACTTCAACCTGACTGCGATCAACGTGACATTCAATGTCAACGGGAAATATGCAGGGAGTGAATTGGTGAACGTTTCCAGCCACGCCACGAAGAACATTTCATACGACTGGGTATCGGGAGAGCTCCCTACTGGAGTATATACCGTTTCTATCATTCTCAACAACAGCATAGCAAAACTTCAGAACGGAAACTCCTATACGTTCCAGATCCAATCGGGGAACCCATACGTGATTTACATCTACATAGGGATCATCGCTTTCTTCGCAATCATCATCGCAGTTCTCTTCATCGCAAGCTATTACGCACGTAAGAGAAGACCAAAGTGGAAGAAGTGATCAGAAAGAATATCGTCGCTAAGGGCAATGTTGATCGCTGAACCAAAATCCTCTCCCCTCTTTATAGTCCTAGAACTTCCTCTCTCATCAACTATCTGCAATCTGAAGTCCACCAAGCTCCGGATGATCTCGTTCCTGTATCTCCTGTCCCCGTTACCTACCTTAATTAAAAAGCTGCTGTACACGCACTCCCTTCGGACCTTGGAAACGTAGTATCTTATCTCTCCGACGTCGTAGATGCTGCGCTTGTCAATAACTACATTATTTGCCAGCGTTGCAACCCCTGGGGTAGGACCCGGGTCTATGCCAACAACTATTTTTTCAGAGTTCTTTGAACGAACCAGCTGTTTCAACCTAAATTCATCTACCCCTTTCGTTTGGAACACGTTTCTTCCCCTGAGCTCCATGTCTGTGAAAACGACGTCGAATCCGGTGAAACTGTCTTCAGGGCGCAGAGATATGAAGGGCTCATTCATGCCCTTGAGCAGAGTCAGTAGTCTGTTATAAACCCTGAAATCCTTTGCCATGACTCCTAACTTCAACGACAATACATGGCAAATGGTTAAAAATATTTTCCGTTGGTATCTATTTGCAGCACCTAGGAGTGTCCTAGAAGACGTAATCTGCTTTCTTTTCCCTCTCTATTGCTTCCAAATTGTCATTTGTCTCTATGTATATTATGTCCCTCATATTTATGAGGTAGTTCTTGTCCTTGTCTGCCAGGTAAAGGAGTGGCTGGAATGTATCGGATAACCCCTTAAATTCTCCTTCAAGCGCCTTTATCTCGTTTCCTGACCTCAGATATATCTTCACTTTGGAACCTTCCTTCAGGCTGAAATTTGGGAACTCTTTCATGTCATCTGATAGTTCGGGGTAATAAAAATTTATTTCACGATCAGGACTGCACACTCTGAGTTCGCAGCTACCCTCTGACTCACGGAGCCTAGGAATACTCCTCTCAGGAATCCCCTCTTTCTGTTTCCTATTACAATGAGGTCCGGATTTGTGACTTTAGCAAGGTCAAGAATTTCTCTCGCAGGATCTCCCTGCTTGAGATATGTCTTGAGATTCATTACTCCGTTGGATACGGAATAATCTTTGGCATGATTTAGTATGGTTTGCCCCCCCTCTTTTAGGGTCGCAAGTCTTTCAACAATAGTCAAATCCCCGGTCGGGTTTTCTCCGGTCACGTATTGAACTGGATAAGGGACTACCATCACTATTTCCACTTCTAGGCCAGGTTGGACCTTTGCCAGGCTTATTCCCATATCAAGCGCTCTCATAGAGGGCTTGGTACCATCTATTGCGACCAGAATCTTGGACAAAGGGAGTATGCCTCTCGTCTTTTGACCCATGCGTAAATAATGATAACATTACATATAAAATGTGCTCTGATCATCCTGAAATATTATAATACCAACGACTGATTTGACTCAAAGATGAATGCCAACCTCATTCTTGACAGGATAGAGAAGATGGTCGACCCCCATATTGCGATCTGGGATGATGCATTCAGGATACTGATAACTGGAATTATGTCTACGAGGACAAAGGACGAGGTCACGGACAGGGCTAGTCTTAGGCTCTTTTGCAGATTTCCGTCAATTGAAAAACTCTCCAGAGCTTCTCCCGCTGTCGTTGAGGGTTTGATAAAACCAGTTGGATTCTACAAGAATAAGGCAGTAGACGTAGTCGAAACTTCAAAGATGATTATAAGAAAATTCAATCGTAGGGTTCCGGATAGCATGGAAGAACTTTTGGAACTGCCGGGAGTTGGGCGAAAGGTTGCAAACATAGTTCTTTCAGAGGGGGTGGGTAAGGATGGACTGGCCGTCGATACCCACGTCCAGCGAATTTCATTCCGGTTGGGACTTTCAACTTCCGAAAAAACTGAAGACACAGAGTTGATTCTCAAGAAAAGAATACCAAAGCAAAGGTGGAACGAGGTAAACTCTTACTTTGTGGAATTTGGCAAGAAGATTTGCAAACCAATCACACCCTTGTGTGACTTGTGCAGTCTGAAAAAAGATTGCAAGTACTGGAGAGATCATGAAGATAGTCGTTGATACCTCATCACTCTTTTATGGCTTTCAGGTCGAAGGCAATAATGAATACATAATCACCTCCGCCGTGCTGGATGAAGTGAAAGGGAAGAAAATGAAGGGTAATCTTGAAACAGTAATTGAATTGTTCAGGATTATTGAACCGAATAAATCAACAATCGAAGAAGTCAGGAAGAAGGCAAAAGAGACCGGTGATTTGGATCAACTGAGCGCCACAGATATGGAACTCATAGCCCTAGCAAAGGATTCCGATGCGACCCTATTGACAAATGATCTATCCATACAAAACGTCTGCAAGAGAATGAAGGTCAACTATCAATCATTCGGAGGGAAATCCATCAACACAGAGATAGAGTGGGGGTACAGATGCATTGGCTGCAACAGGAAGTTTGATAGATCGTTTAAAGAGTGTCCTCACTGTGGAAATGAATTGAAAAAATATCCCAAGAAAAGAAGGCCTATAATCGGTTCCACTTGATCTCAAGGAATAATATTTCTCTCTTCTTTTCCAAAAAGCATGCCTGAACAAATGTCTTCCTGACGGACTGAGCAATTCTAACTTTGGCAGCGAGATCACGGGCAAGAGAGATTGATCCGAATGTCATCAGATACCTAGCGTGCGATGAGTCTTTTTCATATATTCTAAATTCTGAACCGAACTTCAGTCCGCTTGCGACCTTCAATCCTCTTGATTCTAGCAGCTCTATCAATCTCTTATGCTTTCTGCGCTCGTTAACCGCTCCCCTCGAATCATTGAATTCCAGTTTTCTTTTCATATGAAGCCTACTGACAGAATACAACAGGCAGCTTCCTTCTGAGTCCGTTATGGCTATATGACAGGACTTGGCTCTCACGTTTTCGAAATTGATGCTTTCACTGTCCCGAAAGACCATAACTCTTGTACCGTAAGAGAACAGGGCTCCTTTCTTGATCACTGGTTTCAGTCCCTTAATTTTTAGAAAATGGTAAGCAGTTGCGACTTTCATTTCGTCCTGAGACAACATCTTAACAATGTGGTCCGAAGTAACTTGTTCCGTTCTACTCCTTACCTCTATCTTCTTCCTCAGGAGAAGATCAAGTGATGTCATGAGGTCTAGGGAGAGCTTCTGCCCGACATTTCTACCTAAAGATCCCTTGTTCCTTAGAGTGGAGGCATCTGCTTCGTTCTCAATCATTACCCTTCTGTTTCTCAACTTTCCCTGGATCATCCTAAGTGAGCACCATATCAGACAGATCAAGCATTAGCTGCTTGATGTTTTCTCCAGTCTTTGAGGAGACAGGAACGACTTTTATGTTCTTCTTTCCTAAGATTTTCTTGATGTCATCCACCCAGAAAGCAGCCGAGTAATGCAGATCTGCCATACACAGTGCAATGATTACCTTCTTGTCTGAAATAAGTGACAAAGTGTTTGGAAGATTTTCGATATCACTCTTGCTATTAGAATTAAGAGTCAAAATGTACGCAGATTTCTTTTCTGGTGTGGGAAGATTATTTACCTCTTTAAAAAGGAAGGAAACGCTATCTCCGTCTCCCCTTGAAAAACTGAACTTCAAAAACTGCCCAGGTACCTGCCCGCATTCATCGGTTGAGTCATAGATCATTCTGCACAGTAGACTTGTCTTTCCAGAACCTTTTGGACCTACGACTAGCACCTTTGAGATGCTGGGGGACGCCTGCATATAAGGTTCGAATCTAACCTCGTATAAAATACTTGTCGCCGAATATTTTAATTATTTTAATCGAAGTTAACGCGAAGTGCGTGCGGTTTTTTCTCTCTCTTTTCTAATGAATAATATGTTGTTCCCTTCTAGCATGATACGGGGGGAAAATTTCAAGGGAAAGGCTGAATTTTCTTTTCTTCTTGATTCCTTATTTTATCACTTGCTTTCAGCCATCTTCGTACGTTGCAACGCAACACTTTCCCTGTATCCCATGTATAAACTACTCATCCCAATGACCCCAACCACCATTATGACAAGTACTGTCGCTACACCAATGGAACTGAGATTGGGTATAGGATTGCCTGTGTTGATGGCTATTCGGTCTATGAAGGGGAATCCCAGTACGAGCGCCCCTATCGCAGCAAACGCAATCCCTCCTAGGTAGAGTGTTCGTGCAGCCGTTGACCTGCCAACATATTTTATCTGGTCCAAAGAGAGCTTTTTGACTCTCATTATGTTTGCAAAGGTCGCGCCAATAACCACCTGCATAACCATGGTTCCAAGACCAAAGAGAGCACCTACTAGGGGAGCGTAAAATATGCTTGGCATCTGAGGAGCTAGGATGAAGGTTATGATCGTCGAGAATCCCCCAAACCCCCATCCAGCTATGAAACCGTGGAGGAAAGCCATTTTCGCTGGAACAGCTTTGACATTGCTTTCTACTTCCTGTATTGGAAGTCTCTCTGATTTGGTTGAGTGATGTACATGCCCTCCTAATAATTTATCTAGAGGAATATGTAAATCCGTTCCTTTGAGCAAATAGTACCCCACGATGAACATTACTACCCCCACTAGAACGTACACAGGACCGTCAAGGTTGAATTTAATGTAAATAGTTGCAAGTCCGACAAATCCTAATGTGGTGAGTATTGCCCTCTGAATTGTGAATCCAGAGGAGAAGATAAAACCAGACTTCATACCGCCCTTCGTGCTGTAGCTCCCGATCGAGTAACTGAAAGTGATAGGCCAGGTGTGTTCATCTGGTGTGATACCGTGCATCAGTCCCAGTATGAATGCTATCAGAAGTATGAAATAGACAGATAGACCTGTCGGAGGATTCAGAATAAAACCTAGAAAAGACATTTTATTCCACACCGATGATTGGTTTGCCGTGAGGACACATTTTAGGATTACCGATTGTGCGCAATATTAACCGTGCGTTTCGAGTTGGAATTATAAAATCTACTTCTGCGGCCTCTTCGCAAGCAGAGTTCTCTGACACCCCGCTCTTGCATAGCAAAGATTCGTATGTCCTGTGAACCAGCAGAATCCCTTCCGCAATCTTCTTGCCAGAATCTGTAAGTATAGTCATTCCATCTACGGATCTTGCGAGCCCCTTCTCTTCCAACCTTTTAATCACATTTAGAGCAGTTGGTGGCTTGATGCCAAGGGTTGAAGCGATTTGGTGCAAACGCATAGGGAAACCATTCTGAGAATCTTCCTCTAACGCGATTAAACAGTCTCTTTCACGTTTTGTAACGGTATTAGTATTATCTTCCACTTGTTAGTATTATACTAACATTATTAAACCTTGTGTTTCGAAACAGTAGATTAGAGGATCATTCGATTCACCTGATAATCCTCATTGCTCGATATCAAGTGGCACAATATTGTCGAGATCTCCGAGTTGTAAAGTTGAAGTGTTAGAAAAGGATAAAACCGAGATGTAATTTACCACTGAAATGCCGTCAATGGTGCCTCGGAAAATATTCTTCGTTAAAGGAGTAGGGACACATCGGAGCCAGCTTGGATCGTTCGAAAATGCCCTAAGGGATGCAGATATCGCAAAATACAATTTGGTTGAGGTAAGCTCAATTTTTCCACCATATGCAGAAATGGTAGACAGGGAGGAGGGACTCAAACTACTGAAACCAGGCCAGATACTTCACTTGGTACTGGCAAGAAATAGCTCAAACGAGCTCAATAGATTGATTTCTGCTTCTGTGGGATTTGCAATCCCTAGAAACAGAACTATGTATGGATATCTTAGCGAACATCACAGTTTTGGAGAGACGTCGGAGGTGGCAGGTAAGTTCGCAGAGGAACTTGCAGCAGAAATGCTTGCAAGCACTATAGGATTGAATTCTTATCGGGTCGATGAAAATGGGAAGTTCAGATTGAATGATGCAATTTTACTCACAAGCAACATAACGGCGTCCTCGACTGTGAAGAATGAGGATGAGTGGACAACAGTAGTTGCCGCAGCAGTGATGATTCTGGAGTAAGGTGATCTGGTGACATACGATTTCAATGCTTTAGAAGAAAAATGGTTAAAGAAATGGAGAGATGCGAGAGTCTTTGAACCCAAACCTGACGGAAAGAAATTCATGCTCACGGTACCCTGGCCGTACTGCAATGGTGCCCTCCACATTGGTCACGGCAGAACTTACACGGTCGGAGACATAGTTGCAAGGTACAGGAGAATGGCTGGATTCAATGTCCTTTATCCCATGGGATTCCACATTTCTGGTACTCCCATATTGGCATTCAGCAAGAAGATAGAACACGGCGACGTGCCAACAATAAACCTTTACAAGAGTTATCTAGAACTTTACGGGGACGACCCTTCGAGAGTCGCAGAGTTTTCGGTGCCTTCGAACATCGCATCATACTTTTCAGAGAAAATAATCAATGATTTTACAAACATGGGATTCTCTATAGATTGGACGAGGAAGTTCACTTCGGGAGAGCCCATCTACAACAAGTTTATAGAATGGCAGTTCGGCATCCTCCAGGAAAAGAAACTGATCAAGATCGGGGACTATCCTATACTCTATTCTGAAGAAGAGGGAAACCCAGTTGGTGAGGATGACATCCTTGAGGGCGATACGGATAAAGTCTCGATCACCCAATTCACGGGTGTGTTCTTCTATGTGGAGAATGACATCCTGCTTGCATCTACGGTCAGACCCGAGACGCTCGACGGAGTCACAAACCTATTTCTCAATCCAGACGGAAAGTACTGCCGTATTATGATGAGGGGACAGTCATTTATTGTTAGCAAGAGGGCCTATGAGAAATTGAAACATCAGAGGGAGGCACAGTTTGTTGGAGACGTTGATGTCAAGAAGTACTTCAATAAGAAGGCAAGGGAACCTCTCTATTCCAGGGAGATTCCAATTTTCCCCGGCCAGTTTGTGGATCCTGATATAGGAACAGGGGTTGACTATTCTGTACCAGCGCATTCTATATGGGACCACGTAGGGTTGTCGGTTATATCGGAGAAACCGGAGTACATTCAGGTGATAGATACATTGGGACACAATCTTGACATGGAAGAGGTAAGGAAGAAATTTGGAATTACAAATCTTGACGATAGAGAGAAATTGGTTGAAGCTACCAAGTTCGTGTATGAACAGGAGTTCTACCACGGCAAGATCATCAGAGGCAAGTTCAAGGGAAGGGTCGTGAAGGATGTCAAGGACGAGATTACCGAAGATCTCATGCGGATGGGGGTTGCAATACCGGTGTACGAAACGTCCAGGAAGGCTGAAACCCGTGAGGGGAACCCGGTAATAGTTGCGGTCATCAAGAACCAGTGGTTCATCGACTATTCGATTGAGGAGTGGAAGGAAAAGGTCAGGGAGCTCATAGGAAGAATGTATCTGAGACCGGACAACTTGAAGAGTCAATTCCTGCAAACGGTAGACTGGATAAAGGAAAGACCTTGCGCAAGAAAGAGGGGACTGGGGACCAAACTCCCAATGGACAGGGAATGGGTAATAGAGAGCCTGAGCGATTCCACGATCTACACTGTTGTCTATACGATCATGCCCTTCCTGAGGAAGATGAAGTTCGAGGAAATAGACGGAGAGTTGTTCGATCACATATTGCTCGGAAGGGGTAACCTATCCGGGAAGAGCGAAGAAACGAGAGGACTCGCTTCTGAGGCGAGGAAGGAGTTCCTGTACTGGTATCCGGTCGACCTCAGGCACACCAGTTATCCTCACATATCCAATCACCTCACATTCTACCTTTTCAACCACGTCGCAATTTTTCCACCTGAAGAGTGGCCAATTGGGATATCTACCGGTGGAATGGTGAATTCGGAGGGGCAGAAGATGAGCAAGAGCAAGGGGAACGTCTATCCCCTATTGACGATCAAACGTAAGTACGGAGCGGATCTCTTCAGAATGTACCTTGCTTCAAATGCTGACGTGTGGTATGACGTTGACTGGAGGACGGGAGAGGTGGAGAATTATTCCAAGAAACTCGAAAGATTCTATTCCCTCCTCGAAGAGGCAAGAAACGTTGAAGAGGAACCCGACGAGAGGGACCTGTGGCTAGCATCTAGGATGATCGATAGGATCGCAGCGAGCTCAAAGAGTTATGAATCCATGCGAGTGAGGGAGGCCACTGTCGAATTATTCTTCAACGCACTGAATGATGTGAGGGACCTGGAGAACTTTTCTGGAAAGGAAAGGGCACTCAGGGTCGTAAAAAAATTCGCAAAAGAGTGGGCACTCAGTCTTTCACCAGTAGTGCCTTTCCTTGCTGAAGAGATATACGAGATGTATGGCGGAAACGGGTTTGCGTCGTCCCAAATTTATCCCTCAATGGAGAATCATTACAATGTGCAAGAATCGGAGTGGAATTTTGTAGAATCAATCATCGAGGACTTCCGCAGCATAACGAAGGTTTCCACCGTTCAACCTAAGAGAATGGTGATTGGGACTGCTGAAGAGTGGAAGTGGAAGTTGTTAGATGAGTCGAAATCAAAAGATATAAAATTGATGATTAAGGATGCAAATCCTGAGCAGAGAGATTTCCTCATTACACTAATCAAGAAGAAGGATCTGACCCAGAAAATAAGAGACGAAGGAAAGACCCTGGAAAAGTACAGGGACGATCTTTCGAGATATCTCAATGTTGAGGTAGTGATATCTCAGGACCCGGTTTACTCCAAGAAAGCGTTGCCTGGTCGTCCAGCCATCAGGCTGGAGTGAACTCACCTCTTCAGGAACTTTTCTAGGGTGACTCTTGCTGCAGGCGTCTGCAGCACCTCTCCGAATAGCTTTTCCTCTTTCTCGGATGAATAAACATCCTGGCCGATCAGGGCCTTGATCCTCTTTATGCTCTCCACAGATTTTTGAGATAAGGTAGCTGCAAGGTCTTCAGAAAACTTAACAGGGTTTTCCGCAAGATAGCTCAGTATGCCAAGTCTGTAGGCCTCATTACCGTCGAGTATCTTTCCTGTGAGAGCAACGTATCTTGCAGTGCCTGCTCCTGCGACCTTTATCAACCTCTTCATTCCACCCCATCCTGGAATCAGGCCAAGGTTGACCTCGCTGAGCCCGATCTTTGCTTGTGGGGAAGCTATTCTTAAATCACAGCTGAGAGCCAATTCGAGTCCTCCTCCGTAAGCTCCTCCTTCGATCGCTGCAATCGTAATTGCCCCGTAATTCTGGACGAAGTCTGCGAATTCATTTCCAAGTTTTGAAAACTTGAATCCTTCTTCTTCAGACGCAGAAAACATTACGGAAAGATCCCCTCCCGCGGAGAAAAAGTCACCTTCTCCTCTGATTATCACCACTGCTACTTCTTTAAGTGACTCGAAGGCACTCCTGATGTCCTTGATAACTTCTGGAGAGAGTGCATTTTTTTTCTCGGGTCTGTTGATGACAATCTGTGCTACCCGTTCTTTCTTTTCGACTCTCACAAGACTCATATAAAAACCTAGCCGATCTTGAATTTGAACGAGACTTCTTCACTGGTGATCTTCTTTTCTGTGATAGTAAGTGACTTCCCTGTTTGATCCAGTACAGCGGTGACGTAACCATCAGCCACGTCTAGGAAATTCTCGCCATTCTTTCTTGCCGTTACCCTAAGTATAGTGACATGTTTGGAAAGTTCGTTTACTGAAGATTTGACAAAAGGGACATCCGTTATGATGCTGTCTTCAATCAGTCTTACTAGCTGCTTGGGTGTGGAGAACCTAGCTATGAACTTGGTCATCTTTGCTCGATCTCCCAGGGCATAACCAAGCTGATTCAACCTTGTCTTGAGGTCTCCCCCAAGAGTAACAGCGGCGGCCTCAATGAGCTTTTTGTAGATTTCTTCTCTGAAAACCTGAGTCCTGCCGATCTTGGTCAGAGTGGTGAATAGTATCGATGGCTTGTTCAGTTCGTTCAGCAACACCCTAACCCCGCTCTGTCCTCTCTTCTGCTTTACATATTCTATTATGAATTTCAAGTCAGAACCAGTAGCCTCTTGCATTAATATCCCAATCAATATAAATTACTGTTTATTATGACTTTCTGTCTCAACACACTGATGTTTACGTATGTTTCAGATTCCGATTAGTGACACACAAATTGGATCAAGATACGACCCTCCAGTTAACGAGTTCTCATTTCCATCATAAAAAGTCACTCGATTCAGACATAATCGCTGATTGATTTTATCTCACCGGTGAACCCGTCCATAACAAGTACGGAAGAAGAATAAATTGGATAGAAACAGGTGTTGATGAACGTCACCTTTATTGTGTCCTCCAGAGGTTTTACTCGGCTCCTTGAGTAGATTATGAAACCCGCAGTTTCACTCTTTTCCAGGACCTCTGTCTCGAGGTTGTCACCTGCCCATCTCTTAGCCCTTTCCATAGAAGCCAGAGGTTCCCACTTAGGTTCCAACTCCCTGTGAATTGTCGGCCAAGAATCGAGTATCTCATAACCGTTTATCGATCTGTAGACCTTTCCATTTACTGCATTGATCATTGCAGTCCCTTCCTTGGTCGCAATGTTGTCCCCCTCCAACACTTTCATGGAATAGGAAACGAAATGATAGGGAACAAAGATAAGATCTGAACGCAGGCCGATTGAACCTGTGACCACCTCCCCCGTAACCACTGGTCGAATGTACTTTGGATTGTTTCCTTCCTCCAGATAGACTAGTATGAAGTCCTTGTTTTCGCTTACCTGCTGGACCACTGGTCTTTTCGCAGGCTTCTTGGCCAAGTGCATATCGATGAGTGCCATTCCAAGCATCTTCGCAGCCTCGTTTCTCGTGACTGGGGTGATTTTGTGTCCCTTGCAGTACGACAGTATCTCCTTATTTGGACCGTCAGAGAGCAGGAAAAGAAATCTCTCCCCTGGGAATGAAACGGTGGATGAATTGTACTCCCTTACCTTTTCCATGTCGTCATTTTCCAGGAGCATTATGACCTCTCCCGACCCGTCACCATGATCCACCCAGATGTAATCCTCCGGATACCCGGGGTAGGTTCTGTACCCCATGTTCTTGACAATTTCGTCGATGAGTATCCTAACGTCCATTTCCGTTTGGTATAAACTTACAGATAATATTGTTATTGTTTTTGATTCAAGTTAGGTTACGTTAAATTCAATGATTTAGCGGACTTGAAATCATCATTAAACCTTGAATAATCCAATGTCTACACGATTTAAGTGCACCTAAAATTCCTAATGTCTTTTTATAACATCGTGCACTATTGGATTAGTGTAAGATATGTACGAAATAAGGTTCCACGGTAGAGGTGGACAAGGGGCGGTCACTGCCTCTAAAATTCTTGCTACTGCTGCATTCCTAGAGAGCAAGTGGGTGACCTCCTTTCCGTTCTTTGGTACGGAGAGAAGAGGTGCGCCTGTAACAGCCTTCACCAGAGTTGACGATCAGAGGATCGAACTCAGGAGTCAAATTTACGAACCTGATGCAGTGATAATTTTGGACAAATCACTGATGAACGGCGTGAACGTCACCGAGGGACTGAAGAACGATGGCATTATCGTTGTGAATGGGAAGCGCGGTAACCTGAAGGAGGCAGGAAAGTACAGGGTGGCTAGCGTCGATGCAACCAGCATCGCACTCAGGAATGGTCTTGGAGATCCATCTCACCCGATAGTCAATACCGCTATCCTTGGGGCATTCGCAAAGATATCCAATCTGGTTTCACTTCAATCAATTAAGAACGCAACCTCCGACACGGTTCCTTCAAGAAAGAAGGAAAATGTCAATGCTATACAGGAAGCGTTCGAAGAGACGGAGTTGAACTAGTCATGCCCTTTCTCCCAATAACTTACGCTTCAACATCCACAAAAATACTTTCCTCCTGGAGGACCAGCAAGCCAGTGATTGATTATACCAAGTGCACGAGATGTGCAATTTGCTGGAAGTTCTGCCCAGACGTTGCAATTGACCTTGTCGTTGACTCTAGGCTGAAGTCGCCGAATGAAAAATTCTCATCTCTAGAGGCACCTTCGATAGACTACGATCACTGCAAGGGATGTGGGATATGTGAAACAGAGTGCCCATTCGGTGCCATAGAGATGGTCAGGGAGGAGGAGTGAAATGGAATCGATGCAGTCGTCCAGACGTATAATGACGGGAAACGAGGCTGTGGCAGCTGGCGTCAAATTATCAAATGTAAAGGTCATAGCTGCTTATCCAATAACTCCACAAACCACCATTGTTGAAAAACTGGCAGAGATGGTGGCCAATGGCGAACTGAATTCGAAGTTCATCGAAGTCGAAAGCGAACACAGTGCAATGTCCGCTGTTACTGCAAGTGAGATGACGGGCGTGCGATCTTTTACAGCATCTTCCTCACACGGCCTACTGTATATGCATGAAGCACTTCACTGGGCAGCAGGAATGAGGTTGCCCCTGGTCATGACTGTCGTAAATCGTGCGATAGGCCCGCCATGGAGCATATGGGGTGAGCATACTGATTCCTTCAACCAGAAAGATACGGGTTGGCTTCAGATGTACTGTGAGACAAATCAAGAGGCTATGGACAGCATACTTCTTGGATACAAGATTGCGGAGAACAACAAGCTGTTGCTCCCCGTTATGAATATGCTGGACGCATTCACCCTCTCTCATACGTCCGAACCTGTTGAAGTTAGAAGTCACAGTACGGCAGCAGATTACCTGGGTGAGCTTGAGCTGGAATCAAAAATGGATTTCAATAATCCTGCTGGATACGGATCAATTGTACCCCCCGATGGTCCCTTTATGGAAATGAAGAAGGACATGAGAGACAGCATGTACAATGCCACAAATGCGATCAAGAAAGAGATTACCACCTTTAATGATCTATTCAATGCAGAGCTTCCAGGACTCACTGAGAATTTCATGATGGAAGATGCAGATTATGCCCTGATTACGTTGGGAGCTATTTCCTCTACCGCAAAATACACGATAAGGAAACTCAGGGAAAGGGGTCAGAAAGTGGGGCTCATTAGGCTATATTTCTACAGACCTTTTCCAGGAGAGGAAATTGTCAAAGCCGTCAAGGGTCTCAAGGGACTTGGCGTGGTAGAAAGAAACCTCTCGTTCGGTCAAAGGGGACCCACGTTTGAAGACGTGGCTACCGCCCTTTATGGAAGGGTGGACGTCCCGATGAGGAATTATGTGGTCGGATTGGGAGGAAGGGACGTTAGAGTCAAGGATTATGAACTAATGTTCGAAAATCTTGTAGAGGGCAATAATGAGATAGAGTGGGTCAATGTGGAGGCGAGATAAATGCCTCTCACAATACCGAGGGAAGAATACATGGAACAGGGACATACTGCTTGCGCGGGATGTGGAGCAGCCCTCTCGATGAGGTATATGCTCAAGGCAGCCGGTCCCAAGACTGCGCTTGCAATCCCAGCCTGCTGCTGGTCAGTAGTCCCGGGAGAGTTTCCGGCCACCAACCTGAAAGTCCCGTTACTTTACACACCTTTCGCGGCTGCCGGCGCAGCAATATCTGGTTTGAGAGAGGGACTTGATGCACAGGGGAAGGAAGACTACAATGTGTTTGCATTTGCAGGAGACGGAGGAACTGCTGATATCGGTCTGCAGGGACTGAGTGCCGCTATGGAAAGGGGCCACAACGTGATCTATATCATGTACGACAACGAGGCATACATGAATACCGGAATCCAGAGAAGCGGCAGTACCCCTTACGGAGCATGGACGACTACGACTCCTGTTGGAATGAAAAGAGATTTCAAGAAACAGAACAAGAAGTTTGTAGCGGACCTCATGATAGCACAGAATGTTCCCTACGTTGCTACGGCTACGATCGGGTACCCGGAAGACCTGGAGAGAAAGATCTCAATAGCCAAGTCGATCAAGGGCCCAAAATTCATACAGATTCTCTCACCGTGCCCCCCAGGATGGTATCACAATTCGGCTGATACCGTAAAGATCTCCAGGCTTGCGGTTGAATCAAAAGTGTTCCCTCTCTATGAATTCAGGAATGGTAAATTTTCTCTATTCAAACCCGGCAAGACGGCTCGGTTGACGGATTACCTGTCTCTGCAGGGGAGATTTGCACACCTGAAGGACGACGAGATCAAGGTGATCGAAGAATCGGTCAACGAGAGATGGTCATATCTCCTGAAAAAGGAGCAGTCGTAGAATGGCATACGACTTGCTTCTTGGTTCTGAGGGAAAAATGGAATTTCTCCTTGGAAACGAAGCAGTCGTAAGGGGATTGTACGAAGCTGGAGTGTCTGTCGCAGCAGCTTATCCAGGTACTCCAAGTTCGGAAATAGGCGATGTTCTCTATAAGTTATCGGACAGGATTGGAATAAAGTTCGAATTTTCTACAAACGAAAAGGTTGCTCTGGAGGTAGCTTCCGCAGCATCTGCTGGAGGACTGAGGTCATTCGTTTTCATGAAACACGTGGGTCTGAACGTCGCGATGGATTCGTTCGTCTCACTGTCTGGAGCAGGGGTGAAGGGAGGCATGGTCGTCTTCTCTGCTGACGACCCTTCTATGCATTCGTCCCAGAACGAACAGGACAACAGATTCCTGGGAAAATTTGCACGGACCATAGTAATAGAACCATCAAGCCCGCAGGAGCTCAAGGACTATATCGTTCACGCTTTCGATATTTCAGAAGAGATTGGACATCCTGTCTTGATCAGGAGTGTCACTCGTATTTCGCACGTAAGAGCGCCGGTTAGACTTGGGAAGATTAAGGAAAAGAATGAGTGGAAATACAAGAAGAGTGCCTCGTTAGTTTTGTTGCCTGAAAATGCCTACAAGGCACAGATGTCGATTGTGAACAGACTTGAAAAAGTCAGATCTTCTAAATATAACGGTATCCTGAACAGTGTGTACGGCGATTCCTCCACGCTGATAATTACGTCTGGAGCTGCCTACAACTACATAGATGAAGCCATCCAGATGCTTAACGTAAAAGCTAGAATCTTGAAGATCGGACTGAGCTTTCCCCTCGACCAAGAAATGATCCTCAAGGAGGTAGAGAAAGCCGAACGAGTTATCTTCGTCGAAGAAGGTGGTCCCTTCTTGGAGGAACAAATTCTATCCCTCTGCGCTATTCGCTCGATCAACAAGAAATTCTATGGGAAGATTAACGGGAGCATTCCCACTTCATACGAAATGGATGTGGACCGTGTGGCAGGTTTTCTATCCGAGATATACGGTATCCAATTCCAAACGAAAACCCAAAATTTGAATCTTCCAGAAAGAGCGCCAGTACTTTGTCCAGGTTGCCCTCACAGAGCAACTTATTATGTGGCAAAGTTGGCCATGAAACAGAGGGGAATCAAGGACGCTATCGTACCCACTGATATCGGCTGCTATTCCCTCGGATATTACGAGCCGTATCAGCTCGGAGATTACTGCTTCTCGATGGGTTCTTCGATCGGCTCTTCTAGCGGATTCACGATAGAGGCAAAAGAGAGGGTCGTCAGTTTCATAGGAGACAGCACCTTCTTCCACGCTGGAATCCCAGGTCTTATCAACGCATACCACAACAATCACAACTTCGTTTTGGTCATCATGGACAATTACGTCACTGCGATGACCGGCGGACAGCCTACCCCTGAAACGACCCCGCCCTTCAAGAGGGTAGACATCGAGAGCGTGGTGAGAGGGATCGGAATCAAGAACGTATACTCGATGGATCCTTATGACCTCAAGAATTCACTCGACACATTCAAGAAGGCCCTGGATTCCAATGAACTTGCTGTCATTATAAGCAAGAGGGAATGTGCCCTAGAAGTGGACAGGAAGAGAGTGCCTTCTGAGGCGAAGGTCTTCCAGATAAACCAAGACAAGTGCAATCTCTGTTACAACTGTGTGAAGAATTTCACTTGCGCTGCCTTTTATGTGGATGAGGGCAGAGTATACATCGATCCAGAACTGTGCGACGGTTGCTCAGTCTGTTCAGAGCCACTTGTCTGCCCGTTCAACGCCATCGAGGTGAAGCCATAGTGGTCTCCTTGGTCTTAGCAGGCGTAGGAGGACAGGGAATAATAACGGTAGCCAA
This sequence comes from Thermoplasmatales archaeon, assembly GCA_026127935.1. Taxonomy (GTDB): domain Archaea; phylum Thermoplasmatota; class Thermoplasmata; order Thermoplasmatales. The sequence continues at coordinate 42,943 of JAJSLL010000001.1, read as the reverse complement.
CATAGTTGGAAAGGCAGCTTTGATTGAAGGTAAAAATGCTCTAATGACAGAACTGCATGGCATGGCACAGAGAGGAGGAAAAATAGTGGTAGAAGTCAGGATCGGAGACTACAAAAGTGCCATCATCCCAGCAAGATCTGCAGATATCATGCTCGCATTCGAAGAACTCGAAGGGGCTAGAAACCTATCAAAATTGAAAGAATCTGGAGTGATAGTGTTGAACAGAAGGATGATACATCCCGTTTCCCTCACCCTGAAGATACAGGATTACCCTGAAAGGATCGTTGCAGAGGCACTGAGCAAGTACAAGACGATCAACGTGGAGGCAGACCAAATTGCAATGAACCTAGGAAACAAGAGGGTAGCTAATACTGCCATGATTGGCGCGACTTTTTCGACCGGGCTGCTGAACCTCAGAGAAGAGAACCTGATAACCGCAATCAAAGAATCGTTACCGGAAAAGCACTGGGACATCAACATGAAGGCGTTCGAGCAGGGTAAAATTCTCCCCGCATTCGAGACGGCAAAGGTCGCATGAAAATAAACATAATTGGCGCAGGTTCGATGGGCATAGTTCTGTCTTACTTTCTCCACAAGAAAAACGAAGTAGTGCTGACGGTTAAGAGTGGGGAAAAGAAGTACTACGAAAAGGGTCTCGTGTTGTGGTACAATGGGAAAGAGGAGAAGTTTGTTGTAAAAATCTCAGAAGGAATAGAGGACTCCGATCTCACGATAATTGCAGTAAAGTCTTATGACCTGCAAGGGGTATACGCGAGCTATAATCTCAAGGGCAAGGTGATCCTAATCCAGAACGGGCTGATTCACATCAGCACGGAAAGAGACGGAGTTTTGAAAATATATGCGGTCACAACCTGGGCCTCGAAGAGACTATCTAAGGGAGTCGCTGAACTCACTGGAAAGGGTTACTTCAGACTAGGAAGCAGATCCGGGGAGATTGACCTGAGATTTTTGAGGGAATCGGGGATTGAAGCTGAATGGGTGAATGACATAGAACCGGAACTGTACAGGAAAGCTGCAATAAACGCAGTGATAAACCCCATAACATCCCTATTCGGCGTGAAGAATGGACAGCTACCGCATGTTAAAGAGCTGTGGAGCATAGCTATGGCTACAATCAATGAGCTTGAAGAATTATTTTCAAAAATGGGTTACAGACTAGAAGTTGAGAAGAACGTTTTGGAGACCTGCAAGGTTACTGCCGAGAATGATAGCAGCATGCTTCAGGACCTGAGACAGGGAAAGCGGACCGAGATTGATTCAATAACAGGAGAACTGATCTCGCTTGGCCTGAAGAATGGAGTTGATATGAGGACCAACATCTTCCTTTACGATTCCATAAAATTTCTGCAGTCCCACCAGAGCAGCAAGAAAAATAATTTCTAAATGTACCGCAGCTCAGTGACTTCCAATTCTCACGGGATACTTGTCATTAAGGCAACCGAGGCACAGATTTTCTTTTCCTAGGCTAGTTGCCTCAATAAGTCCTTCCAGGGAAATGTAGCGAAGACTGTCAGCCCCTAGTTTTGCATTTATTTCCTTGAGGCTCCGGTTTGCGGCTATGAACTGGTCCTTTGTTTTCATGTCTATTCCGAGGTAACAGGGAAAACGCACGGGTGGACACGCTATCCTCAGATGAACCTCTTTCGCACCGTATTTCTTCAGCATCTTTACGATCTTTCTGGTGGTGTTCCCCCTTATGATACTGTCATCCACCAGGACCACTTTCTTTCCCTCTATCAGCTGCCTTATCGGATTCAGTTTTATGTCGAGCTCACTTTCCCTGCCTGCCTGCTCTGGCATAATGAAAGTTCTGTCCACGTATCTGTTCTTGATTAGTCCTTCCGTGAGTGGTATTCCTGATTCTTCGGCATATCCCTGCGCGTGGGTTCTTGCAGAGTCAGGAACCGCAACTACGCAGTCGACTCCCTTTACTGGACTCTCCCGAGCGAGAATTCTGCCGAGTTCCATCCTTGTCTCGAATACGCTCCTTCCATCAACCACGCTGTCAGGTCGTGCAAAGTAAACGTACTCAAACATGCAATGAGCTGTCTTAGAAGATTCATTGTACATGAAGGAATCGAATTCATTCTTCTTTATTTCCACTATTTCTCCGGGGCGGACATCCCTTATCATCTTTCCGTTGAGCTGATCGAACACCACGCTCTCTGATGCAGCGCCGTAACCAAATTCTGTAGTCCCAACTACAAGTGGCCTGATTCCATTTGGGTCACGCGCGACGAAAACACGCTGATTGATCATTAAGTTTAGAGAGTACGCTCCAACCAATTTTTTGAATGTGTTCTTCATTGAGAGAACAGGATCAGACGTTTTGGAGAGTTCAATCGAGAGCAATTTCATCACGACTTCTGTATCAGAATTAGTTGCAAACGAGTACCCCTTGCTCTCAAGCGACCTTTTGAGCTGGAGAGCATTGACTATCTCACCGTTATGCCCGATAGCTATCTCAAACTTTCCGATGTTTGCGTACAGGGGCTGGGCATTCTCGAGTGTGGAAGAGCCTGCCGTGCTGTACCTAATGTGTCCTATACCTATACCAGTATCTTTCTCTATCTTCACGCCTGAAAAAACTTCGTTGACAAGACCCATTCCCTTATAGTTCTTGAGGACTTTTCCGGTGTTTATAGAAATTCCAGAAGATTCCTGTCCCCTGTGTTGGATTATCCTCAGTGACTGTACTAATCTGTAACCGACCGGGATGCTCTCCGCAAGAGCTACAATCCCGCAGGATTCACCTAGACTTCGCCCAGTTATAACTTCTGATCCTTGAGTCTGGGTATCCACAGTGTGCGCACCTTTTATGCGTTACGTTGTAAGAATGCTGGCCACATCTTCTACACTTTATATGGACTTTTATCCTGTTTCTCCTTCCCATTGAAGGGGTTCCTCTCATCTTATATCGCCTCCGAAGGTGAAATGTAGACTACTACGTCTCCTCTGACAACCATTATGGGGAATGTCCCCCTGCTCTTGTTTTCCACTACCTCCTCGGCATTCTTGATGACAAGGTTGAGGTGTTGGTCATAACCATCCAGCAGTCCCCTATACTCTCTGTTCCACTTAACCTTGACCAGTACGTACTGGTTCAGGCTATTTCCTAGAATGTTAAGAGGACGTAGCTTGCCTTCCATGGAACCAGATTGTTACCTCATATATAATAGTGATTAGTTTGGCGTTGGGCTGATAGTGTTGGTAGTACCGAGGGAAAGCCAATATTCGTCCCCTTGATTGAACCACTCGTTCATTGGTGATATTTTTTTCGATCTGTAGTTCAACAAACCATCTGGGTCAAGAAACCGTCATTTGGATTAAAAACTTGATTTAATGTTAGAGAAGAAATCATGCAAACCCCAACGACAAAGAAATTAATAGGAAGCGAGGAACTACACGACTTTCTTAAAATCGAGACATTCTCAAAGATTGCCATGGTTGGTTATGTGATAAGTCTGGTCTTATTCATGGGCCTCATCTTTTAGTATGGTCTGATCTTGAGAGACGAACATGCGATCAATCCTGCCATTTTCTCGGGACTCAGGGACCCAGCAGGAATCAAAATGTGGTCAAATCTGAAAAAGGAGACAGAAAATGTTTCTCACGTAAAGATTGAGAAAGGACCGCTTCCCGAGGAATTTGTAGATGCTGCAAAATCTCGACTTCGGTCCAAGGACATTAAGAAGGTGAAAATTCAAAAGTCATGATGTCCACTGACTGCGTTTTGAACCTCGCTGCTGGTTTTTTGCGCACGGAAAACATAGTATTCCAAGAAAAAGCAATACGGGATGTCACTGCGTATTTGAATGCAACTCCGCTGGTATCAAAATGTAGGTAAAAGAGCTGCAGGATAGAAGTAAAATATATTCAATAGCTAAACCAAATTTAGCTACAGTTTGCCATTCCAACACATTTTTAGACTGCCAAATATATAGTTCCGATGGCAAAAATAGGACTAATAGGTGGTTCGGTTACTGGAAAGTTACTAGAAAATGCCGAAGTCATCAAACTCGACACTCCCTATGGAGAAATGTCTTCACCAATAGAACTTGGAAAGATAGGGGGACAGGAGGTTGCAGTACTTTATAGGCACGGAAAGGAACACAAGATACCGCCGCACAAAATAAACTTCAGAGCCAATATATATGGACTTAAGGAAGTTGGAGTGGAAAGAATAATAGGAGTTTCCGCAGTTGGATCGCTTCAGAAAGATATCGAACCGGGAGCGATTGCTCTGCCGGATCAGTTTTTTGATTACACCAATGGTAGGAATTATACCTTTTTCGATGGACCGGAAGTTGTACATATCTCGATGGCAGACCCATTCTGTCCCGAGCTCTTGGATACATTCCACAAGAGTCTAATCGATCTAAGGATCAAGTCAAAGAAGGGTGGAACCTATGTCTGCATAGAGGGTCCAAGGTTCTCCACAAGATCTGAGAGCAAGTTTTTCAGAGGGGTGGGGGATATTATAGGGATGACGCTAGTGCCGGAGATTAACCTGGCAAGGGAGAAGGAGATGTGCTACTTTACACTTGCAACTGTGACGGACTATGACGTCTGGGCCGATATACCAGTAAATTCAAAGGAAGTAATTAGAGTTATGAAAGAGAACGAAGAAAATATAAAGAAAGTATTGACAAACGCTATACCAAGAATATCTGTCGAAAGAACATGCAAATGTGGACTTCACCTTAAGGAGGCTGGACTATGAAAGCTAGGTTTTTGGGAGGAGGAGACGAGGTTGGCAGATTGGGAATGGTCCTCTCAACTGACAGATACAAATTCCTCTTTGATTACGGGATGAATCCTACAAAACCTCCAACTTTCCCAATGCTTGCACCAAAAGTAGATGGGGTATTCGTGACACATTCACACCTTGATCATGTAGGAATGTTACCTTGGCTGAACAAGAATGGAGGGGCCAATGTCTATGCAACACCACCGACACTCTCGGTGGTACCCATTCTTCTCTACGACTCGGTCAAGATAGCAAACCTGGAAGGGAATAGTCTTCCCTTCGAAGAATTCGATGTAGATAGCATAATAGAAACATTCACGCCTCTGAACTATGGCGAGACGATGGAGTTCAAGGACCAGGACATTACTTCTCATTCTACCGGTCACCTCGTAGGAAGTGCCATGTACCGTGTCCAGAATGAGAGCAGCATAGTTTTCACGGGCGATATCCAGAGCATAGACACCCACCTGACTTTCGGTATAAAACCGATCAGCACAGATGTGTTGGTCGTTGAAAGTACATATGCGGGAAAGGAGCATCCTCCAAGACCAAGCGTCGAAGAGAATTTCCTATCCTCGATTCAGAAAGTAGTAGAGGGCGATGGGGTAGCTGTGGTGCCATCCTTCGCAATCGGCCGCTCTCAGGAGTTATTGATGGTTCTTGAAAACACAGACTATGAAATTTGGATCGATGGAATGGGCAGGACTGTTTCCAATGTCTTACTCAGTTTCCCGAAGTACATAAAGAACTACCAAAGATACAAGAAAATGCTCAGGAGGGTGAGATTTGTACGGAGCAAGTCAGATCGAGAAAAAGCACTTAACGGAGACGTGATTCTAACCACAAGTGGAATGTTAGATGGCGGACCTGTCCTCAATTACATTTCTAATCTCAACGATCAAAAGAACGGCCTTTTCCTAACCGGATATCAGGTTGAAGATACCAATGGAAGGATGCTCCTGGAAACAGGTAGCATCAATCTGGCAGGTGTGACAACAAAAGTGAACATGGACGTGAAGTTCTTCGACTTTTCTGCACACTCTGGACACAAGGAACTTGTTGAATTCATTGAGGGATCTAAACCCGACAAAGTTGTATTAATGCACGGAGAGAAGAGAGAAGAATTGGCAAAAGATCTCACCTCGTCCAAGATCGTCCTACCAAAGAATGGGGAAGAGTTTGAAATCTGAACCCTATGTTGAGAGAAAAAGTTCTTGAGATACTTTTCAAAGAAGATGTAACTCAGAAGGAACTCACTTCGAGACTCAAATCTTCGAGATCTCGAATGTCGGAAGTACTTGGTAAGTTGGAAAGGGAGAAACTTATCCTAAGGAAGAAGGTGAGTCAGAGAACGATACTTGTCGCTCTGAATCATTCGATGACACTGAGAGTGGGAATACTACGAAGTGCGGAATACATCAATGTTGTCGGTACGCTGAACCAGCTTGGCAACCGCATTCCTTTTAGAGTGAAAGTCTATGATAACAGCTTGGAAGCTCTGAAGGAACTGATGACTGGTTCGGAGGACATGGTTGCAAGCCCGCTCATTTCTGGATACTTTTTCTACCTCATCGACAGGAAAATTTCTCCTGTTGCGGGAATTGCATCCGGTGGGTCCGGAACGATTCGGAGGCATTCCTCAGGTAGGATAGGTACTACTCCGTTGTCGAGAATGGACAAAGATTCCAGGAATTCAGGGAACTACGAGCAGGTCTATTACAAGAGCATCAAAGACATTATCCGAGCATACAATGCTAAGGAAATCGACGCCGCTCAGATATGGGAGCCGTACCTCACAATGCGTCGAGGTTCAAAAACAGAAAGCGATGAAATTTGCTGCTGTCTCTTCACAGTAGGGAACCCGGGACAATCGGTCTCATCTTTCTTGAAAAGGTACGAGAGTAACGTTGGGTCAGATTTAACGATAAGGGAGAAGCACGCAATTTCAAGGGATCTTGGCAAGCTTATTGGTGTTGGAGAAAAAGATGTATTCAGCAGCCTTAATTCCTACAAATTTACCACTTCCATCAGTAAGAAGGACCTCGAGAATCAAGTATCGAGCTTTGGACTTCCTTTGGTCAAGGAGGTGGATCTGTTCCTTGAAAGATGCACCAAAGTTTCCGTATGAGATATACCCATGGCAGGAGATGATATTTCAGAAATTGGACCAGAGTCAAAAGAGGTCCACCATACTCGAAAGCCCCACGGGATCCGGAAAGACAGTATCCGTGCTATTCCACGTAGTATCTAAGTACCCCGATAGGAGGGTTGTGTTCCTGACTAGAACCAATTCACAGGGAGAGAATTTGCTGAGGGAAGCAAGAGCGCTAGGGCTTGAGAAGGTAATGACTTTTTTTGGGAGAGGGGAGATGTGTCTTTACAAGAAACAGGCGTCCGAGATGTCACAGGGCACTCCAGAAGAGCAGAGTAGTTTTTGCAGAGTTTTGGTCGAGATGCACAAGAGTGGAAAGATAGGGTGCCAGTACGAAACCAACTTTGAAAGAGACTGGAGGAAGACCATAATGTCTCAGGAAGACTTTCTGAACCTTGGAAAAGAGGAATACTGTCCATATTTTGCTCAAAAGAGTTTGGCAGCAGACGCTAAAGTGCTTGTCACCTCTTACTCATTCTTTCTGAATCCGTTCATCAGGGAGAGATTCCTTGGATGGATGGAGGCAGAATTGAAGGACATCATACTGATAGCTGACGAGGCACACAACATCCCTGACCTTACAAGAAACCTGCTTTCCAAGAAGCTCACTTACAATACTCTTTCCAACTGTTCCAAGGAGATAGATCAGTTCGGAGATCTGCTGATCAATAAGGTGAATGTTTCGTACATCGTGGAATCCCTCAACAAAGCTCTGGATACCTTACTGAAAGAAGGAGATAGGATCATCACCACTCAGGAAGTAACTGAAGCCTACATGGATTCATTCCAGATGAACTCTTTAGACATCAAGAATCTCCTGAACCTAGCTGCAAATTTTGGACTATCGATAAAGGAATCCAAGAGCGCGGAGGGGAAGCTCCCTAGGAGTTACATATACAATGCATCAGTCCTGGGTTCCAGGCTCATGGATGATGATGAAGGATATAGTGTAACGATTTCTCACAACGAGGAACCGTCTGGTATCAGCATAATGAATCTGGAGACTTATGAAATTCTACGCTTTTTCGGAGACTCCTATAGGACTTATTTCATGTCTGGGACCATATCTCCTTTCAGTAAGTTCATTGACGAGGTCGGGGTTAAGGATCCTGAGAAAATTGTCATAAAGGCAGATTACCTTGAGAGGAACCTCAAGGTACTGTTCGTGGACGATGTCACCTCCAGGTACACGATGAAGGATGAATCAAGAGAGAGAATGAATAGTTACATCAGAGACATAGTGGAAAATGTCAAGCACAACAAGATCATTTTTTGTACATCATATGAACAGCTGTCTTCGTTCCTAGAGATAGACATGAAGGGAAGGATATTCTTTGAGAGGAAGGGCATGAGCAATGAGGAATTCGTCAATCTTATGACCAACTTTAAACAGAAAGGCGGTAACCTCTTCGCCGTAATCAACGGACGCATATCAGAGGGAATAGACCTACCCGGTAAACTGGTCGAGACGGCTGTTCTGACAGGTATTCCTTACCCTCCACCTTCTCCGGAAACATCGGCAATGGAACTCTTCTATGAAATGAAATTTAGGAGGGGGTGGGAGTACGCTTATGACGCTGTTGCAGCTACCAGGATAAGACAAGCATTAGGCAGATTGATAAGGAGTCCCGAGGAAAAGGGGGTGGCAATCATTCTCGATTCCAGAGCGAAGAAATTCAGGCCAGAACTGCCAAACCTCTATTTGAGCAAAGACGTGGTATCCGAGACGAATGCCTTCCTGGACTAGTATGGTACACTCTTCATCTTGAGTTTGTATCCTATAATGTTGACTGCCCTATGGATCAATGGAGTGACTACCAGAATTGCAATTACTCCAGGCCAAGGGAACAGCTCTACTCCCTTGCTTCCAAAAAATATGTAAAAGAATGCGAGCGCAAAAAGGGCAAATGGATACTGATCTAGGAAGAGAGACTCCGCACCAGGAGCCCTTCCGATTCTTCTCTTTATGAAAGATCCCACTAAATCGCCAAACATTGAGAAGAACGAAAGAACCAGCACCATCTCAAATACTGTACTTAACTGATTCGAAAAAGTCAATTCCCCAATATTGGTGAAAAGAAATACATAGTTCAAGATGAGACCTATCAGGGACCCTGCGAATACTCCACCGGCTAGCCCAGACCAGGTTTTGTGATCACCAAATATTCGCTTCCCCTTCCAGCTTCTGCCTCCATCTATGACTAACTTTCCTCCCGTGATTACTGCGCTTGGGTTGGCTATGAATGCCGGTATGAAGAGGACGAGGGAGGTGATGAACGATGGTATCACGTTCTGCGAGAGTTTAGCAAAATATAATGATTTCTCATTATACCAACATTTTTCTACATTTGCCTACTACGGCCACAGAGATGGAAACTGCCAAACCTGCGTGGATTCTATTGCAGAATGGTTTCGGCCTGATAGTTGGATTCCTTACGATGCTCTTAATCCTGAGGGATGCAGGGGTCAGCTCGTGGGGAATATTTTCCACGGCGCTTTCTTTCGGTCTAGTGTTCTCGTTCGTTTCAGATCTGGGAATAAACACGGCTCATACCAGAATGATCGCTCTTGGAAAATACAGGAACGAATACAACAATGCCCTGATTTTCATGAAGGTAATTCTCACGATCATTTACGTCGGCATCATACTTCTTGCTGTTTTTGTATGGACAACGGTCCTCCATCAGCACTTCCAGTCCCCGTTGATATACATCAGCATACTCTTCTTGATTCCTTATTTCGTGGGTCTTCCATACATCCAGGCAAACCGAGCCTTTTTCACCGGGACTCAGGAAGCGTTCAAGATGTCTCTCCCTCCCATAATAGAATCTGTAGCAAGATTTGCATCTATCGTTATATTCCTTCACTTCAACATCTTTCATTTCCCCAGCTCACGTTCTGGAATTCCCGAAATGGCCATATTGATAGCCGTTTCCTACTCCATCTCTTACACTGTGTATGCAGTCGCGAGCTTTGTCGTAGGAATGCCGTGGAATTTCAAGTGGCCCCGCTTGGAAACGATCAGAACTTACCTGAAATATTCATATCCTCTTATCGGAGTTTCCATCGCGACCGCAATATCCACCAATGTGCCTCAAGTGCTAGTCTATATCGCTTTTGGGTCATTTCAATCTGGAGGATTTGCAACCGATTACAGGTTGATACTAATGATGACTGGATTCACCATGTCCGTCACTGTCCTTATACTTCCTTCTCTGACCTCCCAATTTGCATCCAACGGAGATTACGGAAAGACCATGGGCTTGTCGATTAAGTACCTGACGCTCTTCGTAACCCCTCTTACCGTGTTTGCGACAATTTTCGCTGCACCAATTCTCAACCTTTGGAACTCTGCATTGATTGCATTCGCTTTCCCCCTTCAAGTAATGCTTATTGGGTCCTGGTTCTGGACAATGGCGATTCCATTTTGGACCCACTTTAACGCAGTTGCGAAAACCAAAATTACGGCCTTGCTGACCAACGTTGGTTATGTCCTCTGGATTGTACTGAGCATAGTCCTCATTCCCAGGACATTGGCAGATGTCCATCTTGGGGGTTTGGGTGTAGTTGGCGGGGCTTACTCATATCTTATTTCTGGCATTGCTCTACTCCTGACTTCCATAATAGCGCTGCTCTTCGAAGTAAAAATCAAAGTGACTTACCAATCTGCAAGGAGCGCGGTGATGGCAATACTCCTTGGTGGATTGTTCTATTATTTCTTTCACGGTTACAACAGGATGTCGATCTTCATTATGATAGGTCTGTTCCTTGCTTATGGCCTAATTTACCTGGGGTTGTTGTTAGCTTCAAAAGCCATAACCAAAGAGGAGCTTGTAGACATTTCAAATATGATGAATCCTGGGAAACTCGGACAGTATGCAATGGACGAGTTCCGGAAAAAAAGTGATTAGCGGTTTCTAACTCTTTACTTCTTTAAATCGCATTTAGAAAGAGTATACTTTATTACACTTTTCCAGTAGGAAGATAAGGATGGAAACTTAAGGACGTGCTCGGATACTGCTCCGGATTCATACGCATTCTTGTTGGTACAGTACGCGTCTGAGTTTGTTTTTGGCTGCAAAGGCTATTCCGAAGCACGAGTTCATAGACATTTTTCGCATTTTCAACCCAAAAAAAGTAGCTAAAACAAGAATTTGAAGAACTCAAAAGGCAGTCTCAATAATGTTTTATCTTACTCCTGCATCATAAATTTGTGCCAGTAGAAAGCCTAGATCATACTGCCGATGTGAGACTCAGAGCCTGGGGTAGATCGTTTCAGGGTACACTCCTGGAGCTTTCAAATTACATGCTCAGAATGATCTACTCTGACATTATTCGACCAGAGGTGTTGTTGAGTTCTTCTATCGAATATGATACTGATGAGGGATGCGTCACCAGATTGCTGAACGATCTGATATACAAGTCTGAATCAACACAACTTGCCATAAAGATCAGGAAAATTACTGTTTGTGAGGGAAAAGTTAGATGGGACGGTATGGGGGAGCCTTTCAGTAAGAAGGAGAGAGGGTCAATTCTTGTGAAGGCTGCAACCTACGACAGACTGATTGTGAAGAGGGCTCCTGCTCTAATCGAAGTTACTCTAGACATTTAGCTCGGAGGTGTCACAGCAATAGCTATTATATGACTTTGGTATAACATCTCATGGCCAAAGACGAAAATTTCATCTTGGAGGACTCAAAGAAACTAATGATTTCGGACGAAATAATTGTTCAGGCTATTCAGGAACTCTACAAGGACGAAATCAAGGAAAGAATCAAGGAAAAACTGAAGGAGAATCCTAGGATGGAAAATGAGCTGAAGGACTCTATTCGGGATTACACTCGAGGAAAGCTTCTAGAAGCCGGCGCTCAAGCAAAGATGCTGAAGGTAGTTGCAGAACTTGGACTGATCTCGATCCCAGAATCTTTCAGGGACGAGATGGTCAAGTCAATACTCAAGGCCATAGGCCCAGAACTCGATACTCTTCTAAAGAATACGCTTTGAATGAAGTTAACAGTAAATAAAATACTGCTTCTTGTCTTGGGACTTGCGTATTTGGTTATCATCTTAGTGAGAAGAAGCCTCTATTCTCCGGGAATGGTTGACTGGAATACTATCGCCATCCTTTCTACTCTAATTGTAGTTAATACAGGTTTAATGTATTCTGGTGGTCTGAACTACGTTGCTTACCAGATCATTAAGGTAACTGACGGTAGGAGGAAGTTGATGATCATATCTATACTTTTGACTGCTTTCTTGGCCATGTTTCTCACGAATGATGTTTCTCTTCTGGTACTGATTCCAATCACAATTGCTATAGGGAAATTTTCTGGAAAAAATCTTGATGATGTCATTATATTTCAGGCAATTGCCGCTAATGTTGGATCTCTTCTGATGCCTTTCGGCAATCCCCAAAATATCATATTGTTTCGACTATATTCACTCAATTTTTTTACATTTGTCGAAACAATGGCACCGATTTTCCTGGTATCAATTGCAATTCTGATTGTATTTTCCCTTGTTTTCAAGAATGAGAAGCTCCCTCCGAGTGACGTTAAGGAAAAACCACGATTTTATTTCTTCATTTTTTATCTATTCCTGTTGGTCGCAACAATAGTTGGGATGCTGCTCGATGCGACAATTTTTCTGTTCATCGCTCTGATAGCTATTGCTCTATTATCACTAGTATTCCTGGAACCACAAGCTGTAGCGAGAGTCGATTACGTGTTGATAATGGTCTTTATTCTAATTTTCCTAGTTATGAATTCCATTAGGTCAATGATATCCCTCCCATTTACAGGAGGAGGGATACTGACTTACTTTACTTCGATAATATTCTCACAAGTTATATCCAATGTTCCGACAACTGTTCTCTTTGGGAAAGTCTCTTCGTGGGCAGTTCTTTCATACGGAGTGAACATTGGCGGGAACGGCACTGTCATTGCATCGCTGGCCAACATCATAGCTCTGAGGAATCTTTCCGGAAAGAATTTTTTAAAATTCAACAAGTATTCTTTCCTCTTTCTCCTGATAACCGCATTAGCGGGATTTCTGATTCTCTTCAGATAGGATAAATAAGAAAAAGCAATAGCAACGCATGCAAATCCTGTTGAAGGACGGCATTTTGCTCACTGAAGATCACGCACCAAAGAGGATGGACTTATTCATCGATGGGAATTCTATTTCTCAGATTTCTGAAAAAATAAGTGTTGAATCAGAGTACGTCATTAATTGTTCCAACAAGATTGTTTCTCCCGGATTTGTAAACATGCACAATCACGTCGCAATGACAAACATGAGAACGCTCTTGGACGATGTTCCTTTTTCCAAGTTCCTCGATACAGGATTTAAACTTGATTCCATCAGAACAGACGAAGATGTCTATTATGGCAGCAAACTGGGTATCGCAGAAATGTTGAGGAAAGGAACCACCACTTTCTTGGATATGTATTACGGAGAAGATATGGTAGCACGAGCTGTTCAGGAAGTTGGGATACGCTCGTATCTGGGTTGGAGTATCGTGAACAAGAATCTGACCACCCAGAAAGGCGACCCTCTCAAGAATGCAGAACAGTTCATTTCAAAGTTCAAGGGAAGTGAACTGGTCACTCCTCTCCCTGCACCACATGGAATCTATTCGTGTGACAGAGATGATTTGATTGCTTCCAAGGAACTTGCAGACCGGTACGATCTTCCGTATACTATACACCTGAGCGAAAATAGGAAGGAGGTATATGACATCGTCAAGAAGGAAAAGAAGAGACCGGTAGAGTATCTAGATGCCTTCGGTTTTTTGAGTGACAGGCTGATTGCAGCGCATACGATCTATGTTACTCTGAATGAGATCAAGATTATGGGGAGGAACAAGGTAACAGCAGTGAACAACCCGGTGAGCAATATGAAACTTGCAAACGGAAATTTCGTCCCGGTTCTAGAAATGGTACAGCATGGAGTTAACTTGACACTTGGGACCGATTCTGCTACTACTGGAAATTCCCTCGATATGCTTGAAAATGCAAAGCTTGCTTCATTACTTCAAAAGAATTACAGAGAAGAAGGGCAGATTCTCCCACCATCCCAGGTTATAGATTTCATGACCAAGAACCCTTGGAGAGTGCTCGGTAAGAAATCGGGAATCTTGAAGGAGGGAGCCCTTGCTGACATTACAGTAGTAGGCGGAGGCGTTGGACAGATTCCGTTAAGAAGGGACAACGCTGAAAACATTCTTATTTATTCGTCCAATGGAAATGACGTTGAACAGACGATTGTAAATGGTAAATTGCTATACTCACAAGGAGACTTCTTTGGCTTGAACTTGGATGAACTCAGAAAGAAAAATGAGGAGATATTTGACCGCTACAGTTCATTGATAAAATCGTGAACATTTTTTCCTTTTCTCTTTGCCATTCTCGCCACCACATCTTTGAACCCGGAAGAGTACTGTGCGGCTTTCTTCTGTTTCCACACTATCTCCTTATCCAGTTTAATTCGAGAGGCAGTCGACCTAAGAATGTATTTTCTAGAACCATTCTGGACCTTGAGGTCGTACGGAATTCGAGAGGCCATATCTACAACACTTTCATGGAGGTACGGATACAGAAGTTCTTTTCCGTTGTATGAAGCGATCTTTCGCTCCATCGGTACGACGTAATTCACAACCCTGTCAAGATCTTCCTTTGATGTGTCTTTGGTCTCATATTTCTTGTATCCTAAGAAGAGTTCATCTGCTCCCTGGCCAGTGACAAGTTTGTGATCAGTGGAGAATTTGGTGGTGAAATAGAGAGAAAGCTCTATCAGAATCAAAAGAGCTGATGTCTCTCCAGTAATCTGTTTGATGCTCCTAATACCTTCCAAAATGTCATTCTCGTGTTCACTCAAGAAGTTAACCTGCATATCCATTGATTTGGCTGCTATCGGTGCCCAGATTGAGTCGTGAGATCCGTCAACTCCACAGACATACAACCGTACTTCCTTTCCTTCTTTCTTTGAGAGGTACGCAATCAGGGAACTGTCAAGTCCGCCTGAAAAAAGTATTCCTACTTCATTGGGCAATTCTCGAACTGATTTCGTCAGTGATGCTTCTAATTCGCTTTCCCATTCCATGGGTCAGATCCTAGATAACGCGGAATATCTTCGATCTTGATTCTTATTTGTTCCTTAGTATCTCGATGCCTGATAGTCACATCTCCGTTCTTGATTGTATCATAATCTATGGTGATGCAGTACACGATTCCAACTTCATCGTATCTTGAATACCTCTTGCCTATCGATCCTGAGTCATCGTACAGAACCGAGAACTTACTCTTGAGTAGGTCTTCAAAAATTTTACCTGCACTTTCGTCCATTCCGTCCTTATTCATCAAGGGCAGTACGACCGCATCATAAGGGGAGATTGAGTAGGGTATTTTCAGGTAAGCATAACCTGAATCTTCCCTGGACGAGAGATTGTGGTCAAGTATAGCGTACAGGATTCTGTCAAGCCCAAATGCTGGCTCAATTACAACTGGAACGAAACTCTCCCTGTCGACAACAACTTTCTCCTCCCGTTCTATAGTGAATCTGTCGAGTTGGATGTTCTTGTCATCTATCGTTACCTCGGTCTTTCCTTCCTTCATTGCTGCTATTATTTTGGAAGAGATATCGGGATATTCAGACTTCACCTTTTTGTAGTCTATTTCCTTGACCTTTTGAAATTCTTCTCTCTTTGGAATTATCCTTTGAGCATACAGGTCTTTCCCGGATGATCTTATGTGGTTGGTCAAATCGAAGGTACCCCTGTGGGAGTTTCCGGTTATCTCTATCCAACCTATGTCGGTCAAAGCCTCTGCATCCCAGGTTTCTGAAGAGTAGTGTGCTCTCTCCTCCTTTTTGTGTTGTCTGTACCTGATCTTCTCCAAGTCGATGCCCACTTTTGAATAAAATCTAAGTGCAAGGCCAAAGAAATATGCCATCGGCTGACTCTTTACAATTCCCTTGTCATACGCTTCCTTTGAAGTCGCCTTGATCTCTTTACCCTCGTTTGTAAGGAATGTCACCTTGATTTCGTTATCGGGTTCACGGACCCACTTTTCGTTCTTGGGATCAAAGTAAGATTCGCACTCCATCATGTTGAACTCCCTAAGTCTGAAAATGGCTCTTCTTGGCGAGATTTCATTCCTGTAACCTCTACCAACAGTGATCATAGCAAACGGCAGTTTTTCCCTAAAGAACCTATAATATTCCTTGAAGTTTACAAACATTCCCTGGGCAGTTTCAGGTCTCAGGAACAGTGGCTCTAGGTTTTCACCCTGCTCGACTGGGAACATTAGTTTCTGTATCTTCACTTCCCCCAGATCTCCCTGGCACTTCTCGCACCTTATCTCCAATTCAAGAATCTTATCCTGAAGCCACTTCTTGTCGAGGGTTGCTGCTACTCCCATTTTTTCAATTAGGTCATCAGCGCGGTACTTAGTGTGGCATTTCGTGCACTCTATCGAATAGTCAAAAAACCTGTCATAATGACCGGATGCCTTCAGAACCTGTGTGTGAGTAATAGTGGTTCCATCGAACTCCGCGATGTTCCCCTCACTCAACATGATCTCCTTCCAGATTCTAATGACCTTATCCTTTATACGTGCGCCATATGGACCGTAATCGTACAGCCCAGATAATCCACCGTATATTCCAAATCCCTGGAAATAAATTCCCCTTCTTCTAGAGACTTCTTCTTGATCCACACCCTTCATTTGATCAAGGAAGATATTACGTCAAAGTCATAAACCATTCCGCTCAGTTCATCATCTACGTCTCTGACAGGTAGCTGGGTGAACTTGTTTTTCTTCATGATCTTTGCTGCATCATATGCAGAAGCTCCCTCAAAGATTGAAATCGGGTTCTTTACCATTATCTTCTCGACCTCAACGTTTGGGATCTCCAAGTCCCTTATTGTGTAGTAGAAAGTGTATATATCCCTAAGGCTTTCCCAGCTCCACGCATCATCGTCTTCTCCTATTCCGAGCTGAGTTGATACCGTCTTCGAATCGAGGTTTGCTCCGTTCAGCAAATCCCTTTCTGTAACTAGTCCTTTCAAATTCCCATTGTTGTCAAGTACGGGGAATGCAGTAACTTTCGTCAACTTTATGACTCTCTCGACCATTTTAGCAGTTGACTTTGTGTAGATGGGTATTGCCGTCCTGGTAATCAGCTTCGATATCGGTGTTTCGAGTTTCTTTGCAATAACCGCATCGAGGATGTCGTACGGGGTTATGATTCCGACTACCTTCTTGTTGTCAACGACAGGCAAATGTCTTCGTAATATCTTGGTGAATAGCGTAACTGCCTTTTCCAACGGTTCCTTGGAGGTGAGGGTAGGTAAATCCGTTCTCATAAGAAGCGACAACTCGTCTTCCTTCGGATGTTCCAAGATGTCCCTCCTTGACACAATACCGGCAAAATTCGTTTTAGGATCTATTATCGGCACAGCGGCAACGTCCTTGCTTGCCATAATTTGCATTGCATCAGAAACAGAGGCTGGAAGTTTCAGGGTAAACGGTTTCTTGGTCATATATGCTTCAACGGTGAAATTCATTCACATTCCCTCAGGAGTTTCGTGATGTAAGAGATTCTGATTACTTTAATCTTATCGTAGTTTGGGAGGGGGGGTACTACCTCTTTCCCCATCTATGTGCACTAATTTGAGAGGTGGAAACTTCATGTTATACCTTAAAAGAATCCAACGCCAACGGCTTGGCGGAGTAGAAATGCATCACGAGGAGTTTCTGTTGAATACGGCACCATATCCTGTAAGTGTTTATAGGTAACCCATTGGGAGAACCTGGGAATGTGCTCCCACTTCCTCTGTGTAAAACGGACTAGTGGATCAGCGCGCCTACCAAGATTAGGACAATAGGCACCCCAAATATGAGAGCCATTTTATAATTTAATACCCGGATCTTCAGACATTGAGAACGACCAGATGCTATACGTCAAATTGCTCAGTTGTTGCAGTAAGAATATATAACAAGCAATGTTATCGTTCGTTCACGCTCCGGTAGTGTAGTCCGGCCAAGCATATCGGCCTTTCGAGCCGACGACCCGGGTCCAAATCCCGGCCGGAGCACTCTTCAAATTATCTTATGAATCAACTTGGATTGAATCAGAATATAGTGATGAGTATATAAATTTGGATGAGTAATTGCAAATCTTATTCCTGCTAAAATTCAATTTCTTGAGCCCTAAATCTTTTAAGAGTATTCTCAACTGATAGTAGTTTGGAAGGTTTTCTCCATTATCTAGAGGAAGAGAATTTATTGGTAATATCAAAACTTATGAAATACCTGAAAATTGGGAGGTCTTCGGATAATATATCACATAAACGGACTAATTTTTCTCTAGAAGCAAGTGTTTAATATGGAATGCAAATCTGAACGTGTGTTTCTGAGCGGTTCTTACGTTGTCCTTGTAGGCTATGTTCTCGGACTATCTCTAGCAGCTCCCCCGGGACCGGTCAACGCTGTGATAATGAATGAATCCTCAAAAACTGTCCTCCACGGAGCTAGCGTTGGGATCGGGGCTATGACTGCGGACTTGATTTATCTCATTGTTCTATATTTCGGGAGAGCAGCAATTCCTCCTTTCGCTTTCAAATATCTCTATATTGTTGGTGCTGCAGTAATGGTCTATCTAGCGATTTCAGTCATTAGATCCAGAATGCCTTCAAAAACCCCGAAAGGGAACTACGTTGTTGGTTTGACAATGGGAATAACAAACCCATTCCAAATTATATGGTGGGTAACAGTTGGACTATTCTTGATCGAAAAAATGACTCTTCTTTCAGTGGCCGGATTTTTTGTAGGAATACTCACCTGGATCACGGTATTTCCTTATGCCATGCACAAGGTTGGAAGCAGATATTCGCCATTACTGAGAGTTTTCTCTTTTGTAATCCTGGTTGCATTCGCTGTAGTAATGCTCTACTATGGGGTAAAGTCATTTTTCTGATGCATTAATTGGATTTCACTCCGCTAATGCCGATGATTGTTCAACTGACAAAAGCACCAAGTCAGGCTTTGGTAAATGGAATGTTTCACGTTGAGGTTATCTGAAACCGTTCTTCATTCGCATATATTGCCTTTGACGGTCATTGTTTGGAAGAAGTTGATTAGAATTACCCGCCATTTCCAATTTTAGCTTAAAGGTTTAATATTTCATATTGAATACTCTCTTGATACAAATGCCAGCAACAGAGCAACCGAAGGACTGGTTTTCTAAGCTTGAGGAGCAACTTTCAAAGAAAGAGAAGGAAGTAATGAAGGATAGTTCCCAGACCACCGGAAAGAAATCGGAATTCAACAAGAGGATTCTGACTGACCTGTGGCAAACTTGGGTTAGATTCAATAAGCAAAATATTCACTTCACGATAGACCCTCCCCCGAATAAGTGGCTTGAATTCACTAGTTACCCTGAGAAGTTCCAGCTGAGCAACGATTTCTTTTTTGAGAACGTCAGCAACATAACTTTCAAAGACACAGCAGGGGAAGTTGAAAGAGTGGGAGACAACCTAAAGATAATCTACAAGAAAGAGGAAAATGAATCCATTTCTGCAATGTTCGAGTTTTCCGAGGGGGAGAAGTACGACAGGTATACCGGCTGGCACCGGTATTTCACCCAGTACATCCTTTATCAATCTCCAATGAAGGGTGCAAAGGTCGAAGAGTTGGAGGAAATACTGCTGAACGTCTTTGCCAAGTGGTACGAGAGCCAGTTGAGAAGGAACAGGGACCTCATAATCGAGGAGATAAAGAAGAACTACACCAAAGGTGAAACATTCATTGAGTGATGGAGGTTCGTTACTGTACCTCCATGGCATAGAAGGCTCATACATTAAAGAGACAGAAGTCAAAGTTCTTGGATACGAGAATGGAGGGTACATCCTCGATAGAACAATATTGCATTATCAGGGAGGAGGGCAGCCTGGAGACCGGGGGATGCTAATATCGGGGGATTTGAAGATACCTATCTACAACGTAAGAAAGAAGGGTAAGAACGTCTTGCATCTATCCACAGTAGAAGCGCCCATACTTAGGGCCAAGTTGGTCTTGGACTGGGAAAGAAGATACAGGATCATGAAAATGCACACTCTTCAACATGCAATCTCTGCCGTTGTTTTCAAGACAGGCTTTCCATCATTGGTGACAGAAGTTTTTCCAGGATATGGGTACATAGAGAGCGATTCGAGCAGCATCAAGGTGAATAGCGAGGGATACAAAATAAACAAGACCGCAAGAAACGTGAAGAGATACGAGGTCAAGCGTGACGACCTTGATCCAAAGTTGATGGCTAGATGCAACCTTGACAAGCTTCCTAAGTCGGTCGTAGAAATTTCGGTGGTAGAGATAGAAGGACTTGACTCCTGTGCCTGTGCAGGCACTCACGTCAAGAACACTTCAGAGATTGGAGATTACTGGTTGAGAACGCCGGGGAAGAGAATCGAATTCGGATTATTTTGAAGCGGGTTCATTGAAACAGTTCTGATTTTGCAAGGATCTCTATTCCATTTGATCCGATGCTGTATGGTCTGGCTTTTCTATCGTGATTAGTCAGCCTCATCTTAAGAACCCTTATTATGCTCGTTGTGGAACCTATGCTGTCGTCATACCTGTTCTGTAGCGAGATTACTCCGTCTGAAACGAATTCAGCTAGCCCGTCTCTGCTGGAGTAGGGAATCGAAACGTTTGATTCGGCCAAGAGGAAAGATGTGACATTCAGATCTCTCAGCGCATTGGAGAGATTGATTATCACGTTCCGTTTCAGTACATCATTTTCTGCCACCATCAGTATCAATGATATGCTGTCTATCACAATTCTCTTAGGTTTCAGCGACTCAATACTGGCCTTGAAATTCCCCTCAGACTTCAACATCTCAACGAATTCGACTGTGCCGGGATTCAGAAGGAACAGGTTCTTGTCTAGGTAGGGGGTGAAATCCTTGTTGTATGATTTGGAGGCTAGAATTATGCTCTCCTTCCTCTCTTCAAGGGTGAAATAAACGACGTTCTCGCCATTCAACGCCCCTCTGTGTGCAAAGTGTATGCCCATGGTTGTCTTACCAGCGCCATAGCTACCAAGCACGAGCGTAGAGCTTCCAGAAGGGATCCCTCCTCCTAGCATCGTGTTTAGTCCGTCCACTCCGGTGTCTACATTCTCCATCATTTCACCTTCGTAGTGTTGAGTACTATCATTCCAGTCTTGAAATCAAATTCGGTGTCAAATCGCTCTATCTTCTCTCTCTCAATCAGAGGCAGCACTCCCGTAAATCTGGGGATTGACATGTACCTCTTCCTCTTGCTTGATCTTTCCATGCTGTTCCATTCAAAGAGGAGCGTCCCGTCAAATATCTCCATCAAAACATACTCTGCCCTTTTCTCGATTATGTTTGCAGTCATCAAAACATATACTATTGAATTCCAAGTCTTGCTGGCCCGGGAAATCCCTCTGGAAATATCAAACATAGTTTTCTCATCGAGATACCTGCTTGTGATAAGGTCTGTGAAAGAGTCTATGATTATCAGTTTGTTCTTCCCTGCCTTGTCTATTTCCTTTATAAAAGAAGAGACCAGATTTTCCTTGTCCCGTATAGTGTTTCCTCCAATCCAGGAAGAAGGTATCTGAGTCTGTGAGTAGTAAAGCCGTGAGAGGTCGAGTATTGATATTCTCTTCCTCAAACTGGCCGCAAGAGATTCGTCCAAGGACAGATTGAGAATTCTAATGATTTCATTGGCCGGCTTTGAAAATGATACATACAGAATGCCTTCCGGAAATTCCACTTCGTAATTCTCCAACCCCCTTGGAATCTTGCCGTCTAGCGCCCGGGCTAGGTTGACAGCTGAGGTAAGTGAAAACTCAAAATTTCCTGCCCCCGGTTCACCCAATAATAGTACCGAGCTCCCCGCAGGTATTCCGCCCTTCATAATGTTGTCGAGAGATTGAACGAACGTTGGAACCTTCATCTGGCAGCCCCTGCATCGTCGATTGCTCTCTTGACCGCGTCGTTGCTCTCTGTCTCGTATTTCCATCCATTCCTTTGAGCTTTAGTAATATCAAGTCCTGCGAACTTCACATCCCCGATCCATCCCGCTCCTCCGGGTCCACCGACGTAACTGATCTCAGCGCCAGGGGCATATCTGGCTATCGTCATTTCCGCAATCTGCGCAACCGTCGTCCTACCCCTTGTACCCAAATTGAACAATCCCTCCTCTTTCCCGTGAAGACTGATCATTCCACTGACGCAATCGTCAACATAAATGTAAGATTTCATTTGGGTGCCGTCACCCAGCACCTCCAATCTGGACTTGTTCTTAGATAACTTCCTGATGAAATCTGCAATTGCACCGTGTGTTCCCTTCTTCCCCACAACGTTCGCAAACCTGAAGACCGATGACCGCAATCCATAGTTGCTAGAGAAACTAAAAATGAAAGCTTCAGCTGCAAGTTTTGATGCACCGTAATGAGAGATGGGTCTCAATGGACCATACAGTTCTGGTGTGGGAATGACGTCTGCGTTGCCATACACTGCGCTGGTGGATGAGAAGACCAGTTCTTTGACGTCCATTACCCTCATAGATTCCAAGACAGTATGGGTGACCTGCACGTTTTCCCTGAAGTCTACACTGGAATCTTCGAAGCCTCTTCTGACGTCTGCGTTTGCACTTAGGTGAAACACTATATCGACCCCTTCCATTTCCCTCCTGAGAGCCTCGCTGTCCTTCACGTCAATCTTCTTGAATTTAAAGTTCTTTGATGATGCGAATTCACGTATATTTTCTTCCTTCCCGGAAGAGAGGTTGTCCACACCTACCACGTAATTGTCCTTCACAAGAGATTCGACGAGGTTAGAACCGATGAAACCAGCTGCCCCAGTGACTAAAATTTTCTTTCCGTGCACTATTTGGAATTAGTTGCGAAATTTAATAATTTGCTATAGGTCTAATTCCTCAGAGTTTCGTGTCAACTTATCTTGGACGAAAGTGGCTTTCCGTTTGCAAAACATTATGCATCTTTATGCATAACGGTTTCGTTCGAAGGTAACTGATCAGTCCCCTGTGCTTGACTATGGTATTTTATCAAACATAGTATCGGAAACATGTATATCCATGGTGTAATATATAGTTCATGAATCGACTTCTTGCAGAAATTCCAAGAGATCAGGAGATGATAGATCGTCTTGTTGAAAAGAATAAGAAACTCAAGGAGGAGAATTATATCTCATCTCTGTCGAACCCGTTCCAGGAATATCAGGTATTCATCCTTCACAGATGAAAAAGAGGCTATCGCACTCATAGGGAACGGTTCTCCGCAGAGGTAGGGATTGCGTAGGGAGACAGCCAGTGAGGCTAACCTGTCCCTTTCGTAGTCTCTACCACAGTTGTTGCATCTGGACATCTTCCAGGTCGGGTGCTTTAGCTTTCCACCACAAACGACCTTAGGAATCTATCCACTATGACACCAACAAAGGCAAGAGATGCACTCACTCCCATACTGAGGGGATGGGGGGAAATTACTTTGCTCACAGTCAGGCATCCAGAGTGTTCAATGGAGTATGGAGCTATGTGCAGAACCGTCTTATGAACATGCACTGTAGACAGCACAATGCAAGTGGCGATATTCAGACATACAGAAGCTCGGATTCACCCTTCTTGAATGTAAACCGCCATCATATCTTGGGAGGAGTCATAATACCATGTCGTGAAAGCAGTCGGTAAGCGTAGTGTGGGAAATCCGCCGGCTACGTTTGACGAGGGACCTCTGGGTAACTCCAGAGGTCTACTCTATTTCTATTCATTGGATGGATCAAAATAAAGAGAGGGGGTACTGTAAATTGCCGTATGGGTGCACTTCAATTCCATTGTCAATTGTATATATCTTCTTGGGGGCATTGATTATCTCTTTCAGTTTGAAAGAAAACCTTTCAATATTGAAGATGAGGTATGCCGCTTCAAGGTATCGGACCAAGTTAGTCAAAGTTACGACACTCTTAATCTTTGTAACGTAAGGCCTCTTTATCCATGTATAATTACACTATATGACATTAGTTAAAAGTATGCTAGTATACTATATGACTTCGCTTTTGTTCTACACAGAATGATTATCAATGCAATGTCAGTTGGTGTTTCTTTGCACTATCGGTTAGGGTTATTGTATTGTTAGATAGTGCGATCTTCCTTCGTTTGACAAGCAGGTTCAGCCCAAATTTCAGGTCGTCTGGAAGCAATCCTTTAAGGTCATTCAGTACTGCCTCCTTTGTAGATGCCCCATGGTAGATACTTTCCAGTATCTTCACCTGAAGAATTTCCTCTTCTGCCAGTTTGCGTAGTTTCCTTAAGAATGGTATCTCGACATCGTACTTTTTTCTAAGATCTTCACACTGCCCGAACAGTGCTGATTCCCAAATCCTTCAGGATTTTCTGGACTGATATACACACTCCTCGTAGATCACGTCATAGTCTAAGCCTGTCTTTGAAATCGTAAACATATCGTCCAGGTCGCGATCTCTCTCTGTCACACCCTTCAGTAGAAAAATGTCCTCATTTGAGAGCCTGTATGAAGGAGTTTTTTGCCTTGAAACATTAGCATGGCTCTTTTTTTCATTCCGGATGAAAGAAACAACTTTCTAGCAACTATCTTCAAAAAGATATCCCACCGAAACCCCTGTGAGTTTTCCAGAACCACAGCCGAGAGACCTACGTAGGGAGGAGGAAGACTAGCTCTACTCGCCGTGTAGTACTGCTCTTCTAACAATGCAGAGACCAGATTGTTCAATGCTTTACTAGATTCGACGATGACATCGATGTCCTTTGTTCCGATCTTCAAGCCGGAAGAGGCCATCACTGCACCACCTGTGACATAGATCTTTGTTTTTTCAGGAAGTGTTTTGTCGACTCTTGCTAGCTCCTTTTTCACGTAACTTGGATCGAAATTTCTCACGGTTGTGTCCACATTTGCACCTCTATTCTATATTCTCTTGCAATCTCGCTCATTTCATCCCATTTGGGGAAGTAAGATGTGCGAACATTACCAGAGGATCTGATATAGGTTATTATTTGGTCGACCAACCCTTCCAGTTGATATTTAAGTGCGTCCACCTTTAGTTGTCTCATTTCTGATTTCCTATAATTCTTGAGAATGAAGAGAACGGCATATGTAACGTTAGTCACATTACCTGGGTCCACTAAAAGTGTGTGGAGCACAATGTCATTCTTGGTCAGCTTATTTTCTGAACTACTAAAGTAGTAAAATGCTTCATTCGTCAAAAATTGCAAACCGTATCTTGGAAATGCAGTAAATGCAGTGGGCTGGATGTTGTTGATTTCTTTGGGGAAGTTCTTGTTCTCTCCAAGAGGGTATTTGAAAATGCACTCAAACCAGCTCTTCCAAAGGATGATGGCATCCCTCGGAAGAGAGCCGTGAATGAACTGGACTCCAATATGTTCCGCATATTCTCTTACAAATTTCACCACCTTTTGATCGGTCATTTCTTTGTTAGCGATCATCAGAGGGGAAATACCGTGCATCCTCAGTTCTTTCTTCGCTCTCCATGAGGTTGTTCGGTTCAGGTCTGAAACGAAATTCTTTTCCCCTGTCGTAGCTGCCAAGAGAATAGCTAATCTTGAACCCGAGAGGAGGTTCTCCCAAGGCACAAATGGTTCAGATTGGACGAGTTCAGAAAGGGATGTTGCAAAACCAGTAGAAGAAGGTACAACAGTCTTGGTCATTCCCTTTCTATTGGTTGTCACGAATCCTTTGCTTTCCAGCTTACTAACTACCTGAGAAGTCCATTCCTGAGATTTTTCAATAAATGATCCAAGTTCGTTTATTGATGATCCCTGGAGTTTGATAACTGCCTTCATTGCTGATATTTCAGCTCTGGTAGGGATGTACTTATTTATTTCTGATTTCATTTGACGTTTCATTATTCGAATAAAGTACTTAAACAAATTCTATAATTGCATATATTTTTTTCTTCCGGAGGTCTGGGTGTTTTCAAGATTGCGTCTCATCAAGTTTCTTCGTACGTATAATACTGTACCATATGATACTCCTCCAAAGTGGGCAAGTATAAAATATGAATTTGGCTTAATCGGAAACCCTTGGTCAAAGAGCTCTGACATCCTTGATCCATCTAAAGATCATTAATATAGCCAAACTGGAATCGCATTTAGCGGGGAATCTATCTCAGAACGCCTTCTGAATTTGTACACCTTTCAATTTCTAAGAGGTATTGTCGTAAATTTACTATGTTCGGCACTGCAATTTTAAAGTACCGATCTAGGAGTTAACTGTCGAGATATCGTTTCGTCTCAAATCTTAACGCTTCATCTACTTTTAATTGGTTCAAAATATGGTCAGAACAGGTACTTTTTGAACAGATCTCCTCTGAAGATTTCCCAAGTTACTGGAAATATTCAATTGAATCGTATACAAGAGACATGAAGAAAGCAGGCATCCTGAAGGAGAACATAACACACGAAAAGGCTGAAAGAAATATGCGGAGCCTCCTTCCAGAAGGCCTTTCGACAAAAGGTCATCACATCATGCAGATCGTAGAAAGAAGTAAGGTGGTTGTAACAGTATGATACGAGATCAGGGAAGGAGTGATGAAGGAGACATACCTCTGGGACATTTTCATCAATGAGGACAGGAGAGGGAAAGGGTACGGCGAGGAAGCAATGAAGGAACTTGTGAACATAGCCAAGAAAGAAGGAGCCAAGAGGGTTCAGCTAAACGTATTTGGTTTCAATCCGGTAGCTAAGAATCTGTACCCAAAGATGGGTTTCAATGATACAGCGATCACAATGATGAAATATCTCTGAGGCTCATCCATCCATGCCGTATTCACGCACTTCTCTCCATAAAACCACGGAATTTCTTCTCCATTCCTGAGATACTGTGGAATTCTTTTCTCTGATTGAGAAAGCGTAAGAATCGATGAAGGAATTTTATTCTTTGATTATGTGTAACTAATGTGAACACTGCATGAAGAGTTATGATCTATTTATCGACAACGAATGGGTAAAGTCAAACAAGGAAGAAGAGCAGAATGTGATCAACCCTGCAAACGAGCAGACGGTTGCAAAGATTCAGAGAGGTGGACAGGAAGACGCGAGGGCTGCTATCGATGCAGCCAGAACGGCATTTGACTCAGGAGGATGGTCAAAACTACCTCCAGCCTTCAGGGCTGAATATGTAATGAAGCTTGCGAGAATCCTGGAAGAGAATATGGTGAAGTATGGGGAAATCGAGCTTCAAAACACTGGGAAAGCTGTCAAGCAAGTCATAGATTACGACATCGCTTACACAATAGACAACCTGAAGTTCTTTGCGGGTGCTACGCGATTGATAGAAGGAGTTGCTACAAAAGAATACGTTCCCGATGGGACAAGCATGCTGAGGAGAGAACCTGTTGGAGTGGTTGCAGCCATAACTCCGTGGAATTATCCGTTGATGATGGTGGGTTGGAGGGCAATCCCTGCAATAGCCGCGGGCAACACTGTCGTTGTAAAACCAGCGAGCTATACTCCCCTAACCGCGCTAGAGCTTGCAGGCGCCATCAAGAAGGTTGGAATACCCAAGGGAGTCTTCAATGTTGTCACGGGGTCAGGATCTGCGGTGGGAGAAGAGCTTGCAAGAAGCGACAAGGTGGATATGATAGCCTTTACCGGTTCCAACGAGGTTGGTAAGAAAATATCCAACCTTGCTTCTGATTCCGTCAAGAGACTTTCCCTGGAGCTGGGAGGTAAGGCGCCGTTCATAGTCTTTGACGACGCAGACCTAGACGCAGCCACGGAAGGTGCAGTCGTGGGAGGACTCATAAACAATGGTCAGGACTGCGGGGCAGCGACCAGAATATACATCCAGGAGGGTGTCTTCGAGAAATTCAAGAAGCTCATGATTGAAAAGCTGAGCAGGATCAGGGTGGGAAATCCAACAGATCCTAAAACGGATCTGGGACCGCTGATCTCAAAGGAGCAACAGGCAAAGGTGAAGGACTACATCGAGATCGGGAAGAAAGAAGCAGAAATTCTGTACGAGGGAGGTTCAAGGGGATTCGAATCTGGATTCTTCTTGAGGCCCGCGCTATTTTCAACTGAGAACAACAAGGCCCGGATCGTGCAGGAGGAGATCTTTGGACCGGTACCAGTACTACTCAGATTCAAGACGTACCAGGAAGTCATAGAAAAAGCAAACGACGTTTTGTACGGGCTAGCCTCGTCCGTATGGACCAAGGACATTAGAATGGCAATGATGGCAGCCAGAGACCTGAGATTTGGGACGGTATGGGTCAACGATCACGCTCCGATCCCCTCGGAAATGCCATGGTCTCCAATGAAGAAGTCGGGATACGGTGCGTCCACTTCGAAGTATTCCCTAGAAGAATTCACAACGGTAAAGCATGTCTACGTAGACCTGACCGGCCAGACCAGAAAGAGCTGGTACTACCAGATATACGGAGATCAGTCTTAGGAGGTCGACCAAAAGTCAACCGTGGAAAAGTCCATTTCTCTGTAGGACTGGAGCACCGTTCTAGTGTCGGATCTCTCTATCTCCGGGATGGATGAGATCCTGTCTAATATTTTTGAATACTCATCCTTGTCCTTTGAGATGGTGTACAAGAGGAAATCTATGTCGCCCAGGAGAAAGTAAACGCATGCGATCCCCGGTATCTCCATCAGCTTGCTCGCTATCTTGTCCTTATAGTGAGTTCCATATTTTCCCCTCACAAACGTCATGGTGTAAAAATTGAACCCAAGTTTTGAGAAATCCAGAGTAGCTGATATCTTCTTAATGTAACCTTTCTTCCTCAGTCCTTCTATTCTCTTGCTAACTGCAGAGGGAGAGTAAAGGCCAACCCTTTTTCCAATCTCTTTTAGAGAAAGGGTCGCATCCTGTTCGAGCAGTCTGAGAATTCTTCTGTCAAAGTTGTCCATAATGAATAAGTTTTCAGGCGATATAATTATTAGTGATCATTAGGCACAGTTAGGAAATTTAATTTGCTTAAGCGAGAAAAGACGAAAATTTGGTCCCCTATTGAACGAATCTTGGAAAAAATAGATAGTTGGCCTTTGTTTCAGCAGTGTTCAAAGAAATTTCTTTCACTAGGATTTTCGAGATCGGTTGTGCAGAAAGGAAAGGAGCGTTTGGATTGGACTGACTCCTAAGAATTGATTCTAAAGTATAAATCCAAACAAGTCATAGACTCCTTTAGAGAATGTTTAGCATTCCGTGTGGTTCAACGCAAAAATGAATAAGTTGGCTTCAATCAAAAGAAGCTCTGCGAGAATGATCTGATGGTTGAGGTAAATGGTACTGGAAAGATTGGGGGAGCCAAGTCTGAAGATCAAACCACACGACTAAACACGCTCGGGGAATAGAACTAGGGGTGAATAGATGACAATTAGACTGCCACTTGAAGGAGTTAGAGTTTTGGATGCATCAAGAGTTCTGGCGGGACCATTCTGTACGATGCTTCTTTCAGACCTTGGAGCAGAGATAGTAAAGGTGGAAGATCCCAAAAGAGGGGATGAAACGAGGAATTATCAACCAATGATAGGGAAAGAGAGCTCATATTTCCTGTCGGTAAACAGGAACAAGGACGTGGTTTTCCTCAATCTCAAAGATGAAGCGGATAGACAGAGACTCTACTCCCTTGTTAAGAAATCAGACGTCTTCATTCACAACTTCCTTCCAAGCGTCGAGGAGAAGCTGGGAGTAAGGTATGGGACTATAAGATCCAAGAACAGAAAGATCCTGTACGTGACTATTTCTGGATACGGCAGGATTGGCAGGCGTTCAGGTCTCCCCGGATACGACATCCTCATGCAGGGCGAATCCGGTCTAATGAGCGTAACAGGGAGAGATGAGGAAAACTTGGCGAGAGTTGGAAATTCTACCGTCGACATATACGCTGGCTATCTGTGCGCGACAACAATTCTTGCCTACCTACTTTCAGGTTCTTTGAGCAAGCGACGGAGGAGTGTTAAGTTGGATATTCCGCTCATTGGAAGCGCACTCTATTCAATGCCGTTCCTCTTCGGATCCTTTGCGGCTACGGGGAAAGACCCCAAACCAATAGGCACTGCTCACCCTGGGATAGTCCCATATCAGCCGTTCGAGACAAAGGACAGAACGATAATGATAGCCGTTGCAAACAACAATCACTGGGAGAAATTCTGCAACGCAATAGGCAGGAAAGATCTTCTGAGAGACAAGAGATTCCTAACAAATGAGCTGAGGGTAGAGAACAGGGAACAACTGATCCCTATTCTGACAACGGTTATGATGAAGAGAGGCATGGAGCAGTGGCTCAAACTGTTCAGAAAGACATCCGTTCCAGCCGCTCCAATCAACAAGATTTCTGATGTAATGAGGGATGAGGAGATAGCTAGGTTTGTGGATAGGAAACGGGTGAGAGGAAAGAGGATGCTCTTTCCCAAATTGCCTGTAACGGTGAATGAAGAAATGATATACTCTTACAGGAAAGATCCCCCAGAATTCCGAAAGTGAAATCGCTTGACATAGGGATTATGGAGCTTCAGGTTAGTTGCCCACTTTAATCAATTCATGGAAATCGTGGAAAGGGTTTGTGGATATTTGATACTCCATAAGACCGTTGTATTCCTTCAAGTCCAGATCGGTAAATGGATTTACACCCTGCCCAATTCTTCCAAAATTCAGGAAGAGGTTCCGCTCTCTCTTGGACTCCCTTATTTAATGGTACACGGCTGCGACACCATGCATTCTCAAATGAATACCCTTTCTGTTGGCCGCATCAACCATTCCTTGAGCTCTGGAATAGAACTCTTCGACAGACAGATTTACTTTCTTCTGCCATTTGGGTACGCGTTTGCATTGATTATTTAATAGTAATGATGCGGCAACCAACGTTTACACATAACGAATAAAGTACCAAATAAGTCTTACGAAAGCAAAATTTTTGGAGTACAGAACAAAAGAGTGATTGACATCTAAAGATTTATTAACGGTTATTCTGTTATATCTTTAAATGTTTGGAAAAAGTGGAAAAAGGGAACCAACTTTAAAGATATTTTTCGCCTCTGATTTTCACGGTTCAACCGTCGTATTTAAGAAGTTTCTAAATGCAGCCAAGATGTACGAAGCCAATAGCCTGGTATTTGGCGGAGACATCACGGGAAAGGCAATAATTCCAATAGTTGGTAATGGTAAACCGCCATATGAAACCTCTTACTTCGGTCAGCAGAAAACTCTTAATACGGATGAAGAGGTCTCGAGTTTCATAAAGGTACAGAGTGATACGGGATATTATCCAAAGATCATGACCAAAGAGGAATACGGAGAAATCTCTCAGGACCAAAAGAAGAAAATGGATGTGTTCCACGAGCTCATGATTCAGAGAGTCAAAGAATGGGTGAAAATAGCGGATGAAAGGTTGAAGCCTACGGGGGTCAAATTATACATGGAGGCCGGGAATGACGACGTGAGGGGCCTGGAGGATTACTTCAATTCTGAGGTCTCCCAGGACATAGGAGAAAAGATAGTCGACATGGATGGGTACAAAATAGCAGGAATCTCCGAGGCAAATATGACTCCGTGGAATGCTCCCAGAGACGTCGAAGAGGAAGATCTGTGGAAAATAATAAGTAAGCAGCTTTCACAGGTCGATGCCAGCGATAAACTGATACTGGCGTACCACCCTCCTCCGATCAATACGAATCTTGACCTCGCACCGAAGATAGAGAAGGATCTGAAATACACCAACGTGGGAGGGCAGCAGATTATGGTCCACGTTGGCAGCACCTCGGTGAGGAGGGCCATAGAAGAGAGGTCCCCGATAGTTTCACTACATGGCCACATCCACGAATCGAGAGGGATAGATAAGATTGGCAAGACGGTGTGCATAAACCCGGGGAGCGAGTATACTGAGGGAGTACTTCATGGTGGGCTGGTGATTCTCAGGGATAGGAAAGTCATGAACCAGATACTGGTAACGGGGTAGGTGTTTGATGATCTCTCAGGATCTAGAGGTTCAAAAGTGCGATGATTGCCAGTGCATCATAACAAAGGCAAGGGAGATCGGCGCCCATATCCAGCTTATAGGCGGTTGGGCTATTTTCTATAGGACATCTCAAAGCAATCGTCAGACCAATTACAGTTTCCTGCAGAGGAAGTATGCAGACATAGACATTGTTGGAAGAGGGAAGGAAAAGAAGAAGATCTACCAGACCCTTCAGAGTTGCGGCTATCAGGCTAACGATTCGTTCAATGGACTGTATGGAGACACGAGACTGTTGTTCCGGAAGGGGAGTGAACAGCTGGACGTCTTCCTAGACAAATTTGAGATGTGCCACTCACTCGATCTGTCGCTATCGCTGAATTTCTCGGATGAAACAATCGGTCTTGGCGAGCTTCTTTTCACAAAGCTGCAAATCTTTGAAATAAACGAGAAAGATATGCGGGACCTTGTGAGATTGCTGCTATATGCAGACATAGACGAAAGAGATCAGAGGGGATACTCTGCGAGAGACTTTCTGGTCAAGTCGTGTGCTGAAGACTGGGGCCCTTACAAGACACTTACGAGTAACTTGACAAAGGTGGGAAGCTTCGCCGAGAGTCTTCCGCTATCCTCCGAGGACGGTAAACTCGTCCAGGAAAGGATTAGGGGGCTTGTAGATGACATCGAGCACTCTGACAAATCCCTGAAATGGAAGATGAGATCAAGAATAGGAGAGAAAGTAAGGTGGTACGAGTTGCCCGAAGAAAAAAAGAGATAGAGGCTATAGAGCCTCCTCTATCTGAAGTTCAGACGCCACGTGTTTTAAGTTCTCCGAGACATCCTTGAATGCCTCGATGTGATTATCTATGTCCTCTCTTGAGTGCATTACTGAGACCGTCCACTGTTCATCGGGCCCTGGGGCCGCTGGGATTATTCCCTTGTCAAGCATCATGTAGTAGTAGCGGTACCACTGGTTGACATTCGTTGTCAGGAAATCCCTCCAGTTCTCTATCTTCTTGGTCGTGAAGTAGATGGATCCACTCACACTCCAGTCCTGTACTCCGAGGGGGATCCCATTGTCATCTATAATGTCCCTGTATGCCTTGGATAACTTACTGCTCAGTGACTCTGCATTTTTCAGATTGGCTTCGGTGAGTATGTTCTCCATTGATGCTATCCCAGCATCTATTGAAAGGGGATTTGAGTTAAAGGTACCAGCATGAGGGGTCTTTCCTGGACCTATTGTCTGCATTACCTCTGTTTTACCCGTGACCGCTGATATGGGTATTCCTCCACCTATAGCTTTCCCAAGCGTTATGAGGTCAGGTTTGATCTTGAAATACTCCGCAGCTCCTCCATAGTGTTTGGACCCAGTTTTCACCTCGTCGAAAATCAGTACAGAGTTATTCTCTTCCGTCAGCTTCCTGAGCTCCTCAAGGAACCCCTTCTTGGGAAGAACGAGTCCCATATTCATCGGAACCGGCTCCAGAATTGCACCGGCTATCTTGTCGTGGTCTCTTCTAAATGCTTCTCTGAGGGCGTCAGCGTCATTGAATGGCAGGACTATTGTGTCTGCGAGAGCTGATGATGGAATCCCCGTTCCGGAGGGAACCGCATTTGGAAACTTGGGGTTACCCGCCTTTCCTCTAGATGGTTTAGTGCTAACAAGAAGAAGATCGTGGGACCCGTGGTAGCACCCCTCAAATTTTATGATCTTTTCCCTGCCGGTAAATGCCCTGGCGAATCTTGTTGCAGCAGTCGTTGCTTCTCCTCCAGTTGTAGAAAATCTCACCAAATCCGTCTTGAATCTGCTTGTCACCAATCTGGCAAGCTTGTGGGAATCTCCGTACTCGAAACCGAGTATGGTCCCATTCTCTAAGCGATCTCTAAGTTTCTTCAGGAGTGCAGGATTCGAATGACCTGTCGTCAGTACCCCAAATGCCATGTTAAAGTCTGTGTAAAGATTTCCGTCCACATCCTCGATCTTAGACCCATGTGCTTTCCTGAAATACATCGGATACGGGTCCAGGGCACGATAATTCGAGTGCACTCCGTACGGAGTATATTTTAAGCTCTCCTTCCAAACATCCTTGGACTTGGATGTATTTTTCGTGGTTGGGAAATAAAATCCTTTTTCATCCACTATAACAACCCCTACTATCGATTATCTCCCCAATGGATTTGTTTTTTACGCTTTTGATAAAGTGCGAATTAATTTCTCTTATCTCCTCTAACTGAGGAAAATTTGTCTTAACATCGATGTACCCCAGACTGGGATAATTTTCGATCGCTGGTTTTGGCTCTACCTCAAGTCAGGAAACAACGCTGGACGAGATTATCTCCTGTACCAACCTTGCCGCCAACACTGCAGTATTTCCATTGTCATAGGGAGGACTCAGTTCCACAATATCTGCACCCATCAATCTCTTGCCCAAGACATTAATGACTTCCTTGATGTGGAATGGATCCAGTCCGAATGGTTCGGGTGTCGCTACCCCAGGAGCGTAGGCAGGATCCATTACGTCTAAGTCTAAGGATAGATAGATTTTCTTGGATTTCACTTTCTTGAATAGTTTGTCGATTATTGCCTTGGGCCCATACCTCCTCACTTCTTCAGTCGTGAAGAAGTTGTACCTCGAAAACAGTGGGTCCTGATATTCCTCTCTTGAGATCGCTCTCAGTCCAATAGCCCCAACTCTTTCTATACCCAAGACATCGATCATCCGTCTCGCTACGGAACCGTGACTCAACCTTTCATCAAGGAGTGAATCTCTGAAGTCTGGGTGTGCGTCCATGAAAAGAACTGAGACATTTTCGTCATCAAGATTTTCGCCCACTCCTATCGACACAGAGTGTTCTCCACCCAACATGATTGAGTACTTTCTGTCATTAAGAAGATCCCTGAAGTTTTTGGAAACCTCGTTCTTCATTTTCTTCGGACTTACCGTTGACTCTAGGTCTCCTCTATCGAAGAGACCCATCTCCTTGACGTTGAACTTTCGCTCGAAGACAAACCTCTCGAGGGTCGATGATGCTTCTCTTATTCT
This sequence comes from Thermoplasmatales archaeon, assembly GCA_026127935.1. Taxonomy (GTDB): domain Archaea; phylum Thermoplasmatota; class Thermoplasmata; order Thermoplasmatales. Next base: position 7,967 of record JAJSLL010000001.1, on the reverse strand, counting down.
GTTTGGTGCAAATCTCTGTCCTGATCGAAAAGAAGTTGTCGAATCAAAAGGAACTCCATAAACAACAAACCGGGAAGATCCGTAATCCTCGGAAGAACCCGCAAATTTTAGGACACCAGACACTGATTCACATGCCCGGTTTCCATATAGAGGTTGAGATGTTTCTCTTCATGAGTTCAAACTGGAAAAAATTTTCTCACTTCTCATTGGTACAAAGATTTATTTTCCTTAGTCCTCGATTAGACTCATTAAAGGTAAATTTAATTTATAATCAGGATGTGTATTAATCTATGGCTCAATCGCAAGGAATTAAAGTTTTTGTGAGAGACGCGACGGGCTTGGTGAGAAATGTCGGTGGTGGAGGCTCATTTTTTGCAACTTTTGCACTAGTTACCGGGGGAGTACCTATTTTTCTGATTTCCCTGCTATTTCTGTCTCCTGGTGCAAACATATATCTGGCTCTGGCCGTGATGTTCATTCCCAGCGTTGCTCTTGGAGCGGTCTACACCATTTTTGGTATCTCGATGCCAAGGTCGGGTGGAGACTACGTTTTCGTTAGTCGCGGCTTGAATTCTGTTTTAGGTTTCCTGAATTCTTTTGGTCTGTTCTTTGCTTACGTGTTCAGTTTGGGGATATATTCCTACTTTGGCGCTCAATACCTCGGATACGCCATATACACATATGGATTTATGAACTCGAACATAGCTCTGCAGAATATTGCTGCGGCAATGCTCACGAAAGATGCGTCTGTTATTTCCGCAGTGGTCATAATTGTCATATTCCTGTTGGTGCTTGCATTTGTTCCAACTAAAAAGGCATTTACACTTATCTTTATCACAGGAATAATTGAAGTGATCACAACAATCGCTCTGTTTGGAATAACGGCCACAATCTCTCAGGGAACATTCGCGACCGCTTTTGATAAGTTCGCAGGCAGTGGAGCATATTCAGGTGTCATATCATCAGCCCTCTCCAACGGACTCCTATACAAGCCTGGCCTTGCAACTACTCTAATGGCCCTCCCGATTTCCTGGTACGCCTTCACTTGGTATACCCTCCCTGCAAACTGGTCTGGAGAAATGAAACAGGTCAAGAAATCACTACCAATCGCCATTCTGTATGCGCTGGTCGTTATACTTGTGTTTTACCTGGCATTCTATTTCACAACATTCCACGCATTTGGCCAACAATTCATGACCGCCTGGGCCTACAACTATGCAAACGGAAACACCCTTCCATTTTCCTTCATTGGAACGTACACCCCGTTCTTTATTTCCTTGGTCTACGCAAATCCGATAATTCCTATTCTAGGTATACTGGTATTCTGGCTCCCTGATGTTGTCTTCTTCATACCTACCATGATCGGAGCATCAAGGTACCTCTTCGGCTGGTCATTCGACAGAGCAGTTCCAACGATCTTCAGCAAAGTGTCGACCAGGACTAAGGCGCCAGTGATCTCGATCGTAACAGTAGGAATTATTGGAATAGTTGGACTCCTAGCCTATGCGTACATACCTGCAGCTGCTATCGTAGATATAATCCCTATATTCGACTTTGGATTCATCATTCCAGCCATCACGGCAATCCTGATCCCCTTCATGAAGAAAGATCTATACAACAACTCATTTGTAATCAAGAGAAAGATTGCAGGTGTTCCACTTATCACGTGGCTTGGAGTTATTGCACTTGCTGGCATTATATATGGTATCATAGGGCTCTGGAATTCATACCTCATGCCAATAAATTCTACCACCGGGATTACGATAGGGAGCGTCTACATTGTGGCAGCGATAATATTCGTCGTGATGTACTTCGTTAACAAGAGGATGGGAATAAACATAACCGCGGCGTACAAAGAGATTCCACCCGAGTGATTTTCCTCTTATTTTTATTCAATTCCCTTTTTCCATATTTTCTGTTCTGACGGTTTATACAAATCGCATCACCAATTGCATACACCGCATTTATCCCTCACATCCGCATTTTCTTTTGGTCACTGGCCATTTGTCATTTTCAGTTCCTTCCTAAATTTCTCTATAGCTTCTTTTATCTCCTCGATCGATGCTCCAGATTCCAGCGTGGTAATATCTCCAGGTATCTGATCCTGGTAAACTGCCTTGATTATCCTTCTCATTATCTTTCCACTTCTTGTCTTTGGCAGTGAACCAACTATGTGTATTTCGTCTGGAATAAGGATAGGACCGAAATTGTGTCTCACTCCATTCTTGATCATATCTATCGGTGATTCTGAAGAAGTTCCACTCTTAAGCACTACGAACGAGACTATACTTTCACCCTTCACCTGATGTGATTTGCCGAACACTCCAGCCTCTGCAACAATGCCTGTCGAGAGCAAAGCATCTTCGATCTCAATAGTCCCTATTCTATGTCCGGACACCTTGAGCACCTCGTCTGCCCTTCCGAGCAACCAGTAATAACCATCCTTGTCTTTGATGGCGTAGTCACCTGTGAAGTACATATTCTTGAATTTACCAAAGTACATCGACCTGTACTTTCCGTCATCGTTGTTCAGCCCGGTCATCAGTCCGGGCCAAGGTTTTCTGATTACTAAGAACCCCTTCTCCCCTGCTGGCAATTCCTTCCCGTCTTGATCCATTATTACAGGATCTATTCCTGGCAGTGGAAGCGTAGCGGATCCAGGTTTCAGTGGTGCAACGCCTATCCCAATTGCCGGACTTATCACAAATCCGCCCGTTTCAGTTTGCCAGTAAGTGTCTATGATTGGACACTGGGAGCTACCGATCTTTTCATAATACCATTCCCAGGCTACTGGGTTTATTGGTTCGCCTACAGAACCGAGGACGCGCAACGAAGAGAGATTATGGTTCTTAGGGTACTCGTCTCCATACTTCATAAGTGCGCGGATTGCCGTTGGAGACGTGTACAATATGTCGACCTCATAGTACGCTATCAATTTCCAAATTTGATCCGGGGTTGGATAGTCAAAACTGCCTTCATATAGAATCGAAGTCAGTCCGAGTATCAGGGGGGCAAATACGATATAGCTATGACCAGTGATCCAGCCGATATCGGCTGCACACCACCACCTGTCGTTCTCCTGCGGGTCGAACGCCCACTTTAGCGTGTTGGCGATCCATACTGCATACCCTCCGTTTCCGTGCACGACCCCCTTCGGTTTCCCGGTAGTTCCGGAGGTATACAGAATGAACAATGGATCGTTGGAATCCATCCTCTCAGGTTCAACCAATTCCTTGTCTTGAACAACATCATGGTACCAGTAGTCCCTTCCTTCGACCATGTTGATTTCTGAGCCAGTGTGTTTTACGACTATGACTGTTTCAACAGTTTTTGTGAGTTCGAGTGCACGGTCGACGGATTCCTTGAGCGGAACGATCTTGCCCCTTCTGTACCCTCCGTCCGCAGTTATTACCAATCTTGCACCGCAATCGTTTATTCGTTCCGCAATTGCCTCGGCTCCGAATCCTGAAAAGATCAGGGTAAAAACAGCCCCTATTCTTGCAGCTGCGAGCATTGCCACTGGTTCTTCTATGATCATTGGCATGTATATTGCAATCCTGTCTCCCTTCCGTATTCCCATCTCACGAAGTGCCCTCGCAACTGCATTGACACGTCTGTAAAGGCCCCTGTAGGTGACAATTTTTTCATTTCCTTTCTCATCGACCCATATGTATGCAGCCTTGTTTCTCCTATTCCCATTGGCGTGTCTATCAACGGCATTGTAACACACGTTCAACTTGCCGTTTACAAACCACTTGTAGTAAGGTTCGTTGCTCTTGTCGAGAACGGAATCCCACTTGGAATACCAGTCAAGTATCCACGCAGCACCTTCGTAAAATTTCTCAGGAGCTTCAATTGATTCCCTGTAAACCTTCGAATATTTTCCCAGTCCGGGATTCATAAAAGAATCGAATGGAAGAGGATTCGGACCCTTTGTCATATACTATTCCAACAGAGCGAATATAAAATTATTTCGTATTCTATTTACAAAATAGCATGAACCTCTCGATGATTCTTGCCGTCAGTCCCCATATCAGTCCTTCCCTGGTCCTGTAAGCTGGTATTATTGCTTCGTTGGTTTGAACCAGATCTGAGAGAGCGACCCAGAATAGGTATTCCGATTCCTTCGAAGAAACCAGTGGGGTAGGCTGTTCCATTTCGAATGCATATGCATAGACTTCCATGTTGGGTTTGTTTCCAGGGGAGAACGGGCCAAAATGTCCCATGTAAGTGGAATTCTTATTCAGGTTTAATCCTGTTTCCTCTAAGGTCTCTCTCACCGCAGTCTCCCTAAGAGTCCGCTCAACTTTTGAGTAATGGCCTCCCGGAAGTGAAAACTGGCCAGACCACGGATCATCCTTGGTAGAATTTCTTTTTTCGATCACGATCCTATCGTTGTTAATTACTATCGCAACGGCTGCATATTCCATTCCTTTTTTCATCTGAATGATTTCATTTTCGTCACGCCATCCGACCGTCTCTGGAATGTGCATTGGTTGATTTAAGGGATGATACTACTAAATGATAGCGATTATACAGGAGCATGATCCAGTAAATCGTATCAGACGGTCATAGATTTGAGTTTTAATGAAACATCCCTGTAGTATCCTCCTACGATTCCTACGTATAGGAAGAAGGGTGCTGCAATTTCCGTAATAATCTTTCCTTCTTCAGTCTGAGAATATTCACCTCAGATGGCTTTGAAACTATTATTTCTCTCTTGACCAGGTGTCTCTGTAGCAGATCATCCAAGGAAGATGAAAGAGAGTTAGCACTGATCTGAAGAAGGATCTTCTGGAAATATGAAAATCTCACCGGATTTTCGTAGCTCTTGCAAATCAGCAGAAGTGGACTGCTTTGAAATCTCAAAAATGTTACTGCAAACCGATGTGATTGTAAATATTGGAAATAGTTCTTCCACCTTAAAGACTGTTAGAATTACAGAATTGTTAAAAATTGAATAAAAAAAAAGGAAAAAATAAGATCGAATGATTATGAGTACTGAATGAAGTAGTAGACCAGTGTGCCTGGAGTCAGCATGGATGGGTCCAGAGTTGCCTTGACTATGTACGGACTGTAGTACAGCACTTCTAGGGGTTGTACGGTTCCAACATAAAGGTAGAGGTTGAGCGCTATCGTTTCTGCTTGCCAGTACTGTTTGGTTCTCAGAGTATAGTTGGTCTGTCCGTTTGCCTGGTCAAACAAATTCCACATCTCTGTTATGTTTGCCCATTGGCTCGGATTTGTAGTCTGGTTGAATCCGGGTTCCTGCATAAGTCCGTCTGGGAAGGAGAATATTCCGTATTCCTGGTAGAACGGCCCGACGAAGTCAGATGGGTCAGGGTAATCGAAGAACCATTCCTGCACCGTAATCGGGATCGGGTTTAGGCTCGGCGCAGAAGAAAGCGAGCTGATTTCATTCGAAGAAAGATCGACGAGTTCCGGTTGCACATGGCCGCCGCTCATTGCCTGTAAGGCTGCGATCCAGACAGTTACTTCCGCATCAAATTGCGGATTGCCTTGCTGCGAGACTATTGGGAGATAGTAAGTCTTTCCAGTCTTTGAGTAATTAGTCTGGTTCCAGTAATATCTCGCAAGAGAGATGCTCTGGTTCTGATTGAACTGCGCTGATATATTGCCTGGATAGTTTGGCATTCCATTGGGTATCAGACCTGTCAGTGCGCTGACAAACGGTATTCCGTCGAAGGAGTTTGCATCATTTATTGCATAGGTGTAGTTGTATGCATAGGAGAACGCTTTTCTGACGCTTAGGTTTGCGAAGAAGAATTGATTAATGTTCGTCTGTCCGTCAAGAAGCTTCGCTCCTGAAACGTTTAAGTTCAGGTTGTAGACCCAGGTATAAGCCGCCAACTCCGAGAAACTGAACGATTTCAGAATGCCCTGTTTTTCAAGATTGAGGGCTTGTTGAGTCTCTGAAGGTGGAAATGCGTTCATACCTACCTGTGCATATCCGGAAGCTATCTGGGAGATTGATGTTGCGTCGTTTGACTCATATTCCAAGATTATCTTGGGAATCAGTTTCGAAGGAGCAGGGTTTCCGGGGGTTTGCTGATAATAAGGATTCACAGTAAGTACAGTTTCTTGTGCAGGTTCGTACAGAGATTCCTCATAGGGGCCAGTTCCCATTGTGTTGTAGTGCAGATATTGGACCCAGTGCGACTCGTTGCCGTCCTGGATGTAATTCTGGTACGCAGCGCTGGTGTTTGCTAGACCTGCTCCGTGGGAATTCAGCCAGCTATTATCCAGTACGAAGTTGTAGATGAGTGCCATTATCTGTAAGAAGTACTGTCCTCCTCCATAATCTTCAATCTGGTACGACTGGTTCAAATTTCCATAGTTCTGTCCGCCGTATGATGCTGTCGCATTTGGCAGCCAAGTCGCACTTGCCGGCATCAAGTGGAAGGTGACCGAGTTTGTGGTGTTATTCCAAGTTATTGCGTGATGTATCCAATAGAAACTAGTGTTGAACGGTCCATATATCGATGGTCCGGGTAGCATTATGTGAGCTGTGATCCATCCGGGGCACCCTGGATCATTTGAGAACAGGAGGGTCCTCGCTATTGACTGGTATACGTCGTAAGGCGTGACAGGATCTCCATTGGAGAACTTTATTGATTTGTTAATGTAGAAAGTCCAAACAGTGTGATTCGCATTTACTTCACCATTCTGAACGGTAGGAATGTTTGTCGCTATTACAGGGTTGAATTGAGATGTCGAGCTACCGTTATAATAGACAAGTCCCTGGTAGACATTGTTCAACACTTCGTAACCAAGCAGGTCGTAGTTTATAGCAGGGTCAAATGTTGTAGGACCTCCGGAGAAGAATATTGCATTCACAAGCTGGTTCTTATTTATGCTGACAGGGATAGGTTTCGATGAGATTGAATAATTACCTGCTGCAATCGTGAGGAAATAGCTACCAGTCGCCGTACTTGTTCCTGATGTAGTATTTGTGATTAGATCAACAGTGTGAATCCCAGAGGAACTGAAGGTTACGTTGACTGTTTCAGGCAAGCCAGTATTGTTGTCGTCAATTATTGAGTTGCCACTGTCTATGTTCCAGACAAACGATGATATTGTGTAGTTGAGAGCGCCAGGAACTGAAGAACCAACAGTGAGGGGCTGTATAAGCAGACTTCCAGAGAATGTCATGTTTTCAAATCCTCCAGCTGGAATTGTCTGATTTGTCGTTCCTCCTGATGCCAAGTTAATAGTTATTCCTCCGTAGATTGCTGCGCCATTAACGACAGTTTGCGGGATTATTGTTACCCCGAAAAGGCCCTGATAATTTGTCAGTGTTGAACCATTCGTAGCATAAACTGTGACAGCTACAAGATAACTGCCTGGGCTACTGTAGGCATAAGATATTTCTCCCAAATTGGATGTTACAGTCTTTTCCACTCCATTCCCAAAATTCCATACTGCTTTGGAAAATGGCATGTTAGCCGTCACTCCTGTGGTAAAAGTAAGCGGTGTCCCCACAGATGTCTGTACTGATGAGACAGAAGGGGAAATTGCTAGAGGAGTTGAGCTCTGTTTTTGTTTAGTCAACACTACGCCAGCCACAACACCGGCAATAATTACGATGATAACTACTGCTATTACAATTCCGATTGTTCTTTTATTGGTTTTTTTAGGTGTAGTAGGCGAGTTGTTGGAACTAGAATTTTCTGTCAATTCATCACCTAAAAATGTCTATGGGAAAACTTGGCTTAAACATTGCTGAATATTTACCCTCCTAAAACACCAAAGTCTATTAATATAAAACAAACTTAATTATTCTTAAATAATGCATCTATAACGAAATCTGTTGGATTATCGGGTAATTATAAAAGTGGAAATTTGAAATAGTTAAAAAATTGTGTTCGAATAGCCTTGTGTAAACGCTCGGAAATGTCCTTGATTTCTTGCAATTGGAATCTATATCAGGGCCGGGACCGGGATTT
>JAJSLL010000025.1 GCA_026127935.1 Thermoplasmatales archaeon | reverse complement strand
TCCTTGCGCCTCCCCGAAGCATATCGCAGCTTGGCACGGTCTTCATCGGTGCCCGAGCCGAGCCATCCATCAAGTGGCCTGCGTACTGTAACAATCCATCTCTTTCTAACCCTTTGCTGACCTTCATCAACCCTAAAAAGGTTTCAGTCCTTCCCCTGCGACTATATAATCACAGGGTGCATAATGAGCAAAATAACGATAGCGACACTCTGTATATATAGATTTCTTAATCTCTATTTTTCGGCTATTTTTCTATGCCACCAGAACCGTAGTATTTTCTTAATTCTTAACCTTGCCAAAGAAAATATTTCCTTTTTGAGGAAGAACGAATAAGCCCACACCCATTCAGGGACTCGCAAATTGAGACTTATTCTTCTCTTCCTTCCAGTATTTTTCCCAGACCCTGTTTGACAATCACTCCCGCGTATTTTGATGGGAGAGTGACTATGTCCTCCTTCCTGAGGTTAATGGGTTTACCCATTATCGATATTCCCTTGATTTCTTCGAGAATGTATACGACCACTTTCTTTTCTTCTGACTCTTCCTGCTCCGTTCCGACTTCCATTTCATCCTCTTCTTCAGCTTCCTTTTCATTTGAGGGTATTATGATTTCACCCTGTTCGAGTTGCGTTGAAAATTCACTCACTGACTTAGCAATGTTCTCGAAGAAGATCTGTTCCTCGGGAGTCATCTTCCCTTCAAGTTCTTCCTTTTCGTTGTTCGCTTTAGCCTTAAGGATCTTCGATACTCTCAACTCTATTATCTTCTTCAGAAATTTTTCTGATCCTTCCAGTTCATTTGTCAGTTTACCTACCTGCCTGGAATTCTTTTTCACGGTTTCAGTTTCTATTTTCTCTTTAAGGCTCTCGAGATAATTCCTGGCCTCTTTGTAAAATTGTATTGAAACTGGCTCCAATGAATAATCATTTTTTACCTCTAGCCGGAGGAGTGCATTGAGGTAACTATCGTTGACCTCCCCTTTCATCACTTGTCCAATGTCTTTATGGATAAATATCATTTCTTCACCAGCAGGTTGGAAATGAGATCGCTCGTGACCTTGAATTCGTTCGGGAGATTGGATGTTGCATCTCTTTGTCCCGCGACCTGGAAGCACTCGTGCCGCCCCTTAAACGTGCCAGAGTCAAGTGATATTCTCCCAACGTAATGAATGCTCTGGTCTCGGTTGATTTTCTCCTTGAGCAGTGCGATGACTTCTCTTCTGTCATACCCGTCCAGTACCTGACAGAATTCTTCTAAAACAAAAAAGGTGGTCTCCCTGCTCTTCATTTGAGATATCAGATCATCTATTTGCAGTGATAGATTCCTCTTCTTTCTCTCGGAAATAAAGTCGTAATTTCTAATGATGAATTCTTTGGTTTGCCGTGAGAAACGAACTGGTTCTACCGAGCCCCTTTCCTTTCCAAAGGGGTTGATTAGCACGAAATCGAAAGATTCGTTTGGCATTTCCATGTCCGTCATTATTAGTTCCTTTGCCTTGATCTTGTCTGGGTCCGTGAGTTTCATGAAAATGTAATTGGAAATGTTTGAGTAGAACAAAGAAGACAACCTGTCAATAATAGATTTGAATGAAGTAGTCAAGAAGAATACTCTTAGCCCAAACTTCCTTCCAGAACTTAGCATATCGGCTATAAGCGTGCTCTGGTAATCCTGAGCTTCTTCCAGAAAAAGGAAATAGTTTCCACTCCTTGAGGAAGTGATTGCAAACCAGATGTAGAGAGCCATGATATTTGACATCAATCTCGAATCTTCGTAACCCAGGCTGCTTCTCTCGAGATCTATCAAGACAAGATCGTTTTCTGCCAGTGCATTTGAGAGGGTACCTTCATCATCTGGATTGCATATCAGGGACCTCACCATTGGGTCGTTTACGAGCCTGCCTATAGCCCTCTCTGTACTCGCAAGTTCCTCTCTTGACATGCCTCCCAATTCGTCCAGAAATTTTCTCAGTTCATTGTTGTTACAGGTGGAGGCAATTTCTTTCCTTGTATCAGCTTCTCTGAGAATGTTGTAAAAATCTACTAATGTCGCTCCACTCATTTTTCCAAGAAGAGAGATTCCGCGGGAGATCAGGTCCTCCATCCTTGGACCAACGAGAGGGTCTGTATACTGGATTTCTCGTGAAGACCTGAGAATTGAAACAAATTCTTCTGCAACTTTGTAAGTAATCCCCTTTGCTCTACCGACTCCTATTACATTTATGGAATTTGCAGAATCTGGAGATATTACAAATTTCCTGAAGGCGGATTCCTCCATCTTCTTAGAAGTGTCTCCGTGAGGATCGATCAATATTACTTTTCCCAATCGATTGAACAGGATGTGATTCATCATTCCTATTATCATTGAACTCTTGCCTGCCCCTGAGGACCCACTGATCAAGGTGTGCGGGTTGTTGTTGGTGTCTATGAATATTTCTCCCCTGTTAGGGGTTGAGCCAACTCTCACGTCTCCCCGCTTTAGCGAGTGCGTGCTTGTTGGGATGAATTGGTTTACTTCCCACCAGGCAATCACCGGTCTGGAGATTCCAAATCTTCCCCTCCGCGTCACAACTTTAGGAGAAGAGAATATGTGACTGAGGTAATTCCCTAGGTTCTCGTTCCTGTAGGATAGTTCTGCCCTCCATCCTTTTCTTTCCTTTGCCTTTCTTTCTAGGAATTTGTCTTCAACTCTTTGTTCCTTATCAGAAACTGGGCTAAAATAGTGAGGTATCAGCGAAATGAATAGAAAGCCACTTTCTTCCTCATTCAGCAACTCTGCAATCTTGTCGGCATGATTTTCACTTCCGAATCTAATCGTTTGTGAATCACCCTTCACAAAGACTCTCTTTCCACTCTCATTGAATTGAAATGTTTCTGAGATCTTCCATCCTGACTTTTTCAGAAGCTCTCTACAATCTCCTCCAAAATACAGTCTCACTCCTTCTCCTTCTTGCTTGAAGAATAATATCTCAATCCTCTTCCCGCTTCTTAACCATGATAGTAGGAATGGGTTTGATTCATTGAATGGTACTATAGATTCAACCTTTAGGAATTCCATCTATTTTTTCGATCTCCTCTTTACTGGATTGAAATTTGAGAATGGTTGTGAAACCTGGAGTCAGGAAGAGCGCAGTTGAATGTTTGCCATTATAGCCGGCCCCCATCCTCAGGAAATTGGAGAGTCCTTCGTCTAATGAATAGAATTTTATCATCTCATCCGTGATTACCTGATGTCGAAACAAAATGTGGATTGAGCAGTTCTCCATGACTGTTATAGCTGGCCCGTTTTTCAAGAAGTCATTTGCAGATTGCGAGATGAAAATCATGGAGACATTGCTGTGTCTGGCATGTCTTATGTACCTCTCTACAGATGTGACTACACTCTCTTGCAATAAGTAGTGCGCCTCGTCAATTACCAAGTTGACAGGATTTGACTCATCGCTTCTCATAATGAGATCGAGTGAAAGTAGCATGTAGAATGGAAGGAGTTTCTTAGGAACATTCTTCAAATCAATTCTGAGATCTCCTTTGAGATTGGGATTTCTACCCGTTCTGAACTTCTTCAGGGAACCTTCGAAAATGGGAGATATCTTATTGTGTGTTTCAGTGGAACTGGACTTAACAAAATTCCTGAGGAAATTCAGGTCCTCATTCTGTTCATACATCTTTGTTATTCCTGTATCAAGTACACCGCGGTCTTCGTTGTTGAGATCGAAGAGTGTTATCATCAGGGCAAGGGTACGGTCAACATTTTCCTTAATGCTCAAAAACTCCGCTCTTTCAAACATGTTCATTTCCTGATTCATAAGGTCAATGGATTGCATTCCGATAGACTTTGAGAGCTGCCCGTATTCCCCCAATGGATCAATTATCTTCAGGGTTACACTCCTGGTTATCTTCTCCCTCATCATGGTAGCCTTTACAAAGAAGGATTTACCAAAACCAGTCATTCCCAGTACAAGCTGGTGAGACGAAGGAAAGACTGATCGGTCGAGAAATACAGGAGCCTTCGAGACCTCACACGTTCCGTAGAAAGTTCCGCCTTCATGAAAGAGATATCCATGATTTATCGGTACAAGATTTGAGACTGAACCGGGGTCAAGGTAAACCCCATCAAGCTGACCATCTATCACCTTGTTCCTGATCTTTGCATCGGAGAATCGTTTGTTCTCCGTCTTGACCCCAAGTTTTTTGAGCAAGTGCAACAGTTCCTTCTTTGCGGGAAGTATTTTGCTGGATTCTCCCTGAATGAAATATGCACAGGAATACTTGAAGAGTCTGGATCTCCCGGAAGCAACTACCTCCTTAAGATTTTGAATATTCTGAACCGTTAGTTTGTTTGACTCTACGTTTCTGTCGTTCATCTTTTCATGGTCTAACAGCCTAAGGCTCCTTCTTCCAAATTCCCTTGTTATTATCTCCCATGCAATGCTCTCTTCAACCGGATGTATATTGACAATCTGCCCTATATTCGAATCTTCTCCAATAATCTTAGATCTAAACTTTGAGTCGACCTCGAAAGGATAATCCTTGACAAATAGGAAGGAGTGTGCTTCTCCATTCCTGACGAAATACCACTCTTTCTGGATAACAGAAGACTGATTTTTTTCAGAGTTGAACATCTAGAACTCCTACCTCTTCCTCACTTAACTTTGAGAACTGTACCCCATAATTCCCCAGAATCTTCTCGAAATCGTCCGTCTTGGTTTTGTTGATCTTGACAAAATAGGCATCCGCAAAGCTGTCTGATTTCGAAAACAGGGAATTGTACTCGTCATCATCCTTCAAAAACCGCTGAATGGGGATTTTGTATGGATGCCTAATGATCGTCAAATCTTCCGAAAACGTTCCGATGATCGACTCCCAAACGTAGACTATGTTCCTGTCTTGTTGATCTGATAAACCGTAGTTCAACCCAAATATTTCATAATAGGCGCTCTTTTCAGTCTTCAAAGGATGAATCACAAATGCAGTGATTCCCATCACCTTCTTCACGACAAACTCATCGATGTAATCATGCTGGATTCTAAGGAGGAAAATCGGGATCAGAACGAGCGCAAATAAACCGTATGTACGAAGGAAGAAAATGGATAGCAATACGGAGAATGAGACCAAAATCAGACGATAGAGAATTGCACCCTCCAGCGAGCCGATTCTGAATGAAGACATCTGAAACTTGGTCATCTTTACCATAATCATCTCACCTTGAAGAAAAGGGAAGAGCTTGATGATCCGCCGCTGTTCAAAGGACTGAACTGACGCACTGCACCGATTTGTGGAGTTGCGTTAGTTCCTCCGCCCTCAGAAGGTGTCGCAAAAGTTTTGACAATGGTCTCTGCTCCCTTCAAGTTCGTGCTAATCTTACTGATTGAAGTGTTGACTCCTCTTCCAATAGATCTTCCGAGAAAGTTTGTTGCATTTCTTGAAGATTGGGTCATTGCAAACATCGTAGGGATTGCATCTGCAAGCGCAAGAAAGCCTAGAACCAGCACGCTGTTATTTCGTACATAAGTGGATAATATCAAAGGGACAGCCATCAACAATGGGGCGACTAGCGAGTCAATGAAGAGATACCACAGTCTCTCTCCCATTTCTTTGGTCTGCGGAATTATGAAGAGAAGAGTGAAGACCGGAGCGAGTATAGGAAGTGTGTAGATGATCGCGGCCCTTAGTGACAGGAAAAGCAACAGATAGAGCATCAAGAAGATGAAGATGATGAGAATCAATAGACTCACAATCGATCCTGACGCGCCCCCGATTTGAAGGCCAGCAAGAACGTTGGAACCTGAAGAAAAGTTATGTAACGGAAAACCAAAGTTCCAGAATTGGGTATACAGCAAAGAACCAATGTAAAGGAAATCCTGAAGCAGAAAGAACGATATGTTAGAGAGGACCAGAAGCAACAAAATCTTGATCCAAATGTTTCTGAAGTCGTACCCCAGTTGAATGCTGCTGTTGAGAAGTATCAGTATCCCTAAAATCGTAAGAACAATTGTTAGGGCTGGATCATAAATGTTGAACATTACAAAGTAGTAGAGCGATTTCACTCCTACTCCGATGCTTCCATTCACTATATTTGGGAATGCGTACCCAGGTGACAAGAGATACTTGGAAATGTAACCGTTGTACAGCGATTCAAGTATCGGTTTACCTATGAACACGATCGCGGAAACTATGTAACTTATTGCCTTGAGTATTGCATCTACTATTATCGAGACGAAGTTCATCGAATCATTTCTTGATTAACCAGCAACTATGTAGTGAACCACTGCGTACAATACACCGCTCACAGCCATTACGAATATGATGGTCCCAATCAGTGCATCCTTGGTTCTCTCTTTGGCGTCAGCCTTTCTGTCCATGTCCTTTGAGAAATAGCCAACTGCTATCGGTATCCAGAGTATTGCGATTATCAGTCCAGAAATTCCCGCTATTATTCCAAACGCCCTTTGAACAATCTCATTGATAGCCGTAGCATTGTTCACAGCTGCGGGCGCAAACGGTTGGACCGCGCCAGTCCCGTGGACGAAAGATACTGGAACCACGGTGATAATCAATATAGTTAATGCCAAAACAGATAGTCTCATTTCCCCTCCAAAACTTCGAACAGCCTCCTGTATAAAATGTTTATCTTGATTTTAGAGTGATTGGATTGATGAGGATCGGAGTCAATTTCTAAAAGAGAACTTTGCCTTGAGATGTCTCTGTGGAACATCTCTTCCAAATGTTACATCCACGGGGGAATCTTGACTCTATAATCGCAGAGCGCTTTGACCACTTCGATAACAGGATCTCGAATCTGTTATCAATTGATAGCCAATTGGTTGACTTTTCTTACGTCAAAAATAAGAAGAAAAAGATTGAGCATTTGATCTCGGAGTTCACAACTTTAGCTTTGCACGGAAAATTCCGACAATATTGACCTCAGGATCCTTTCCAATATGGAACCATCCTTTCCAGGAACCTCTGCCTTTTCATGTACCTGCTTGCCACCTGAGCTTTCAGATTTTTCTATTGACTCGTTTATGTCATCCACTGCGATGTAATTTCTTGGCGTACCTGAAGGGGGCATCTTCTTGTGTATTCCCCCTCCAACTGTTTACCCATCTGGGCTCGTTTTAATCAATCAATAGTCCATTGCTTCCATATCGGATTTAAATTTTCCGACCAAAACTTTCAGAGTAGAATTTTGAACTTTTCTATGGGTCGTTGGCCAGTATCTCAAAATGCACAACTGTCTTGTGAACCATGCATTACCACTTCAATGCGATTTAAGAAATGTTGTTTTCCAAATCGATATACCTGTGTTATTATCCTTGAGGATATCACTCGAGAATATCCTTTTTGAGTTACACCATTCAGAGTTGGCTCATTTCTAACAACAAAACTATTAGTTTGTGTAATATCCGATAACCATGGAAGATCAGTGTAATGTCGCGGGTTGCTCCAACCCCAAGGCTCGGACAATTGGAAGAAAGTCTGTGGAAAAGATCTTCTCACTTAATTCAAAAGGAACGAAAGCTCATCTCTGCAAGGAACACTACAAGCTATATAAGAAGGCAACGAAGAAAGACAGAGAGCTTGATAGGCTGAACTGGGTCTGAAAACAAAACAGGGGAGAATTTGAATGCAGGATTTCCACGAATTTAGGGAAAAAGGAAACCTAACATTTGCACTAATTCTAATCGAGCTTCTAAAGGGAAAGAGAAAATTGAGGGAGATTTCGACCGATCTGAAGATTACCCCACAGGGTGCTTCGGTGTATCTTAAGAATCTTCAGAAACTCAAATACATAGATTCTGAAAACACCCCAACTCCTGAAGGAGTGGCATTTCTTCAACGGATACTTGCCACCATTTCATTATTCGTTGAGGATGCCTATGAGGATACCGGGATAATTTCATCGTGTGAAGCAATTGCGGGAGAAGACTTAGGTAAGGGAGATCGAGTAAGCCTTTCGATGAAGAAAGGGTTGCTTTACGCATTTAGGAGAAAGAAAGCTGGTTCAAATGGTGTAGCGGATTTCGGGGTTAAGAAGGGAGATCCAGTTAAGATTTCAAAGATCGAGGGGATAATAGATCATAAAGTTGGAAATTTCTACGTGCTCGCGGTAGAATTTGACGACCTCACACCAAAAAAGCTAGGAAAACTAAACCAGATCTTGAAAGAAAAGAATATCGAATACGTAGGTGCTTATGGAATCCTTGCATCTGAAATGTGCAAATTCGGCAAGATCAAAGCCAGCATTTATGCGCCTGTAGAGGGGTGCATCGAGGCAGAAGCCAGGGGAGTGAACAGCCTTCTCATCTACTCGCCAGAGATGGCAAGATTCTTCTTCCAGAAGCTTTCTGCAAACATACATAAGTACAGAATCAATCCCAAATTTGTAGAGATATGACCGAGTTTGAGCCTGAAAGAAAGGAAGTCAGCATTTCTGAGTTCTTTGATAAGAACAAGCAGATGCTGGGCTTTGATTCCCCGCAGAAGTCCCTCTTTATGACAGTGAAGGAGGCCGTTGACAATTCGCTTGATGCATGCGCTGACAATGGCATACTTCCAGAGATCACAGTACGGATCGAAGAGCTGGGAAAAGAAAAATTCAGAATTGAAATAATTGACAACGGTCCCGGAATAAAAAGGACTGAAGTAGAGAATTCGTTTGGAAAAATGCTTTACGGATCCAGATTTTTCCAGGAGAGACAATCAAGGGGACAACAGGGACTCGGAATATCGGCTGCAATATTATATGCTCAAAAGACCACAGGCATTCCAACAGAAATTGTCACGAAAGTCGAAAAGGAAATGACTGCATTTCATTTCGTTCTCGAGATCGACATTCGTAAAAACTCTCCCCACACCATATCAGTTACTCCTGAAATATGGGATGTGAAGAGCGGTACTAGAATCGTGATTTCGATGAAGGGAAAATACGTAAGCGGAAAACAATCCATTGAGGAATACATCAGAGAAACTGCGATTGCCAATCCACATTCCACCTTCCACCTGATCTTGCCCGACAAATCCATTGATATAATGAGGAGCATTTCCGAGCCTCCGCCGGTTCCTATCGCCGTCAAGCCTCATCCTCACGGAGTTGAGCTTGGAGAGTTGATCTCTATTTTAAAGGACAATGAGAGGGAGACGATAGAAGGAGTCTTGGAAGACAAATTCTCCAGGGTAACAAAGCAGGTTGCGAAAACGATAGTGGAAAAAAGCAAATTGAACGGGAAGAAAATTAACAAACTTTCGAGGGACGACTTCGAAGAATTGATGAAAACAATAAAAGAAACAGAGTTCATGGAACCAAAGAAGGACTGTCTCTCTCCCATAGGATCAGAAGGACTTTTCAAGAGTGCTATTAATTCATTCAGGGAGTACCATCCCGCATATTTTTCACAGCCTGTCATTAAGGGCCCCTTTGTCTTTTCTGGTCATCCATTTCTTGTGGAAGCGATTGCAATTTATGGAGGAGATCTGCCAAAGGAAGACCCAATTAAGATCTTAAGGTTTGCAAATAGAGTGCCTTTACTTTATCAGTCCGGCAGCTGTGCAATCACTAGGGCGATATCTTCGCTTGCGTGGAACCAGTACGGCTTTTCACAACCTGTGAAGGACCAGATTCCGGTGGGACCTTTGATAGTTGCAGTGCACCTTGCAAGCACCAAGATACCTTTCACTTCAGAAGCCAAGGAGGCCATTGCTGCCGTTCCGGAAATAATGGATGCCCTGGACATAATGTTGAAGGGTGTTGCTAGGCAGATTAAGACGATGAGAAAGAAGGAAGCGCACAAAGGGCAGGTAGAGGAAAAGTTTGCACTCATTGAGCTCATCCTGCCTCAGATTGCCCAAAAGAGCGGGAAGATCCTAAAGCTTGAACCCCCGGATATCACCCCCATCATATCAAAGGTGATGGGCGTGGTAGCGTTTAGAGAAATCAATGGAGAACTGTTTGCTGAAAATTACACCGAGAAGACACATAGTTTCAAAGTAGTCTTGAAGGGAGAGGAGCGATTCACAGAGAGTGTAAAGAACCTCAAGCCCTTCCAGAAGGTCAAGCTCAATTTCTCGAAGGAGATAATTAGTTCCACGGAGATCTATGTGGACCTGCCTGAACCAATTCTCCTTGGGGCATACTCACTCCCGAAGGTGTTTAACGATGAATGAAAAGTTGGAAACGATTGTAAAGCAGATTTACCAGGAGATGGAAAACGGACAGATACCCAAAGTCGAGTTGAAGTCGAGAAACAAGGAGAACATCCTTTTCGACCCAAAGACTTCAGTGTGGAAGTATGGGAACAACACGGTCAAGAGGTATGCATCAAAGGCGAGCTCAGCCAAGGGGATACTCAAAATGTTGCATATCATTGATTTTGTTGATGAGATGACACAGGGGCTGAAGACCTCAACTCTGAGGGAGATGTACTACATTTCTGAGGGATGGAACCTAGGGAAATTTGAGAGCCAGGACGAATCTGATCTGATGGTGGAAGACCTTGAAGTGATGACAAATTATCTAAGAGAGGAGATGAGACTCAGGCCAGAGGAAAGTGGAGCTTCTGTTATCGGAAATCTCACACTCACGGAATTGAACAGAAAGGGAGAGAAGAAGAAAATTAACTGCAGAGACGACGTGGGGGACGGTGGTTACACTATTCCATACAACGTCGAAAAGGAGAAGGTAAGCCTCGTTTCAAGCGATGTTGATTTTGTACTCGCGATAGAGACTGGAGGTATGTTTGATAGGCTTGTGGAAAACAGGTTCGATGAAAAGATGCGTTCACTCCTAGTTCACATGAAGGGGCAACCTTCCAGATCAACCAAGAGACTCCTAAACAGATTGAACAAGGAACTTGGCCTGCCCATCGTGGTCTTCACGGATGGGGACCCGTGGAGTTTCAGGATTTTTGCCTCTGTGGCCTATGGGGCCATAAAGACCGCCCATATCTCTGACATTCTTGCCACTCCTACTTCTGAATTCATAGGAATCACGGCCAGTGACATCGTGAATTATGATCTGCCAACCGACAAGTTGACGGACAAGGACACCGAAGCACTTCACGCAGAGCTAGAGGACCCCAGGTTCAACATACCCTTCTGGAAAGGGGAGATTGAAACGATGCTTAAGCTAGGAAAGAAAGCGGAGCAACAAGCACTCGCAAAGTATGGTCTGGACTTTGTCACCGATACGTATCTACCAGAGAAATTAAAAGAAAATGGCATAATATGAATGGTAAGGTAAGTGCTGTAGCGTTAGGAGCCCTCGCGGGTTTTCTAGCTCTTGGTGACAGATATGTAATGTCCACCCTATACGATCAACTGATGGGTAATTACCACCTTACCTCCACAGTTATCTTTTCAATTCTATTCTCTTCCTTCTACATCGGTTATACTATTTTTCAGCTTCCCGGGGGGAGCTATGCCCATAGGTTCGGCCCGTCCAAAATCATTGGTATTTCATTGATTTCCTGGTCATTTCTTTTTTTGATTCTACCCCTGACAAAATCTTTCACCGCTGCGGTCACAATAGCATTTTTCATGGGATTGGCACAGGGTCCTGTTTTCCCATCGATAATATATCTGACGAGACTATTTTACAGCGACAGAGAATATGGAAAGGCATCGGGAGTTGTGTCTGCAGTTTCTGATCTGTCTCCCGCCATCATTCCATTTGCAACGCTGGGACTCTACTATACTGGGGTCGGCCCAAGCCTACCATTCATGGTCTTCGGCCTCATTGGGATAGCGGCTGGCACCGTTTTGTTGCTCATGAGGATTGGTTACGCTGGGTCTCCTGAGAAAGTCAGGTGGTCCTCACTCTTGGGAAAGAGGTACATCCTGTTCGGATTCTCATTCTTCATCTACGATTACTTCTTCTACGTGATGTTCACCTGGTACCCATATTTCCTCAAGGAAAGGTTCGCAATTGAATCGAATAATCTGTTGTTTGGACCTCTTCCCTGGATAACGATGGCAATTGGTTCTGTAGTGTTTGGGCTTTACATGGATAGAATAAACAGAGATGCGCTGATATCTGAAATTGCATACACCATTATTGCAATAACGCTCATCGGGATGGCCCTTTCTAGGAGCCCGTTTACCTTTCTCGCGTTCGTAATTGTCTCCCTCTTCTTCCTTGATCCGATACTGCTTGCATCCTGGCGTCTCTCCACTAGACTGGGCGGCGAGAAGAGCTCTTCTTTTATTGGCGGATGGATGAATTTCTGGGGGAACATAGGAGGGATCACGGCCCCTGTCATAGTTGCATCTCTCAACCTTCGATATGGACTTTCGAACATGTTTCTTCTTTCGGTCATTGCACCAATCCTCGGGGCAATCACTTGGATGTACATGGCACGATGGGAAAATCATGAGAAATGACGCAATAAATATTGTATCCCGAAAACTCGGTATTTCAAGAGAAAGGTTTCACCAGAATTACGAGATAATCGGTAAGGCGATGGTCATCAGGGAAGAGGATTCTTTCAGCAAGGATGACAAATCATTCGGTCATTTGATGCAATCCTCATTCAAACTTTGGTCCGTGTATAAATACACCGGAATACAAAATGTTCAAAGGACACCCGTCGTCAAAATGATCTCTGGCATACATACTGAAGTTGTACAGAGGGAAGACGGCATCTTTTACACAATGGACCCGCAGAAAGTCATGTTTTCGAAGGGCAATAAGAAGGAGAGGCACCTGTTGTCTGGAATAGTTAATGAAAATGAAACGGTGCTGGATATGTTTGCAGGCATCGGTTACTTCTCTGTGCCTCTTTCTTTCAGAGTGAAGAAGATATACTCGTGTGAGATTAATCCCTATTCGTTCCACTACCTGATAATGAACATGAAACTTAATGACACAAAGAATCTCGTACCGATGCTGGGAGATTCCGCAGAGCTTCATATGAAAGATTTCGCTGACAGAATATTGATGGGACACTTCGAGTCTTTCAAATATCTTAAGAATGCAATGTTGTACCTGAAGAGAGAAGGAACCATACACCTGCATCAATTGATCAACAGAGGAGAGATGGAAACTGTGAAGGAAAGATATGAGGCTCAGAAGAACGTCGTGGAAGTCAAGGTTAGGAAGGTAAAGAGTTATTCTCCTTCATACGACCACGTCGTCCTAGATATGAAGGTAAAAAAGAACTAATATTGGTTAGCATTACGAATCATGGCTGGGGTTTCCGAGATAATTTTGAAGCAGGAAAACTTCAGGAAGAGTGTTCTTGCACTTCAACCTTCAGAAAACACCATTCCTAGGAAAGCACTGAAAGCCTTATCTTCTGACTTTGAACAGCGGTATTCACTCGTAATTGATTCCAGTTACAGGGAACAGAAGATACACAATGCCTACGCAGGTACGAAGCATTCGGAGGCACTAGTAGAAGAAGTGGAACGACTAGCGATGAAAGCGTTCAGAACGGACTTTGCTGATGTTCGACCGATTGCTGGCCATCTGGCAGCCATGCAAGTTTTGGGGAGTCTCCTCAAGAAGGGAGACAGGTTCCTTTACATCCCGATGTCAAAGGGAGGTTATGATGGTTATACTCCTCCCTTCTTGCCTTCGTTGATGGGAATTGAGGGTAAGGAGATACCGATGAAGGGGTGGAAGATTGATTATGAGAAGCTTTCAAAAATTCGAGGAAATTACAGGGCAGTCATACTTGGAGCAAGCCTCTTTCTTCACCCCTACGACATGAAAAGAGTCAAGGAAATTTTTCCAGAATCGTTCATCCTGTATGATGCTTCACACGCACTTGGTCTATTGGCTACTGGAACATTCCAGAATGGCTTCAGAGAAGCGGATGTGATTTACGGAAGTACCCACAAGAATTTTCCGGGCCCCCAAGGCGGGCTCATAGTCGGGAGGAAGAGAGTGGAAAGAGCAGTCAAGGGCAATCCAATCTGGAATTACTACGACAATTTTCATCTCTCGAGAATTGCAGCTCTCGGAATTTCTCTCGAATATCTTTCTAAGAGCAATTATGGAAAGCGATGTCTTGACAACAGGAGCGCATTAGTCTCGGCCCTCATTGAGAGAAAAGTAAAGCTAGCAAACATGCCGGAAGTGTCTGAAAGCGCTATGTTCTTGCTTGATTATGAGAACTCTCCCAGGATATCTAGACGATTGGAAACCTCGAACATTCTTGTTGATAGCGTGGGGAGGGTAGGGGTCAACGAGATAACAATGAGGGGACTGAATCCGAAACAGATGGACTTGGTTGGAGAGGCACTTTCTGAAGGTCTAAGATCAAATGTGACCTCAGCAAAGAAGATGGTTAAACAACTTGTGAACTCAATGATATGGCCCTAATGCTAGAGAGATGAGTCATGAACAGATTCGATGTAATCGTCGTAGGCGCTGGAATAACGGGCTTGGCATCAGCCTACCACATTAAGAAAATGAATGGAAACCTTAAGATCGCAATTCTTGATAAGAAGCCAGCTTATTGTCAGGGCAATACTGCCAAGAGCGCCGCAGCATTCAGGAATTTGTTCTCATCCGATGTCAACCGAAAAATCACTCAATCAACCATAGAATTCTACAGACAC
>JAJSLL010000024.1 GCA_026127935.1 Thermoplasmatales archaeon | reverse complement strand
GGAAAAGAAATCACGATGGCCGCCATCCTCAAATTGCAACCAGACGCAGTTGTGGTGAAGGAAGGCATGATGTGCCCCGGCTCATACAGGATGTCAGTGGGTAGAGTCAAGTATGCCCATTTTGAAGAAGAGAATTTGGACGAAATTCTGCCAAAACTAGAAAGCGTGGAAGATGTTATTTCAGACGATATTCCGCCCAACATATACAGGGAAGTAGAGTAGAGCCTGGTCCTTTGAGTTATTTTATGGAGACAATCTCCCATATTTAGGGCTTTTTCATTGACGCCACTGAAAGACTATTAGCGAACATTTTAGAGGCATGAGGGAACCTTGCAAACCTATCGTTCATAAATTGATCCTCAATCCTTTGTAGGATTCATCAGCACCTAATTCCGAATTCCTCATTTATCCGATCTCATCTCTTTCGTTGAGAGGGGATTTTGCAGAATCAGGAGTCTGCCTAGTTGAAAATCGACGACACCATTAATACTTATCTTTTTAAGAAATCGTATACTTTTGTCTTAGGTGCTGACGAGACGCCGCTGATTTCTGTAACAACGGAATGTCCTAATGCAATCAGTGCGGAGTAAATCCTTGCCTGATACATGACAATTCCGAGTTGAGCTATCTCTGGCATTACGCCCTTATTAAGAGTAAAAAATTCTTACCAGAATATTGGATATTAACAATAAACTGATCCAAACTTCGTTTTCAATCTGTTTTAGAAGAGGAAAATGCCGCGAGCCGGGATCGAACCGGCGACTTCAAGCTCTTCAGGCTTGCACTCTCCCAGCTGAGTTATCGCGGCTTGATTTCTCAAGAGGATTAGCATCCCTTAGAAATACTTTAACTATGCCCCAGCCCCCCGAATTTCCAGTGGAACGCGAATGTTAATACACCCAGAGGGATAACGAGAGGATGAGGACTCCTCTTTACAATGAAATAGTTAAAATGAATGCGAAAATGGTAGATTTCCATGGCTGGGACATGCCAATTCAGTTCTCAGGGATAATTGAAGAACACAAACAAGTGAGATCAAAGGTTGGATTGTTCGATGTTTCGCATATGGGAGATATAACTATAGAGGGGAGGGATGCACAAGAATTAATGACCTATCTCTTCCCTACAGACGTTTCAAAGGAACCCACAGGGAAAGCGATCTATTCTGCTTACCTTACCCCAGAAGCAAACATGATCGACGATACCATAATCTATAAGGAAGCAGAAGACAAGTATCTAGTAGTTCCGAATGCAGCAACAATCGAAAAAATCCACAACTGGATAATATCAAACAGGAAATCGTACGATGTCAGGATCAACAACCTTTCTGAGAGGATGTCTTGCCTCGCACTTCAGGGTCCGATGGCATCCGAGGTGATGAAAGGTGTATTCCCAGAAGCAAACAGACTGGAACATTTCGCTTTCATGGGTGCCTCTGAGAAGTATCCCGAGAAGGGACTCGAGAGTGCCACTGTCGTAGGAAGAACTGGATACACGGGAGAAGATGGGTTTGAGTTCGTGGTTCCGAACAAGTATGCAGTGGGACTTTGGAGAGAGATCCTGAGCAATCCACTGGTCAAACCTATCGGACTTGGAGCAAGGGATACACTTCGAATGGAGAAAGGATTCCTTCTATCGGGTCAGGATTTCAACGAAGACCGGAATCCAATCGAGGCAGGTGTTTCGTGGATCATAGGATGGGACCACGATTTCATTGGAAAGAAGAAACTACTTGAGAAAAAAGGAAACATAAAAGAAAGGTTCAGAGGAGTCGTAGCTTCAGATAGGATAGTTCCAAGAATCGGTTCAATTCTCAAGAAGGGCAATGAGGTGATTGGAACTTTGACATCCGGGTCATTCTCTCCCACATTATCTAGAGGTATAGGACTGGGATATGTGAATCCCGGGGTTGAGATAGATTCTGAAATAACGATTCAGACAAGGAACATAGAGGGCAAAGGCATTCTTAAAAAACCGAGAATGGTTTAGTCCTTAAAGCCTGCTAATGAAGTAGTTATGTATCTTTCCGTTCCCGTAAATTTCAGGATGGAATGAAAGACCCAAATTCCTTCCATCTGAGATCATTACTGCATTATTTTCAAAGCTTGCGAGGACTTCACCGCCATGGACTCTGGTGACCAAAGGTGCCCGTATAAAGACCCCCCTGAACTTGCCAATTCCCTTTATCTCTAAATCAGTTTCGAAACTCTCCCTCTGGCTTCCATAGCCGTTTCTCTTCACTTCAATGTTTAGTATTGGGATTGGCCCTGGTTTTCCTTCAACGCTCTTTGACATCAAGATCAGCCCTGCACATGTACCCATAACAGGAAGATTTGACTCAACTATCTTGTTTGAAATGCCCCTCTGTCCCATTATGCTCCCTATAACGGTACTCTCTCCTCCAGGCACTACGATCCCTGAAAGCCCAACAAGGTCAGATGTCCTCCTAACCTTCCTAGCTTTAGCTCCCAGATTTTCAAGTATGCTAATGTGCTCAGCTACATCGCCTTGAATGTCCAGGACACCAATTTCCATTGCTAGGATATCAGTTCTAAATATCTATTCCTTATCGTCCGATTATCATTATATCCGAAGAGATAATCAACGTTCAGCATGAGGATATTGATTGGGGAAGTAAAGAATCATATTGACACAGAGGTAGAGATTTCTGGATGGACTCAGAACATCAGGATAATGAGCACAGTACTATTCATCGAACTGAGGGATGTCTCTGGAACCGTACAGGGAGTCCTCTTAAAGAAAGGTAATGAAGAACTCTTCGAAACCTTAAAAGCATTGCCGCGAGAATCCGTGTTGTCGATGACTGGGCAGGCGGTTAAGAGTCAAGCTAAGATTGGTTATGAAGTCCAAATTAAGCATCTCGATATTCTCAACAGAGCTGAAACGCCTCTCCCCTTGGGTGTTGTGGATAAGATTGAATCTGACATTGAGACCAGGCTTGAGAACAGATTTCTAGATCTCAGAAGACCTGAAAAACTATCGATCTTTAAGATACAGAGTACCATCTCAAATTCCATAAGGAATTTTTTCGTCAACAGCGGATTCATAGAGATCCACTCGCCGAAGATAGTAGCAGCAGCAACGGAGGGTGGGACCGAGCTATTTCCGGTCAAGTATTTCGAGAAGAATGCTTATCTGAGTCAGAGTCCGCAACTGTATAAGGAAATGATGATGTCTGCAGGGTTCGACAAAGTCTTCGAGGTTGCTCCGGCGTTCAGAGCAGAGGAGCACAACACTCCTAGACACATCAATGAATTCACCTCCATAGATATGGAGATGAGTTTCGTGAGTGATGAAGGCGTGATGGATGTACTCGAAAATGTCGTTAAAACTGCTTACAAAGCTGTTGCAGATAGAAATGAAAGGGAGCTGGAAATACTAGGCGTTCCGAGGCCAAACTTGGATTATAAATTCAAGAGGATAACATACAGCGAATACGTACGGATGGCAAATCAAAAAGGAATAGCAATGAATGACGGAGAGGATCTATCAACACAAGTCCTTAAAACTGTTGGTGGAGGGATAAAAGAGTTTTATTTCATCACAAGGTGGCCAAGGGAGTTGAAGCCATTTTATGTGCAGCCTTACGATGAAAAATATTCGAGAGGATTCGATCTCCAATTCGGAGAGCTTGAAATAACCAGCGGTGCCCAAAGGGTCCATTCCCCAGAAGTATTGATCAACAACCTGAGGAGCAAGGGCCTGAATCCAGATTCCTTCAGTTTCTATGTCAACACCTTCAAGTACGGCATGCCTCCTCACGCGGGCTGGGCTATAGGGCTTGAAAGGCTCACCATGGTGTTACTCGATATCGTCAACATAAGGGAAACCACACTTTTCCCCAGGGACAGGACGAGGGTCACTCCATGAGTTTCCACTTGAAGTGCAGGGGGGAGGGACATTGCTAGAAACTTACGTCAACAACGAATTCGTACGGATAAGGGATAGCGTATCCAGAAAGCTTGAGATCACAGAGTTGGTTAAGAGACACGGCAAGAAGCCAATCTTGCTGGAGGACCTTGGAGGCAAGAAAGCGGTTCTCAACCTCTGGGCAGACAGAGAGAGGATATACAGGGAACTGAAAATGACTAGAGACCAGTTCCTGCTAAACTACGAATCATCCCTCTCCGAGAACGTGAATCTAAAGGAGGGAGAAAAACTCTTCAAGTCAAAAGCAGACATGAAAGACGTCCCGGTGTGCTGGCATTATCCCGGTGACGCAGGCTACTATATAACTTCCGGCATATTTGTAGCAAAAAGGAATGGCAAGAGGAATCTTTCCATTCATAGAGTCTTTGTCGAGAGCGAGAGAGGAGGATACGCAAGGTTAGTTCCAAGGGACCTGCTAAAGATGTACAAAGATGCAGTCTCACACGGGGAAGAAATGAAAGTCTCCATTGTCATTGGTTCACCCCTTGAATTTCTTCTAGCTTCGGCAACCTCTGTTCCATTTGAACAGGACGAATCAATGATTGCAGCATCTCTTTTCAGGAAGTCGAAAGGAAAGGAGATGGAATTTTCACGGTCAAAATTCGGGCTACTCGTTCCGTCTAATTCAGATTACGTTATCAACGCAATCTTAACAGGCAAAGCGAAGAAGGAGGGACCGTTCAAAGATGTAACCGGAACTTACGACATCCAGAATGACCAACCGCAGATTCTATTCGATTCAGTCGAGTGTGTCAAAGACCCGATATACCACGCGCTGGTCCCAGCCACCATGGAACACTTCAACCTTATGGGGCTTCCACGAGAACCAACCATCTTCAAGGAGATCAGGGGAGAAGGTGTGAATGTAAAAGATGTTAGGTTAAGTGAAGGGGGCGCTAGCTGGTTGCACGGAATCGTCAAGATTAAGAAGACCAGTAAGGACGATTTCGCAAAGACCGTGGAAGCCTCATTCAGGGGGCACAAAAGCATGAAGAGGGTAATAGTAGTAGATGAGGACATAGACATCTACCGCGATGAAGACGTTGAATGGGCCCTTGCGACCAGATTTCAGGCCGACAAAGGGCTATTGATCAAGAAAGAGAGAGGTTCTTCTCTGGACCCAAGCAGTGGCGAAGACTTCATAACTGCAAAGATGGGCATGGACGCAACCATGCCAATCGGTGGCGGAAGGAAATTCGTAAGAGAGGTCAGCTGACTCTTCTGACCATCAAATCTGCCATCGCTCTCAACTGACTTCTCTTGGTCGGCGAATCGGTCAAGCCATTTATCGAAGAGACGGCGTGTTCGTAGTATGAATTGGCCAGCTCTCTCGTTTTATCAAGTGCTCCTGAATTTTCAATGATATCTTTCACTCTCTGGAAATCTGAGCCGGATATTCCTTTCTTGCCAAGCCTGTCCTTGATGAACTCTACGTCCCCTCTCTTGGCCATTTCATAAGTGTAGAGTATGAGGTGTGTTTTCTTTCCCTCTTCAAAATCACTCACCACTGATTTCCCCAATTCTTTTTCGTTCCCAAACATTCCCAAGATGTCGTCTTGGATCTGGAAGGCAATTCCAAGTGGAATTCCGTATTCGTCTATTTTCTCAGGATCGCGGTAACCTGACAAAGTGGCTCCCATTTTCATCGGACCGTTCACCGTGTATTGGGCAGTCTTGTACTTGTGGATAGCCGTTACGTCGTCGAGTGACATGTCATTTCCCAAAGAGAGTGTTATATCCATGAGCTGTCCGACTCCGGTTTGCTCCACTATCTCTGACATTAGTCTCATGGCGCTGTTCAGTCGATCGGGGACGAAATCAACTTCAAGGAGAGCTTCGTGTGAAAAAGCATCTGACAAATCTGCACACACTATTGAGACTCCCTCACTCACTCTATCCGCATACCCGAACATTTTATGAAACGCCGGTCCTCCTCTTCTTACCTCACTCTGATCTATAATATCATCGTGAATTAGGAGGTAAGATTGCATGAGTTCGAGGGATACAGACGCACTTACTATCTTATCGTCGATGTCCGAATTTAACCAATACCCCAGAATCATAAAGAGAGGTCTTATCCTCTTCCCTCCTCTCATTGTGAATTCTCTTAGTTTGGAAATTGCTTCCTTTTCTATTCCTCTCTTTCCAGCCATCTTATACGAGAAGAACTTTTCAAGTGCCTGATCGACCCGACCTTTGTATTGAGAAACAAAGTCCATGTCTCTAAATGTATTCTGTTTATAAGAAAGTTTTTTGTTACCTCACTTTCAAATTCACGTGCGAGTCCAGTGTCTGGGTGACCTTGATATTCTGGTGCAATTATCGATATCGATATCGTTTTATATACGCATCCCATTAGGGAGAAGCAAAAGAATGGGGCTCATCCCTCATGATTACAATAGAAAACCTTACAAAGATTTATTCTGCGAAAGATGGAGCAGCGGTTGACTCTCTTTCACTTGAAGTCAAAGACGGGGAGATACTAGGGTTCGTGGGATTGAATGGGGCCGGAAAATCTACAACTATCAGAATTGTCGCGGGTGTGACACTGCCAACGTCGGGCGACGTTTTTATAGACGGGGAGAGCATAACAAAGAAGAAAACAGATGCATCCAGGCGGATCGGGTGGGTACCGGAACTTCCCAATTTTGAACTAAATGCAAAAGCCGTTCCGCTACTGAGATACTTTGCTGGTTATTATGGCCTGGCAAGAGACCAAGAAGAAGAACACATAAATGAGCTACTCAAGCAAGTTGGGCTCTGGCCACATAGGAGCAAGAAACTGAGGACATATTCACAGGGAATGAAGAAGAGATTTTCCCTAGCAGAATCTCTCATTGGCGATCCCCACAATCTGATGTTCGATGAAACCCTAAATGGCCTAGATCCGGAAGGTGTTCAATTCGTCAGGAATCTGATAGTGGATCAGAAGAAGAAGGGGAAAGCAGTGCTCCTTTCCTCACACATATTGAGCGAGATAGAAGCTTTATCAGATCGTATAGCCATAATCCATCATGGGAAGTTAATCAAAATACTCGACAGGAAGGAGCTCAATGGGCTGGGCCGAGAAAGAATTGCAATTGAAATAGACAATCTCGATGACAAGTCGTTGGAAATAGTCTCTAGGTATGGCGAGGTCAAACATACGAGCGACGGTATTTCTCTAATGTCCGTGAGGATCGATAAGAAGGACTATCCTAACATCCTTCGGGAATTGGTGCAGGCCGGTTACAAGGTAAGAAAATTTGAGCCCTCTGGGGAATCGTTGGAAGAATATTTCTTCAACGTCATAGGTGAATAGAGATGTATTTAATAGTCAATTTAAACGGTGGAATTCGATGGAAATCTACAGCTTTTAAGGGGAATCAGCAAAAAGAGGAATGGCCTGATTCAACCAGTTTCAAAAGAATAAAAATAATTAAAGGAGTGATAGAATGAAATATTTTGAGAAAAAGAAGAATGGAATGTCAAGACTTAGAGCGCCTGTTGTTGTGTTGATACTTGTAATAATGATTATGAGTGTTGGAATACCGGCAATTTCTAGCGGGCAAAACGATGCTCAATCAGCCCCTCAGTATGGGTATCCGTTCAGTGTCTTGAATACAACGTTGTCGGAACAAGGTAGCGCAAATTCTTATCAACTTCAGATAGGGATGGACGACGCAGGAACAGTCAGTTTAGCTCAGTTCAACCTGAACTTACCCCACGCGTTTTATGGGGCGGGGAATGTTTCTTCTGAGCAACTTTCCAAGACAAATATCCAGGTTGGATACTTTGAACTGCCCTATCCCATTTACGCATTGAATAATGCAAGCAAGGGTTACTACAATTTTTCATTGCGGGTTCAGTACTGGACATCTTTGCCATACTCAGGAACAGGGGCGTACAGTGCCAACCAGACGTTCAATCTTAACATCACATATCTTGGAACATCTTTCGTCAAGATTACAACTTCCACAGGTGCTGTAATTTCAGGGCAAACAAACTATCTGAAGATGTCCATAGATAATCAGGGGACCGGCAATGTCACAGATCTAAAAATAACCTTCAGTTCCCAGTCGCAGTTGACCTTAATGAAATCTATTCCCACTGTTAACTCACTGGGTTCAAAAGAAGTATATAATTTCACAGCACAGGTTTACGTCGCAAGTACGGTATCTGGTGCAGTTTCAATGAATTTTACGGCCTCCTTTGATAGTCCTTACGGAAGTCAGGAGTCCACCAGCAATGACTCCAGTTTCCAGGTACAGCCTTCATTAACTTCCATAAACATTACTCCTTCAACCATCCTTCTGAATCCTGTTAAAACTAACAATATTTCTTTCACCTTCACTAACAACGGAAATAGCAACCTCTCGGATGTACAATCTGCGACCTCCTCCCAGTCACAGCTGAGCTTCCTCGAGCAGTTTCCGTTGATTGCCTCCCTTGGGGTAGGCCATTCTTTCACGTGGACCGAGCCAATTTATGTCTCTAGCTCGGTATCTGGGGCGGTAACAATCGATTTCTCCGAGTCTTTCACTACCCTGTCAGGAGTGCAGTCTTCAGAGCAGATTAATGTTGGATTCCATACTCAACAGACGAGCAATTCGGAGAACGCATCGTTGATAGTCAAATTTGTTTCCCCTTACGTACTGCTTGGCCTTAATTCAACGGCAGTTCTCAATATAACTAACATCGGTAATTCAACCATATACTCTCCACTGATTGACTTTTCTGCTCCTTCTGGTTTTACGGTCACAGGTAATTCTACCCTATATTTCCCTGGAGTTACTCTCAGGTCAGGAGATAGTTTCACCGTCCCTGTAACCATAAGCAGCTCACCAACTACCGCTCAGGGATCTTACACAGCTACTGTTGTAATAGATTACTACAACAGTACCGGTACTGTTGTGACAAAAACGAATTCTGCAGGATTCCTGGCAATTGCCCCAGTGTTGCTTGTTGTACAGGGCTTTTCAGAGAATGCCTCTGGAACTAGCATATCTGTAAGCGGCACTTTGCTGGACGAAGGAGCCGGATCCGCGTACTACCTGACTTTAGAGGCTAAGTTTGTCCAGCAGAACGTATCTTCTTCAGGGACTACCTATCTTGGGGAAATAGATTCAAACACCCCAACACCCTTCAGTCTTACATTAAAGGTACCTTCTGGAGCCGGCAATGGGTCTGCTTCAGTTTCCATAATCGTCGGGTATCAAAACTATTATGGCCAGAGTGTAAATTCAACTATAACATCCCATACAATAGCTTTCCAGACTTCAAACACTTCGGTAATTCATACCCCTCCACCCATAAGGAAATACAATCCTGTAAGAGCAATAGCGGCACTAACCACGACGTTACTGATCGCGATTTTAATCATCGTGGGCGTTGTACTAATAGTCAGGAGAAGGAACAGAAGGAAAAAGGGGCAGTAGAACTGTGAGTAAGATGATGGAGATTGACAAGAAGGTAATCGTTAAATGAAGCCTGATTCGGCAATCTTAACGGAGGGAAGAATACGGATTGAAGGTAGATCGGCTTCCTTCAGATCATTTAGAATTCAAATTTTTCGACCAGTTTACGAGCCGGTCAATCTTTGGGGTAGATAGGTAATGAGACCCGTATTCTATGAAATAAAGAGGTCTATTACCAACAGATTCTCTATAGTTTTGATAGTTGCAATCATAGGACTTTCAGCCCTCATATCTTATGAGGGTGGCGTTTCCTCAACGTCTCACAACGCCAGGATTGGATCTACTAACGAAGTGACAGGGTACTATGTCACCGGAAACACGGTCACGCTAATCTCATATTTTTACAATCAAAATGGAAACCCGGTGAGTGACGTTAAAGCAAATGCACTCCTGAACGGTACGAGATTTCCAGGAACAGAAATGTACCCGGGAACCCTTGAATTTAATGTTACCGTGCTACCACAGGACAGGATAGATCGGTCAACTTCAGTGTATATAACTCTGAATTATACCTATAAATCATCCTTCGGTTTGAAGACGAGCACCAATACCTCCATGACTATTAATGTGGTCAATACGAAGTTCTCAGGTCTGAATGTTGTAACAGGAATATCTGATCCTAGCAACACTTCAAGTCTAGGGTTTTTTCTGTTCTATGTCGGGTCCGCAGGAAATCACACTGCACCAACAATCGACGTAAACCTTGCGACCGTTACTTCAGGGGTTATGAGCACCAGTTACATCTGGGAACATGAATACTCGTCCTTTACCCACCTTAGCATATTTCCATCCCTCGGTTCGGCAGCGATAAACAAGACTTATGGACTGTACATCAAGAGCGGAGTTTCTTCATCAGTTTTCTTCAAGTCCCCTATCGGACCCCTCTCTCTTTACAAGCCAACAACAGTCAGCTCTCTAGAGTCGGCCTTCTTCTCGATTGAGAGTTCTCTCCTCGTAATATTCATCCCGCTCCTGGCAGTGTTCATGGCATATTTCACGTACGGCAAGGATAGAGTTATGGGAGTACTTGAAACGGTCATAAAGAGGCCCATCACAAAGGGTGGCGCTATACGTTCCAGATTCCTCGCCAATTCTGTGGTGGTTGCGTCTTCAATTGTGGCTGCAATCTTGGTAAGCGACCTGATATCGTTCAGGTATTTCCACCTATTCATGCCTGTGTCTTTCGTGTTATATATGTCATGGGCATATTCAATCATCGGAATTTCATTCCTTGCAATTGCCTATCTCTTTTCCCATCTATTGAAATCACCTGGGGCCCTCCTGGGAGCACTAATCGCGGTTTTCATGATCTTTGGCCTATTCTGGACCGTTATATTCGATGTTATTGTTTCGGTGTTTTCGATTGCGTCGGGATCAACAACCTATCTGACGCTGCAGGTCATCTTTGACTACGCAAATCCAGCAGGGTACGCATCCCTGTTTCAGCTGTTCATCACTCACAGTTTGTCCGGGGGCCTAGGCGGGGCAGGCTCATCACAGAGTATAAATCCCGCAAGTTTTGGCGTCACTCCAGCTCTGTTATTGATCTCAGCCATACTTTGGGTTGCAGTGCCTTTCATTCTGGCTCAGCAGATAGCGATCAAGAGAGACTAGCTTGAAAACATTAAAGCGGGAAATGAATTTGAAGAAGAATGAAGGTATTTAAGTGACGAGGAGATAAGGGGAAAGCCTATGAATAAAATTAAAGTCGTTAATGATGTAGGCGACTTAGTAACGATCTTCACCATCTCGAACGACAAGACAAAGAGTGAGTTATTGAAGCTTCTCAACCAGAACTGGATGACTGAGGACGAAGTGAAACATAAATTGGGGGCCAAGGCGGTTGAGGCCTTGAGATACATGGAAAAAATAAAATTTGTGGAATCTCAGTGGTCCAACACTCCGGAGGGTCCGAAGAAAGTATTCCACAATTACTACACCAGCATACAGATAAACATCCTACTGCCGACTGAGGAGGCAGGAGACGTCATTTACGTTGCATCGCTAGAGGATTCCGAGATAGAAACGTACTGCAACAAGATAACGAAAATGATCGACGACGGAACCCAGTACATTGCAGAGATACAGGAAAAATTGAAAGAGTCTCCAACGTATGTAAGGGCTATAATAAAACGGAGCAAGCATCTCACCATCAAGGGAATGAAGGTGGAGAAAGTAGCTTGATAACGGTCCTCAGGATAGGACACAGACCGGAAAGAGACAAGAGAATAACGACGCACGTCGCCCTGGTGTCTAGAGCTTTTGGTGCGGACAAGATCATAGTCGACAAGGTCGATGACAAACTGAAGAGAACAATTGATAACGTCTCCAAAAAATTCGGAGGAAACTTCGAACTTGAATTTGGAAACTACTCGGAAGCGATCAGGAAATTCAAGGGAACGAAGGTACACCTCACGATGTATGGCATTCCCATTGAAGACAAGATAGATGAAATAAAGAAAATCGAGAACATTATGGTCATAGTAGGATCGGAGAAGGTACCCAGACCAATCTATGAAATGGCGGATTACAACATTGCGGTGAAGAACCAACCCCACTCTGAAGTTTCCGCTCTGTCTATTTTTCTAGATAAACTTGGGAGAGAGAAGGGATTGAAGGGAGAATTGAAAATAATTCCCCAAGAGAAGGGAAAGAAAGTTCTGAGGATACCTGGAAGAGAAGAATGTCTCGCTCTTCTAGATAAGTACGGTGCGGATGATCGATTAAAAAGGCACTCAATAATGTGCAGCAAAGTTGCCTTAGCAACTGGAAAAGGATGCGATTCAGACCCGAGGCTCCTAGAAGCAGGAGCGCTCCTTCACGACATTGGGAGAACTGTGACACACAGCATCTTTCATGGAGTGGAGGGGTATAAAATTCTGAAGAGGGAAGACATGGACGAATCTATTGCTAGATTCTGCAGCACCCACGTAGGAGCAGGGTTGTTGAAAAACACTGCAAAAAAACTCAGGCTTCCTGATCAGGATTACATCCCACGGACAATAGAAGAGAAGATAGTTTGCAATTCCGATACACTTCTCAAGGGTGACAAGGTGGTGACTATTGAAGAGATAGCAGAGGACTATAAGAAAAAGGGTCTGGCCTCAGAGGTTCCCAGATTGAAGCGCCTGAATTCTTCTCTCGAAAAGAAGTGCAATTTCAGGATAGAAGATCTGATGAAACTGAACGAGCAGTAATGTTTTAAAGTCTGACGAAATTGAGTTCAGTGAAGATAGTTTCTACAGGCAATTCAGAAGGACTCTCATCTAAAATTTCGTCAATTCTCGGAATACCACTTGCAAGGGTAAATCATAGACGATTTGCTGATACCGAACTCTATGTCAGGATAGAAGAACAGCTGAACGAAGCAATCGTGGTTGGTAGCACGTACCCTGATTCAGGAATAATAGATATATTGCTCACTGCCGACGCAGCTCAAAATGCGGGAGCGAAGAAGAAGGTTCTTCTCGTCCCTTACTTTGGATACGCCAGGCAGGACGCGATGTTCCAACAGTATGAAGCGGTCAGTGCAAGAGTTCTGTCCGAACTTTTCCTGGAAAGGTTTGATAAGATATTTGTGGTTAACATGCACTCTCCGGAGGGAATGGCGTTTCTTGGAAACAAGGGAAAAGAGATCCGTGCAGAGTCAGTCATAGGGGAACGAGTCAAGGAAGACGGGAACGACGTAGTGATCTCCCCTGATGACGGATTCAGAGAAGAGGGAGAAAATATATCCAAAGTGGCAGGACTAGAATCCATCTATCTGAACAAGAAGAGAGTCTCTGACACCAAGGTTGAGATCACCATTCCAGAAGGTTTCAGCGTGAAGGGGAAAGTTGTTGCACTGACCGATGACATGATCTCGACCGGCGGAACAATTCTCGAATCTTCCAAGGTTTTGAAGCAGAATGGTGCGAAAGCGATCAATGTGTACTGCGTCCACGGACTCTTCGTTTCGGGAACTTCTCGGTATGCAGGATTTGTTGACAGCATTTCCACGACTGATACCGTTGATGGGCCATTCTCAAAAATGACCGTTTCCGACATAGTGGCTTCAAGCCTCAGAGAATATTTTGGGCACTAGGGCTTCTTTTAACCGTTATTCCTCAGCCATCTTATCCACTTTCAAGAATTCGAGTTTATCATCTTGCGGTGACTTCGAAAAGCTTGCCTAGCCTCTTCACTCCTTCCACTATGTTTTCGTTGGAACTGTATGTGAAATTAAGTCTCATCGATTCGTGATTGTCTTCGTCAGGATAGAATGCTGATCCAACCACGTATAGGACTTTCTGTTTTACTGCTTCTTCAAACATCTTGTCGGTATTTGCCCCTTTTCTGGTGACCCAGAGAAACATGCCACCATTCGGTCTGGTGTATTCGACGTCACCTGGGAAGTAATTCACGAAAGATTCGATCATCAAGTCTCTCTTTTGGCGATACAGATCAATTATCTTGGGGATCTGCTTGTCCATATATCCGCCAGAAACGTACGCCTGGGCAATGTAAGTGGAAACAGAACTGGTCGCCAGGTCCACTGCCTGTTTTGCGATGTTGAGTTTTTCAATCACATCATGTGGTCCAACCACGTATCCCAGTCTGATTCCGGGTGAAAGGACCTTTGAGAACGTGCCGAGATAAACCACATCGTTATCCATCGATTTCAGGGTAGGAACGTGCGCCCCAGCGAACCTGAGGGCACCATACGGGTCATCTTCAATAACTGTCAATCCTCTCTCATTTGCTATCTCGAGAAGCTCCTTCCTTCTCTCGAAGCTCAATGTGATCCCACTTGGGTTCTGGAAATTAGGTATGACGTAGATGAATTTTGGATTCGGGTATTTCTTAAGTTTCTCCCTGAGAACATCCATTCTCATTCCATAATGATCCATCTCTACTCCAACAATCTTGATCCCACTCGCCTTGAGGGCAGATATCGTTCCCACATATGTTGGAGCTTCTGTGATAACATACTCTCCCGGATTCGCAAAGACCTTCCCCAGCATGTAGAGCGCTTCCTGGGACCCTGTTGTTTGGATTATGTCGGTCGGTTCCGAATTGATCCCCTCCTTCTCCTTCAATCTCGCAGCGAGAGCAACGTTAAGGGAATCCAGGCCTTCAGTAGCGCCGTACTGAAGCATCTTCTTTCCATTTCTGGCGAGTTGTTCTTCAAAAATTCTCCTAATATCATCTATAGGGAACGATTCCGGATTCGGAAGTCCTCCTCCAAAGGAAATGACATCAGGTTGATTTGCAACTTTAAGAAGCAATCTGAT
>JAJSLL010000014.1 GCA_026127935.1 Thermoplasmatales archaeon | reverse complement strand
GCATCTAGGAGTTAAACTGGGCGCATGGGGTAGTCAGGCATCCTAGCGGGCTCCAGTTAGGGTTTGATTAAATGTGGGTCATCTGATGTTGATGATAAACTGGAGCGATGACCCTAAGAGATACCCGCAGATCTGGGTTCAAATCCCAGTGCGCCCATAGGTTCAATTCAATCACGTTAGCCGGCTCATCCAAGAAAGTTATTAAAGCCCAGGCAATCATCTACATCGTGGGTTCAATCTATATTATCTCTGGTCCACCGGCAGTTGGAAAGTCAACAATTTCAAAATTGATAGCAAATGCGCTTCCCAGAAGTGCGCTGATTTCCGGAGACCAAGTGCATCATATGATCGTTGGGGGACATTTACCTCCTTGGAAAGACGAGAACCAAGACAATTTGACTTGGGAGAATATCGCTGAACTCACAAAGAATTTTTTAGATTTTGATCTTGATGTCGTCATTGATGCCGTTGTTTTCCCAAACAAAGTAAAGTCTCTGCTAGATTCGATCGGAAGAAGAAATGTCATCTCAAAGTACGTCATACTTCTTGCCGATAGGAGTTCTTTGTTACAGAGAGACAGTGAAAGGGCAGAATCTATGGGAGAACGATGTCTGATTTTACTGGAAGAGTTCTCCTCCCTGAAACCTAAACCAAGAAATTATCTGGATACTTCTTCAAAATCTCCAGAACAAATAGTACGCATGATAATGCAAGATAATCCAGATTTCTACTCATAATCGGTCAAATACAATGAGCTGTCCAAATGGTGAAGTCGTCAGATACCGATAATGACTGCAATTGTAAAGGAAACTGAAACACTTAACTTGGATACATTGTAAAGGAAAAAATATGGTCCCTCAAGAAAAACTTTACTTTTTTCTCTTTATTTTCCGAGTTCTTTTAACCAAAGAGTCTTTAGTTTCTGCTTTAAAACTTAGCAGGTTCTTAGATTGAAGCTTCTTCAGTCTTCTCAGAGGCTTGTCAGAAAAACTAAGGATTACCGTACCCATGATATCCCTCCTATGTGCAATGTAACGTATCGGACTATTTTAACATTATTGGTTATGTAATCTATAAGAAAAGATGACTCGTTATGTAGTGCTTAATTAATAATGAATCATGGCTTTGGTCAAGGCGCTGGAAACTCAGTCTGGCGCAATGCGACTTTTGATGTATTTAATGAAGGGCCCTTCGTATGTCACCTTGATACTCAAAGAGACAGATATCCCCAATATTCAACTACTGAGATCGGTGAACCTTTTGTTGGATCTGAAACTTATTCAGAAGAAAGTCGACAGTTCAACCTATCCCAAACGGAACATCATTACCCTTACCAACAAGGGGAAACTAGTTGCACAGAAAGTTAAGGAGATCGAAGCACTTCTAAAAGAGCCGTGAACTAATCTCCGTGATAGTACTGGTCTATCAACTCGATTTCCATCTGCAGAATCTTTGCCCTTTCGAATGCAAGGCGAGAAATGATCAGAGACATCTTATCTTTGAAGGTTCTAATAAGGTCCTCTCTTGACTTTGTTTCCTTTACGCTTTCCCAAAAAGTAGTCAGGTCCAAATCAAACTGATCCCGCCTACCAGTGGAATATTCTTTGTCTAAGTTCCCCTCCTTCATGGTTTTCGGTTAAGATTTTGACTTGGTTATATAAACTTTCTTTCCAAATTGCTAAATGAAATAAATGAATAATTGAATTCGGGAGAGACTGTTGCAAATAGGGAGCGGTTGCCTTTAAAGAAAGGAGTCTCACCTGGTTAAATTATTCGAATATTGCGATTGATTGAGTCAACTAGTGCACTTTTCGAATCTTTTGAGTTTTGTACCAGAATCCTTAAACCTCTGTTCGAATCATTTCTGTATGACAGTTACAGGATTGGCAGTAGCGAAGGGACTGGCAATTGCAGCGGGAGTCGTGGGCACGACGGTAGCGACCGCTCATATAGTTGGGCTCACAAATGCTATATCTCATGTACCCACATGGACCCACGCTCACAGCGTAATATCTAGTTTGTTGCAAAAACGACAGTAAACTTTGCTAAAATTGCTCCAGAATTTTATCTTATTTTGTTTTTTGATTACTTTTCCTTGTCTGAGTTTGATTGTGTGATCGTTTCTCTAAATCCGCTTGTCTGTCCATCATTACAAAAGATTCTTATCTAAACTTGGATTAATTTATTATGTTCTATGCCTCAAGAGAATTTAATGCGGATCTAGAAGACGTAATGTCTTCCTTCCTTGTACACATCAAAAAAGATGGTTTTGTCATAATTGCCGATGTGAATGTTACGAACATTTTGAAGAACGCATTGAATTTTGAGTTCAAGGATTACCACATCTTGGAGATATGCAAACCAGCAGCTGCTAAAGAAATCATTGAACAGGATGACTTAAATGGCCTGTTTGTGCCATGCAAGATGATAATTTTTCAGGTGGGAGAAGTCACTAAAATTCGTGTGCTGAGCGTTTCTCAGATTACCGATCAAGTATACCCGAAAGCCTCTGCACTCATAAAGAAATTCGAAAGGGAACTTTTTGGGTCGATAGAGTCATTTACAATATAGGGTATATAGTTAGCACAGGACAAGACAAAAAGTTTCAATTCAAGCCGATTCTTATTTTTGCATGGAATTTAAGGAAAAATTAACCGAAATACAGCACTTATTTGGGGATCTGTCAACCGCAATACCAGAACCAACTAAAGCATACTTGGATCTTATAGAGAAAGTGATGAAAACTGGCAACATTCCAGTGAAGTATAAGGAACTAATTTTTATTTCCCTCTCTCTCGTTCAAAAGTGCGATTGGTGCGTTGCCTATCACTTAAGAATCGCAAAGGAGAATGGGGTCACCGAGGATGAATTGAATGAAGCGGCTTACATAGCATTACTCATGGGCGGTACTCCTGCACTAATGGAATCAATTAAGCTCAAGAAATATCTTGACGAGACGAGATAAAGAGCTCTAACTGTTCTCTATCAAGTACTCCTGAGAAGCGCCAAGACCAGTTCCTGCCTTGACCTTGTAACCATTGGATTTGAGAGCCCTCTCAATCGCTCCAATCGCCAACATCACCTCTGTTGCGGATATTGTACCCATGTGACCTATTCTGAAGTAAGAAGAAGCTATGTCTTTGATCAACCCTGAAGCAAACACTGCCCCATTATTCTCTGAATCTGTTAGGAATTTCTTTGAGTCAATTCCGTCGGGCAGATAAATAGCCGATACTGTATTTGCAAAATCTTTCTTAGGGATGAATTCCAGTCCGAGTGCACCGATGCCAGCTCTAATTGCTCTTGCCATTTTCTCGTGTCTCCTTATTCTAGCATCCATTCCTTCCTCCAAGATGTTAGTCAAACTTATACTGAGTGCAAGAATTAGATTGGTATTTGGAGTTCCGAAGTAACCACCTTTAGATTCAAGAACTCCTCGGGACACTGAATTCCACTTCCTTAGATCTGAGAAGAAAGACAGTGGCTGCACTTTCTCCATTCTTTCGATTGCCCTCTTCCCTGCAACTCCCACTGCTAGACCCGGGGGTGCCCCCAAGGCTTTCTGGGATGCAGAGAAAGCTACATCCACTCCCCATTTCATATCCAGGTATTCTCCTCCCGCTGCGCACACTGCATCTACCACAAGCAGCGTTTCCGACTTTCCTGTTATTTCAGCGATCCTCTTGACATCGTTCCTGACTCCGGTGCTTGTGTCGACGTGAGTAACAGTCATGAGTTCATACTCGTTTGTGTCTATCTTCTCTTTGACAACTCTTGGGTCGACAGCTTCTCCCAGAGATGGTTTAAGCTGATCAACTCTTGCAGTGAATCTTGAGAATAGGTCAACAAAGCGGTCACCGAAATAACCATTGTTGACTACTAGAACTTTGGAATCCCTATTGATAAAATTCACAGTTGACAATTCCATTCCAAGAGTCCCAGACCCCGAGATTATGAAAGGTAAACTGTCGCTAGGTGAAGCACCGAATATCGTGGAGAGGTTCAGCAGCGAATTCCTAAAAATTGAGACAAATTCCTTTGAAGAGTGAGACATAGTCGGCAAAGACATTGCATTCAGAACATTGTTTTCGTATTCAATTGGCCCTGGAATCATCAGTATCTTTCTCATGACCGAGATATCGGTCACTTGTTTTATTACATTTCCTTTTGATTTTGTTAATTTATTGTCTGAAAATCTTGGCAGTATATTCTTTGGCTTAGACCTCATTGTATCTGAAGCAGGTCACGAGATGATCATTCACCATTCCAGTTGCCTGCATATGAGCATAACATATCGTCGAACCTACAAACTTAAAGCCCCTGCGTATCAAATTCTTGCTCAGTTTGTCCGAAATTTCTGTTTTGACGGGAATCGACTTCAGGGAGGCCCATCCGTTCCTTACTGGTCTGTCATCAACGAACTTCCAGATGTATTTATCAAAAGAACCAAATTCCTTTCTTACTGCGATGAATGCCTTAGCGTTTGCTACTGTCGCTTCTATCTTCAACCTGTTTCTGATTATCGATTGGTCTTGAACTAGCTTATCGATTTTGCTTTTGTCGTACTTGGCTATCTTTTTAAAATCAAAGTTGTCAAAGGCCTTCCTGTATGCACTCCTTCTCTTGAGAATCGTTAGCCAGCTCAGTCCGGCCTGGGCTCCTTCCAGTGCCAAGAACTCGAACAAGGTTCTGTCATCGTGTACCGGGACCCCCCACTCTCTGTCGTGATATAGCACCATTGCTGGATCGTTTGAAGACCATCCACACCTTGTTCTAT
The DNA here is from genome assembly GCA_026127935.1 of Thermoplasmatales archaeon. Lineage (GTDB taxonomy): Archaea > Thermoplasmatota > Thermoplasmata > Thermoplasmatales. The sequence goes on along the minus strand of JAJSLL010000014.1, from coordinate 49,157 downwards.
CAGTTGCTGTCGAATCCATTCAAGCCATCCCTTCAAATTGCTGTGAAATTCAGTGTAAGATGACAATTAGATAATCAATCTTTTGCTCTAACTTAGTCTATAATGGACTGCTTGTCTTCGATTGCGTGGTTTCGAGTTTCTCGCTTAAGAAATTCATTATCTCATGAGAAATTGGTCAAAGGTACGTCTAGCCCGTGATCACTCCCGTTTCTCCGTCTATTGATACAGCGTGACCTTCTTTAAGATTCGCTATTAGGCTGGTATTAGTGAGTACTGTAGTCCCGGAGTCGATGAGTATCTCTCGGATTTCAATTGAAATGCCGTTGGTAAAAATGACCGCCTTGAACTTTCTTTTTGGTACTCTGAAATCTGAACCATCAGAATTTACGATGAGAATCTCCCCCTTTCCTCCAATTTCGTTGGTAATGCGGCCTTCCACGCTTTTCCCAGATGGGTAACCCCTCCCCAAGAATTTCCCCATTGTAACAATTCTAACATCATTTGTTCCACCGAACAAGAAGTAAGGGGCTCCGGATACAACGACAAGTCTTGCTTTCCTTGAAAAGAAATTAATCGAATTGAAGTACTCGATAGCTGAAAGAAGATCGTTTGATTTTGAAAATTTTGTCGGTAAAATTATCGGAATCACACCTCTCAGAAGATTCAGTTTGTTGGCCAAGTTTTCGTTAGTCACAGTAGCATATATCGGAACCTGTGGCCTCATTTGAGAGATCATCCTTGCAGTATTTCCGGACTTAGTGAATACCAAGATTCCGTCAGCGTCAATCTCCGTTGCAACCACCTTTGATGCCATGGAGATAGAGAATGCGACCTTATTCCCGTAAAATGACCTAGGCTCCATGAACTTCAATGCTCGGGAGTCGACATACTCGGAAATTTCTGTGAGATATTTTACCGCCTCGATGGGATTCTTTCCAATCGCGGTTTCCTCTGAAAGCATCAGGGCGTCCACATTGTCCATGATGGCATTTGTGACGTCTGAGACTTCAGCCCTGGTGGGCGATGTGTTGTAGACCATTGATTCAAGAATCTGGGTGGCAACTATGGTTGGAACCCCCTCGTTGTGTGATTCAAAGATTATCTTCTTCTGAGCAAGACTCACTTCCTCCAGAGGCAATTCTACACCGAGATCACCTCTCGCCACCATGACAAACGCTGAAGACCTAGCAATTTCCTTGATATTCTGCAGACCACTCTTCGTCTCGATCTTAGATACTATTTCCGAATTTCCACCACTTTCAAGAACCATTTTTTGGAGTTCGAGGACGTTACTCCGACTTTGCACGAAAGAGAGTGCGAAGAATTCCACTCCCGCCTTTATACCTTCTTCGATGAATAGCTTGTCTCGGTTGGTGACGGTCCCCAGATCGAGAATCCGACCCGGAATGTTCACCCTGCTCCTGTCCCTCAGAGTCCCACTGTTCCCGGCCAAAACTACCGCGGAACTTCCATCACTCTGAATTGTCTTGAATTGCACCATTCCATCGCTCATTAGGACGACGTCGTTTTCCTTAATCATCCTGAAGACGCTCTCGTTGTTCAAACTAATATCCGAACCCTTGGAATTGGATGACAATTTGTACCTCTTTCCCTTCGAAACCGTGAAGGTCCCTCCTCTAAATTCCCCAGTCCTCAGTTCAGGACCTTTTAGATCAACAATCAACCCAACGTGAGTCCCCTCCAGAGCATTGATGGAGTCTACTCTTCGTCTCGACCTTTTCACATCTCCAGGAGAGATGTGAGCAGTGTTTATTCTAACAGCTGAAAGTCCAATCTTGAACATTTTCTGAAGGATTTTGCTATCTGAGCATGCTGGCCCTAACGTCGCGATTATCTTGGTCTTCCTCATTGTGTCACCATCTTCGTGTTTTGATATGTTCCTATATAACTTAAAACAAGGCTAAACAAAACTATTTCCTTATCCTTCTAACATAATATCGGTAAAGTAGAAATTATCTCTCAACACGGTCTCTCCCTTCCTGATGGGTATTGATCGGTTGAATATCGGACCATCATAAACGAAGGTGTGGAATTCCCCGTTTTCCCCGCACGGATCAACCTCACTGGGAAGCGAGCCAAGAAACGTTTCATCGAATTCTCTTCCTGCATTTTCCTTTCCTAACTTTCTAGGGTCCACCGTACAGATTATGGCCTTGAATCCTGCCTTGATAAAATCGTTGGCTAACTTAGTTGTATTCTCACCCCAGATGGGAAATATGCATTTGACTCCAGTGTTGGACATCTTTTCCTCCCTGTACTTCCTAATATCTTCCAGAAACAAGTCACCAAAGGCAACTCTCGATATTCCTTCCCTTTTGTATTTCTCGATTTTAGTACATATGACTTTCTCGTACTCTTCGTTATTCGACCCCTTCGAGATGTAAGCAATATCAGATTCTATAGACACCCGTCTTGCTTGTTCCAGGAGCAAGTTTTCCCTTACACCATGCATGCTGATCCTACCATAATCCCTTGTCACTGTAGTTAGCAGATAACGGACATCGTATTTATTTTGAATTCTTAGAGTGTGCAATGAAAATGAGCTGTCCTTTCCGCCGCTCCATGAAAGCACTATTTTTTCTTTTGACATTTGCTCCGACCATCAAATCTTGTAAAATAAAATTTTACAAAGGAGTCAACAGTGATCTCAATCCAAAAATCTTTACATTTCCTTTTGATTTTCTGCCATGGGAGAAAAGAGCGGTATCAAGATATTCTACAATGGAAGTATTTATTCTAAATATGCTCCCCTAACTGTAGCCGAGTCGATTGTTACAAAGGACGAAAAGATTGAGTTTGTTGGCAGCTCGGACGAAGCAATGAAACTCTATGGAAAGAATGCTGTTTCAATCGTCAATTTAAAAGGAAAAGCAATAGGACCAGGTTTCGTTGATTCCCATATACACCCTGATGATGTGGGTGGTTCATTGAATTTCCTGAATCTCCGAGGTATAAGCTCCATTGAAGAGATGAAACACCGTGTTCAAGATTACCATCTCATGAACCCGGACATTCGCGTTATCATAGGAACTGGTTGGGATCAGGAAGCATTTTCTGAGGGGAGGTGGCCCAACAGATGGGATCTGGACCAGGTGGAAAATTCAGTCCCGGTCTACCTAGAGAGGTTTTGCGAGCATGCGGGAGTTATAAACACGAAAATGCTTGAGTTATTGAGGTCTAATACTTTCCCAGATTCTATTTTTCCTCGATCAACCGCTGGCGACCTGAGTGGTGTAGTCAAGGAGGAGGCCTCAGGATTCTTCAAGGAGAAGGCACTTGAAATTGCGGGAAGCCTTGAAAGAAACCTAGTAAGCGCTGCTCATTATCTGCTCTCCTTGGGGATCACATCAGTGGGTTTCGTATTCTGCTCGCCTGAGTCGGTTGAATTCTTTGCTAAAGAAGGAAAGAGTCTAGGACTAAGGGTTATAGCATATTTGAGAGAGGATTCAATGGGAAGGGTTGATGAACTGCGAGAGAAAGTGGGAGAGAATTCCTTCCTGCAAATCAACGGAATCAAACTGTTCGCAGATGGTGCACTGGGGGCAGGGACAGCCTCCCTGAATGAATCATATTCTGACGATCCAAACAACAAGGGTATTCTTTATCTGGAAGAAAGGAAGTTAAAAAAGATTTTTGAAAGATTTGAAGGAAAGAGAGTTCAATTTGCTGTACATGCAATCGGTGATCGGGGGATAGATGCTGTCATCCGGGCAGTCGAATTGACAGGGAGGAAGAAGCTTGTTGAACCGAGAATTGAACACTGCACTGTGCTACGCGAAGACCAAATCTCTAAGCTCGCTGAGTTTGAGATAGGAGTTTCGGTTCAACCTGCGTTCGTTATTGACGATTGGTGGGCAGTCAAACGCCTAGGGAAAGAAAGAAGCAGGTATTCGTACCCTCTGGGAACTCTCCACAGAAGAGGAATAAAGTTAGGAATATCCACCGATTCACCAGTATCAATTCCCGATCCTTGGTTCACAATAGATGCTGCGGTTAACAGAGGGGAAAAGGAAAAGAGGGAGATACTGAAATATTCAATGGATGAAAAGGTGGACCTCGCCACCGCTCTAGAGCTCTATACTGCCGGGTCTGCTTCATTACTGATGTGTGACGAATTTGGAACACTAGAAGTTGGAAAATTTGCGGATTTCGTTATACTTGACAGGGACCCTTTCAAGACTTCAGATTTGAAGAGCGTTGCGGTGTTGGAAACGGTGGTTGGGGGAGTCACAAGATACAGCAGAGAGAATTAACTGAAATTTCTCAGTCCTTACCTGCATAGTAACCAATGAAAATATCTGATACATTATTGCCAGTTGGACCAGTTAATAGAACATCTTTAGATCTAATAAGAGGGGCCAGACTGTCACTCGTGGAGAGCTTTTCTCTTATGAAATTCTCATCCACGTACATTAGAGACTTATTATCAACGATAGCACCCATGGCCTTACTGGTTCCATCAATCCCGTCTGTTCCTATGCTACCGAATGTGAACACTTCTTCCCTCTCCATCCGTAACAACACCTTTAATGCCAGCTCAAGATTGCGCCCACCGATCCCGTTGCGTGTAAAATTGGTGGATGTTTCTCCACCTCCTGCAATGTACAATGGTGTCCCGTCACTGTTATAACTAGATCTCATCTCGTTTACAATCAGTTCAGAGACAACAGTTGTGTCACCTTGGATCCCTGAGCCGATATTCTTCGTTCGGAACCCTCTCGCTTGAATATTTTCTAATATGGACTTTACGAAATCTTGATTTTTCAAAACAATATGGTTCTCAGCCTTGTACCCCTTTTTAGAATTCCGAACGTCAACTTTGTGAATTCCACATTGCTCTCCGTACTTTGCAGCCGCAGAATCAATTGCAGAACTGCTTGGAGGATCGCCAGTTGGACCTGATGAAACCGTATTAATAGAATCACCTGGCACGTCAGAAACTATTAGACTGAGGACCCTGGCAGGATAAGTGAAGTTTAGCAAGGATCCCCCCTTGGTCATTGAGAAAAGATAGCGAACTGAATTCAACTCTGAAATATTCGCTCCGTGCCTCATTAAACAGTCTATGATTTCATTGTATTTTTCGAGTTCAACACCTTGTCTCAAATTCTCAAATAGAGCAGAACCTCCACCGGAGACTAGTACCAAAACGAGATCATCCTCATTCATTCCAGCCAGGGAATCTATTAGAACCTTGGAGCTTCTTATCGATTCTGTCCCGGGAAAGGGATGGTTTCCAGGTAAGAAAGGGTAGGTCAACTGTTCTCCCTCTTTCACTGGGACAATAATAACTGCACTTGAAATTCTAGAACCAAAGAATTGTCTAGCTCCTTCGTACATCCCTTTTCCTGCTTTTCCAAATCCAACTACGCGGATTTTTCCTTTAAAATCTGCTAAATTTTCTCTTTCCAGAAATGATCTCACTCGCTCCTGGGGTGAATTCTTGAGAAAGGAATAGTCTAGAGCAGACACAATAGTGTCCCTTATTGGAGTCCTCCTGAATCCTTCCAAATTATCGAGGAATTCCACGAAGTACCATTCAAATGGATTAAAAATATTTAACCGTCTGTGTTATTGCAAATCGTGAAAGACCTAGTTGTCAGAGGTGCTATTTTCAATAAAGGGAAGATGAGCAGTGGTAGCTTCAGCATTTTAGAGGATAAGTTTGTAGACAGTACATCTAATGCAGATTTTGAAGGCACTCTGATTGAGGCACCTGTGAACTTTCATACTCACCTCGGGGATTCTTTCATCGGTACTGAACCGGAAGGAACCATTGGAGAGATAGTTGGCCCGAATGGATTTAAGATCAGGGCACTGGAAAATGCTGCTTCCTCCACCGTGAAGAGATCAATAGGAAAATCGATCAGATTTATGAATGATGTTGGGACCCAGGCCTTCTTTGACTTTCGCGAATCAGGTATAAAGGGACTTGAGCTAGCCCCTAAGACCAGCGATATTCAAGGTTACTTTCTTACTAGGCCAAACAAAAAAACAGAAATCTTGCCGCTGCTAGACCGATCGGCAGGATTTGGAATGAGTGCAATTTCTGATTACGATTTTGAATATCTCAGATATTTATCACAAAAAGCCCACGAGCGAAATAAATTATTCGCGATACATTTCTCTGAAGATAAAAGGGAAGATGTGAACAAACTGACAGAGCTAGACCCCAATTTTATTGTTCATGGTATAGAAATGAGGGAGAGCGACATCAAGCTCATCAAAAAACACAACATTCCAGTCAGCATAACCCCCAAGTCCAATATTTTTCACGGAAAAAGACCGGACTATGCGAGACTCATTCGATCTGGGCTGACCGTTCTTCTAGGAACAGATAATGCTTTCATAACGGAACCAAATATAATGGAGGAGGTAGAGTTCTTGTATAGATATCAAAGAAATATCAACCGACTGAAACCAGAGGAGATTCTTTCAACCGTCATCGATAACCCAAGGAAGGTAATTTCTGGATTCGGGATGAAAATGAATATTCAAAAGTACCTGTTTTTCCCCAACGAGATCCTCACTGCTTATCAGATTGTCACAAGACCAAACTTCTATGAAAAAATCATAGTAACGAAAAAAGGCAATAGGATAACTTTTTTTTCCAGTAAACATTAAAGAAGCGAGGTAGAAGAGATTTGGCCGGCAGCGATTTTATAGATCAATATGTGAAGAGATTCAGTGATGCAGTTCAGAAAAACGAGGAAGCTACTACCGAGTTCAAAAACAAGATTGGATCTGGGTCAGCAGTTCCCATTAAACTTGCTCTGGAACTTCTCAGAAAGTACTCCGGGGACATGAATTCTTTCTTCCAGGCAATCCAGCTTAAGGACGTTAGGGATGGATACCAAGGCAACCTGCTTGGGATTGTAAGTTCGATCAGGTGTATTGACTATGAGAAAGAAGGGAACAAGAAAATAAGGTGTGTAGGTACCCTTGAAGATAAGACAGGGAAACTGCCGTTCACGGAGTTTCCGGATGGCACGAGTAGGATTTCGAAGGGAGATTTAGTCCTGCTGGTAAATGCATCAGTTGGAAGCTATAACGAACATCCCTACCTTACCGTATCTTCCAAACTGGAGGTAAACGTTCTTGAGAAGTCAAACATGAAAAGTGCAGTGGGTGAAAACCTCAAGATTAGAGATCTTAAGCCGGATATGTACGACGTCACCATCAAGGGGACACTGCGATCTGTTAGGTCCAAGGAAAACGTTGGTAGGGACTCAGTTACTCTGTACTCTGGTATATTGAATGACGAGTCAGGTAACGTTTCGGTTCAAAGCTGGGGGACTCCACTAACGGATGGAATCGTAGAAATTAATGGAGCCTCCGTAAAGCAATTCAAGGAAAAACTCTATCTCCAGATAGGAAAGGGTACGAGGATTAATGTTGTCTCAAAAGAGACTGGGGATTTTGAAAACCTAGAACGACTCTCAAACGCTCAGAACGGAACAGTAAAGGGTGACGGAATTGTACTGAAAATATTAGACAAGAACCTGGCAGTAACTGTATGCACGGTGTGCCAGAGGGTTGTCAAGGAAGGAAAGTGTGCCAATCACCCGGAAGCACCAGTTGAAAGAATACTTAGACTATCTATGATCGTTGATGATGGTTTTTCATCTCCACTTGTCTATGCATATCAAAAGGTGTTGGAAAACTATGTAGCTGGTGGAAAAGATAAGATAAAGAAGGCAATCGAGGCAGGAAAGGAAACTGAGATCCTGGAAGAGTTGAAAGGTAAAATAGTCCTAAAACCACTGCAGTTTGTCATATACGGTTTTAAAGGAACGTCTGGAACATACATGGAATTTCAAGAAATGAGCCTGCTGGACGATAGCGCTTTAGGGGAGCAATATCAAAAAATGATGGAGGTCGTTAGATGAAGCAGAGAGAACCTGCACTCAGGATGACAACTCCTGAGCTGCTGGGGATAGATGAATCTTATCAAGAGTCTGGAGAAGATGGAACGACCTTCGGCCTCACCGAGCTTGGTGTTTTGGTCAGCAGGTTTCTCGTTTCTGGCAAGTTCGTAGGCAAAATGAACGAGGACGAGAGATCAATCATCCGAATCAAGGACAGTTTCAATGACCTGTCCCTTTATGTAGGCTCATACTACTCTGACAGTCTAGAACTCCTTGAGGAACTCGGAGAAGACGACAACGTTCTGGTAATAGGCAAAGTTTCCATCTCCAACTCTCAATCTCAGTTTTCAAAGAGATTCTATCTTGAAAACATCACAAAAATATCCGAACTTGAAAGAAAATATTTTGAAGCTAAGTCTGTCAAATTCCTGAGCGATAGAGTCAAGAAGATATCGAGAGCAATTTCGTCTGGTGTAAGAGAGAAAGAAGAACTGGCTGCACTTATGAATTCTGAGAAAAATGGCCTGGGAATTTTCAAGAGATTTGAAAGCAAGGGTTCGGTGGATATCGAGAAGTTTACAGATCAAGTTGACACCTTCCTCGCTGGAGTGAACAAGGGGAACAAGGAAAGCATACTGAAGGAGATCAAGAATTTCAGGGAGATATCGCTTAACGAAATTATAGACAAATTCGAAGGGAAGATTCCCAAAGAAGAACTGGAAGATGAGATCAGGAATCTCATGAATGACGGCGAGATAATGGAGATCAAAACTGGTATCTACAGGTACGTCCCTTAAACTTAGTGTCTGAAAGCCCTCTCTCTGATGCCAATGAATTTCATCCCGCTCTTCTGAGCGTGTTCTAGAACTTCGCTGTCCCTAATCGAACCCAGGGGTGCAGCAACATTAGTAATTCCACTTTCCCTTATCAGTTCTACGGAATCAGCGAATGGGAAGAAACCGTCAGATACCAGAGTGGCCGATTCATCTATTCTGCCAAGATCCTTTGCTCTTGAGAGTGCCAACTTTACTGAATCGACTCGATTCGGCTGTCCCCCGCCGGACGAGAGGAGCCATCCATCTTTCACGATTGCAATCGCGTTGCTCTTTATAGATTTTACAACTTCCCAGCCGAATCTAACGTCCGCTAAAATCTCATCGGTCGGAGAACCAGTCTTTGATTCCATCTGGAGTTCAGATTTCCTGTTCCAATCCTGCACTAGAATGATGTTTCCCACACTTCTGATGTCTGGGATTGTGTAAACTTCCTCTCTCCCTCTGAGAAGCCTCAGGTTTTTCTTCTTAGCCAGTTGTTCGAAAGCTTCTCTTTCGTAATCCGTTGCTATAATCACTTCCAGATACTTGTCTTTCAAGAACGAAACGTGATTCAAATCAATGACACCATTAAATGCAAGAATTCCTCCGTATGCAGAAATAGAATCTGTTTCATACGCTAGTTTAATAGAATTAACCCCAATTGCTGCACCGCATGGCGCAGTGTGTTTGACGACAGTACTGGACCCCTTTCCAAGCCTCAAGGCCAGTTCCCACGCCCCCCATGCGTCCAAGATGTTATTAAAACTTACTTCTTTCCCTACCTTCAGGATGTCAAAGAAGGGTAAAAAAAGATTGTATGAATGAGCATCCTGATGGGGATTCTCCCCATATCGAAGCTTGGTGAACTCCATCCCGCCAATTGAGAACGCACCTCCCTTGCCATCCAACCACTGCGATATAGCGTAGTCATAAACAGATGTCATCCTGAAAACATCCGCAGCGAGTGATTTCCTGAGTTCGAGAGAGACTTCTCCGTCCCTCATTTCTGACATCACTCGTTCCATTGCTGATTTACCAGCTACTGTTATAACCCGCTGGAAATTCTTTGCCCCGCCCCTCAGCAGAGTGACGCCCCCTATGTCAATGAATTCCACAAGATCCTCCTTTGAATTTAGGTATGCACCTATGAAGTCGTAGAGTTCGACATAAATGAGATCGATTGGAATATAACCGAATTTCTTCAAATCAGCGTCGTCACGGTCCTTGGCTAAAATACCTGCAGACAGGGAGGCAGAGAGTGTTTTAACTCTTCCCCCTAGAATCTCCGGATTCCCCGTTATTTTCTCAACACTTTCACATTGCACTCCATGACTTTCGAGAAATGATTTCGTACCCGAGGTACCGAAAATTTTGAAATTGTTAGAAATCAGAAAATTTCCAATTCTGTCCAGACCTTCCTTGTTGGAAACAGAAATAACTGCATTTCTCTCTTTTAAAATTCCCACAGAATCAGAATTGATTAAACTTATTAAACTGTTTTTCGAATCGATTTGTATTTAAGCTCACTTCGCAAAGATTTTAATCATTGAAGAAATTTTACCGAATATGGAGGAATCCGTTATGCAAAGGAACATTGTCGTCGAATCTTTGCCTCAGGCAATGGTCGAGCAAAGAGAAGTTGAAATAGTTGAACGAAAGGGAATCGGTCATCCTGATTCCGTATCTGATGGGATCGCTGAGGCGGTTAGCAGAACACTATCTAAGTACTACATAGAGAACTATGGTAGGATTCTGCATCACAATACAGATCAAGTGGAAGTGGTTGGAGGTCAATCCCAACCAGAATTTAACGGTGGAATGATTCTTGATCCAGTTTACATATTATTGTCGGGAAGGGCTACCACTACCGTAAACGGTAAACGAATACCTTACAGGAGTATTGCGATTAAGGCAGCTTCTGACTACTTGAAGAATAGATTTGATACACTCAACATCGAGAGCGACGTTATGATAGATTGCAGGATCGGACACGGTTCGGTCGACCTCCGATCATTGTATGACACTACCAAACTTCTATCTAATGATACCTCATTCGGAGTAGGTTTTGCTCCGCTCTCAGAGCTAGAGAAAACGGTAATGAAGGCAGAGAATTTCATCAATTCTGATCTAAAGAAAACCATTCCTGCGCTCGGATACGACGTAAAAGTCATGGGGTTCAGGAAGAAGGACACAATCAACTTGACTGTTGCGGCTGCAATGGTTGGAAAGTACATCAAGGATGGGGAGGACTATAATGACAAGAAAGAAAAGGCAAGAGAATTAGTCGAGAAACACGTCCAAAAAGAAGCAAAGCGTGAGGTGAAAGTCGCGATAAATACCGCGGACAATCCTAAAGATAATCTGTATTATCTAACAGTCACAGGCCTATCCATGGAAAATGGAGATGATGGGTCTGTCGGTAGAGGCAATAGGGTCACAGGGCTCATCACCCCATACAGGCCGATGAGTATGGAAGCTGCTGCCGGTAAGAACCCGGTAACTCACGTTGGAAAACTCTACAATCTGGCTGCCATGAAGATTGCAGAGCAGTGCATAAAGGAGTCTGGAGGAGAGGTTCCTGAGATTCACGTCAGAATAGTTTCACAGATTGGAAGACCTATAGATGATCCACACGTCGCAAACCTGCAGATAATAGGCACGAGCGAGCAGACTGCCAAGAAATACGCCAAGGATTTCACAGGAGTTGCGAACGACTGGCTGGCAAATCTGGACAGAATAACCAAGATGCTTGTAGCAGGGGAAATCAACACATTCTGAAACTCATGTTTGTCCAGTTCAGATTGTTCAAACCTTCGGAGCTCAATTCTATAATTGAGCTCACAAGGAATAATCTGACTGAGAGGTACAACGACTTCGTTTTTCTGGACATCCAAAGGTCGTGGCCTTCGGCATTTATTTTGGGAATGTCGGACCAAACGATCGCTGGATTCATTTGTGGAGGACTGTCGGTAGAGAAAGAAGCGAGAATTCTCATGCTTGCAGTAGACACATCATTCAGGAAGAATGGAATCGGAACGGGTCTGATGTCTCTCTTTGAGCAGGAGGCACTGAAAGTCAAGGCTAACAAGGTCAAACTTGAGGTCAGAACGGACAATATGGAAGCAATAAGTTTCTACAAGAATCATGGTTACACCGTATCCAACCTCCTCCCTTCCTACTATAACGATGGTTCGGATGCCTATACCATGGAGAAACTTCTGATCCAGACCTGATTTCGGCTAATGATACATAAATCCCGTTTTCTTTTATCTCTACTTTCTCTAACTTTCAACTTGGATTAAACTGCGAAGTCATCTTCCTCCAGCTTGATCTCAGGTACGGGGGATGTTGTCTTGTCTTTCGTTAACATTTTAATCCAGATGTTGCCGAATGGTACTTCTTGATTCAACTCAATCCTCTTGTAGTACGCGAGGAAGAGTGAAGATTGGAATACGTTTATTAGATCGTCGGTCGATTTTTTCACAATTGATTCCATTGTGAAATGATCCTTTTTCGAGAGCAGCATCCTTCCCCAGATTTCACCGATAATCACCTGGAAGTCTTCGGGATGCGCTGTCTCCTGGAATATGATTTTCTTGGCTGTCCTGACCGTGTTTCTGAGCAAGCTCAGCGGAGTGTTCTTAATGGCGTCAAGTATGTCTTCGATTGTTACGTTTCGTTTTTCTACTGGTAGATAGCCTAACGCCAGATCCGGAATCGGAAGCTCCTCTTCTCCCGTCTCTATCTGCTCATCGAGGAGTTCTTGTGGTTCTTCCGGCTGCGGCAACAGCAGTTCACTCTTGTTCCTTATGTTGATCCAGGCAAAGTAGACTATCTTTCCTGCCACAGGGAAATCCCTGAAGTATTGATTTATCTCACTTAGGAAAATGGTGGTAAATTTGTCGAGATCTATGTTCCACGGGTCAAGTCCGTATTTGTCGACGACCTCCAGTACCTTCAAGATCACCTCTCCTCTCTTGTTTTCTATTTCAGGAGAGATCTCTTCCTCCATGATCTTTTCAATCACAGCTTGATCCTTTTTATTGTCCAATATCTCGGAAACAAGTTCTGTGGTCATGCGGGAGTCGCCTCCTCTGCCTCAAGTTCCTTCATAAACACCGTACTGTTCTTGTCCTGGAACGTCACACCTATGATCTGGTGGGCGTATTTCATCGTAGCTTTTCTTAGCGTGACTGCGATGATCTGTGCGCTCTCAGAATTTCTACGGAACAGCCTTCCAACGTTCTCTGCATTGACTCCATCCAGGAACATGTCCACTTCATCCATGAAGTAGATTGGAGAAGGATCGTAGTTCTGGATTGCTATAATCAACGACAGCGCAGCTATGCTCTTTTCCCCACCACTGAGGGACGCAAGGTTATCCACCTTCTTACCTTTGGATGAAGCCTTGATCACTAGACCACCCTGGAATGGGTTTGTAATATTTTCAAGGAGGAGATAGCCGTCTCCTCCGTTCGTGAGTTCCTTATAGATTGAGATGAAGTTCTTATTGACCGCTTCGAACACTTCGAGGAATACAACCTTCTTTTGTTCCTCGAGCTTTGCTTCGAGCTCGCCCAGTTTCTTCATTTCCTCATCCAGGCGCTCCCTCTTGCCCAGCAATTCGTCGAGTCTTCCCTTCTCCTCTGCATAATCATTGATGCTCTTGAGATTGATCGGTTCCATCTCGTGCAGTTGGTTCTCTAGAACACTTATTTCCTTCTTTATTTCCTCAAGTGATCTCTTGTCTTCGATTATTTCGTATTTCTTCTCCTCTATCGTCTTGCTGATCTCTCCTACCCGCTGGGATGCATCCTCCATCTTAGCTTGTAGGGACAGCAGGAAATCCATCTTCGTCTTCTTTATGGTGACTTTTGAATCAACCTCTGACCTAATCTTGAACCTCTCGTTTGTGATGCTTTCGATTTCGTCGCCTCTCTTCTTCAATTTCCCTTCCTTTGACTGGAACATTGATGACAGAGTGTCTAGTTCTGACTTCACCTTGTCTAGCGATTCCTCCATTGAGTCAGATGATTTCTTGTTGGTTGAGAGTTCGTCCTGTTTTGTTTCAATGGATTCTTCAACTGAATCGTGGTTTGCCTTCAGTCCACTGAGGATCATCTTCTGCTCGTTGAGGAATTTCAACTTCTCCTCCACGACTGTTTTCAATTCTCCCAGTTTCTGCTTCATCAATCTTATTTCTTCCCTGGTCTTCTTGTCCATTGCCTTGTCCTTGTCGGAATTTATCTTGTCTGCCTTTGAACCTATGGTGACTAATTCAGAATTTATCTGTTCGATTGCACTGTTTTCTATCTGCTCATCCTTAGAACCCAACTCAAGCAGTTTCTTTCTCTCATCTAGATAACCCTTCTTTTTCCTAAGCTGCTCTTCAAGTTCCTTCTTTCTGTTAACTATTTGAGTGTATTCTCCCTCATTCTTTCCAACCTCAACATGAGCCTTGTTTATTTTCTCTGCAAGACCTCTGAGTTCATTATCCAGGAGGGACAATTCGTTTCTTATACCTACCCTTGTACTCTTCAGTGCTGAAAGTTTAGAGGTGAGACCTTCTAGATCCTTCCCTATCTCCCTCTTTGGAAGTGTTCCGCCTGTCATTGCATTGCTAGGATCTATGAGATCGCCGTCTAAAGTAACTATCCTCACCCCTCCCATGACCTCTCTTGCGACCTTCATATCACTGACAAGTAAAGTATCAGAGAAAACGTAACTGACAATGTCTTTTAAAGAGTCGCTTGCGCTTATCTTTTCGGAAAGGAAGCCCATTGTAGACTTGTCCTGGGATAACATGACTGCCTTACCCCTCGGTCTCAGGGGGATGATCTTGTTGAGAGGTAGGAATGTTAGTCTCCCCTTTCCCTTCCTCTTGAGTAGCTCGATGGCAGATTGTGCGTCTTCATCCCTCTCCACGACTATGCTGGATAATCTTCCACCTCCAGCTGCCCTGACCGCTTTTTCGTTTTCTGGGGAATAGGAAATTAGGGAATCTACTGTGCCCTTTATTCCCTTCAGATTTCCGTTTGCTGATTCAATGTTGATGAAATTTATGCTCTCAGAGACCCCAGAGAGTTTGACTCCCTGTACTTTGCCGACTTCGCTCTCCACTTTCTCAATCTGGGTTGTGATATCTACCTCCTCTCTCCTCAACTTTTCGATCTTGTTTTTCGTTTCGAGGTATGCCTTGTTGAAGTCTTCCCCCTGGGGAGTTCCCTTCTTGAGATTCTTGGATCTCCAGTCTGCGTCTTTTATAGAAAAATCAAGGTTTGCAATCTCTTCCTCTATTTTCGAAATCTCTTCCATTACTCCGGTGTTCCTTGCCTGGATGGATGAAAGATTTGATTGGTGTTTTGCAAGTTCATTTAGGGTATCTTCCTTTTGCTTGTTGATATCGTTCATTGCTTTGGTAAGATTCTCGAACTTGTCAACAGAGGTTGCTGATCTGTTCTCCATGTCCTGGATGCTCAGTTCGAGCTCCTTCAATTCGTCACTCTTAGTCTTCAGTTCGACTTCAAGAGATTTTACCTTTGATTCGCTTTGCTTGACGTCACTCTCCAGTTTCTTTTTTCTAGAAGAGAGCTCTGAAATTTCCTTCTTGATCTGCGATATTGTCCCTTGAAGATTCTCGTGCTCCATGTTTATCTTTGCATAATTGATCTTGCTAGCGTCAAGATCATTCTTGATCTTCTGGAACTCTTCGAGTTCCTTATTGCTTTCCTTGAGGGATTCAATCTTCTTGTCCAGATCGTCCCCCTTTGCAATCAATTCTTTCACTTTCTCGTCAGCTATTTTTATTTCCTGGCTGATCTTTTCCATCTGCTCTTTTATTGTGGTGATTTCACTTTCTGTATCAGCCTTCTTCCGAAAGAGAATTATTGATTCGTCCTTCTCAATTTCCTTCTTCTTAGTAAGATAGGCTTCTGCCTGTTCCTTTTCTTTCGTCAACAGTTCTACTCGTCCAGACAACTCTGCAACAAGAGCTTGGACTGTTACCATGTTTTCTCTGGTTTTATCTTTCTCGTTGTTGGCTCTATCGATTTCAGTATTGTAAACTGAAATTCCACCTACTTCTTCGAGGATCTCTCGTCTCTCCAGGGGTGTCATTTCCACTATGCCTGTTATGTCTCCCTGTCTAACAAAATTATAACCGTCTGCGAAAATCTTGACCTTCTCTAGGAGGTATTCGAAATCCTGCAGCCTTGCGCGGTCATCATTGATGTAGTAATATGATGAATAATCCTGATCGTTGTTTTCAGAAAGTTTCACCATTCGTGTGAAGGTGACTTCGTTGGTGTCTAGAGGCACTAACTTATCAGTGTTATCAAAAGTGACGCTTGCCTTTAGATACGGAGAAGGTTTTCCGGACTGATTCCTGTGAATAAGATCCGTCAACTTCTGGGCTCTAAGTGATTTGTTGCTCTTAGTTCCGAGAACAAACAATAATGCATCGCCGATGTTGCTCTTTCCAGAAGCATTCGGTCCAGTTACAGATGTATAACCTGATCTAAAGTCTACGACAGTCTTTCTTCCAAATGACTTGAAATTCTCCATTTCAATTCTTTTTAGGAACATTTTAATCACCGTATGACAGTTGTCTGTTATATGGCATCAATATGTCATACTTTATATATATATTTTTCTGTTACCAAAATGAAGACTAAATTGAGTTTTCCTACAGGATACGTCTACCCTTTTTAAAACGAAATTCACCATTCTAATTTAATTCTTTTTCTATCTGGCAGACAAATAATTGATATTTGGGATAATTACAAATTTGTTATACGTCGAATGAAGTTGAGGATTGATTTATCCTTCATTTACCGGCTCTGGAAGGGCATCTTGAATTCAGACACTGTTCAATTTCATTTCGAGTAAACTTGAAAATTGCGATTGGGAAACCGTCCACTGGACACTTCTTGTCCGTTGGAATCAGATCGACCTTCTGAGGGATAGAAAGTGTCACCTTGCAGTTTGGATAATTCGAGCATCCGATGAATCTGGTGTTCATCCTGGTTCTTCTCAGTACAAGATTTCCTCCATCTGACGGGCACTTTCCGAAGTTCTCCCTGCTGGTGTTGTAATCACACTTGTTGTCCACACATCTGGTTTCTGGTCGCTCTCCTTTCCTTATCACCTTGATTAGGAACAGTCCACATACGGGACATTTTTCGTCGGTAACTTCTACCTTTCCAGTCCTTGGAAGGAATTGGAAGAAATCGTTAGAGGGTCCAGTACACCTAATATATCTAGCATTGTCCCCATAATCCATTATGAGGTCTGAGCCGCACTTTGGACATTTTCCCACGACCTTCTCAAGTCTCAGAGTTTCGTAGAATTTCTCATTTATTTTGTCGGATTTGTTGACGAGTTCGTCCAAGAGTCCTGTCAATATTTTTCTGCTGTCGTCTACGACTTCGTCTTTTTTCTTTGCGCCTGAAGCAATTTGATCCATTTCTTGTTCAAGTTTTGCCGTCATTTCTGGTCTTGCGACAGATTCAGAATTCATGATCAGAGATTCTCCCATTGCCATCCCCAAAGGTCTCACTCTGATTGGATTTCCGTCTATGAAACCCCTATCATAGAGTTTCTGAATGATCTCGTGCCTCGTACTCTTAGTCCCCAGGAGCTCCTTTTCCATCTTTTCGAGTAGCGAACCCTGGGAATATCTTGGCGGAGGATTTGTGTTCTTTTCGTCAACATTCGGATCTACAAAACTGACCTCTTCATCAACGGTTAATTCGGGATTTTTCTTCTCCTGATAGTAAACTATCGGGTAATACTCCATCCACCCTCTATTTATTGCTTTAGAAGCCGTATAAAAGAACTTCAATCCCTCTGTCTCAACTACATATTCAGTGTCTAGGACATCCGCATTCTCGGCCACCGTAGCCATGAATCTTCTTGCAACCAGATCGTAAATCTTGAAGTAATCTCCCTTCAGCTCGCTCTTCTTGAGTGAAGACGTGGGATATATAGGCGGGTGATCAGTCGTCTCCACTCTACCCCTCGATGGATAGAGTTTGCTGTGAGTCATCAAATGGTCCACTTCCTTCTTCAAGTAAGAGTCAGAAAGATTGGAGAGAATAGACTTGATGCTAAGGGTTCGCGGATAGACAGTGTTGTCAGTCCTGGGATAAGATATCTTGCCGTGCTGATAAAGTGTCTCGGCGATAGCCATCGCTCGTTCAACCGGTATTCCAATCCTGTTTGCATCTCTCAGAAATTCTGTTGTCGAAAAAGGAACTGGTCTGTATATTTTCCTATCTTTGTCATTCCTTTCCTTCACCAAAACGCTTTTGTTTTTCTTGACAATTTCTAGCAACTTTTCTGCTTCTTCTTTGTTCTTGATCGGATTTCCTTCATAGCTAAATTTGACGCCATTGACCAGTATGCTCAGTTCATAGTATTTCTCCGGAACAAATGTTCTGATTTCCATTTCCCTCTCAACTAGGATCGTAAGTGTGGGACTCTGCACCCTTCCGACCGATATGAATTCCGCTCCAAGTCTGTTAGTTGCAATACTGAAAAATCTAGTGAGTGCAGCTCCCCACATCAGATCAATGTACTGTCTCGCTTCAGCTGATTCAGCAAGGTTGTAGTCCACCTCCGCTAGGTTTTCAAAAGATTGAACCAGATCGTATTTTGTGAGGGCACTAAATCTCGCTCTCCTGATTCCAGTGTTCCTTTCCATTAGTCTAAGCGTTTCAGCTCCAATCAGTTCTCCTTCTCGGTCGTAATCGGTCGCAACTATCACTTCAGCATTTTCCTGATCTAGCTTTCTCAGCACACCATCAAGACCCTTGATTTTGACATTCTCGATAGGTTTCACGTTGACCAGCTGTTTAAGATTGTCCAACTTCCAGCTACTGTATTCTTTCGGATAGTCCAGTTCTATTATGTGACCCCTTAGCGAGAGAACTGAATACTCGCTCTCGCCTCTCTTGAACTTCAGTATGGTAGATGAGCCTACTTTCACCCTGCTAATCCCCCCATCGCTCAAGGCCGTTGCTATCCTTAAAGCGACGTTTGACTTCTCAGCAATAATTAAGCTTCCCACTGAGCCTCAATATTAATGACTTATAAAAAATGGTTTGTCTGTTAGGCAGAAATTTCGATCCGTAAGAGGCTGTCTCCAAAAACAGGCTTTCAAGGAAGCGGTATTATCTTGAAAATGATAAGCGAAAGCGCAATGGAAACAACTATGGAGGCAACGCTGAGCACCTTTGCCTTGTTCACCGAGCTTTTGATTATGGAATTTATCTTGGCCCATTGATTCTCTCCAGCAACTTTTAGCCAGATGTCTCTTTTCACGTATTCCATTCTTACCTCCTTCTGATTCAGTGTATCCTCCTCAAGCTTCTTCACGATTTTCACTATTTCGTCGTGGTCTGAGAATCTTCCAACTGGGTTCACGTTAAGGCCATTTGTGTTGACAATGTGATTGTCAGTTGTGCAAACCAGTATCTTGTCATATCCATCCAGTGAACTCTCCACTTTTTGCCTGAACTCATATTCCATGTTATTTCCATCGAACAGAATGATTGCAATTTTCTTCGAACCGATAGAAATGGAAACAAAAGCGATTCCACCAGGCCCGATATCTTTGTACTCCGGGACGGATCTGCTGTAGGCCACCGATATAGTTTTCTTGCTCTTCCTGCTCTTGACAGCCTGTTCAACTTCTTTAAGAAGGTACGAGATGTCTTCAAGTTCTTTCGGTTCGTCCATATTGTTGTTGTGCTGGTCTATGGTGACGGCCCACTTGAGTCCTAGCAATTTTGCTTTTCGGACAATTTTTCTTCCTTCTGTAATCTTTACATCATCAAACCTTGGGTCGTCAGGGGAGATGAAGAAGATACCTCCGTCTCCGAGAGGTAAGAAAGTAAGATACTTTCCAAAGTACGGTTCGTAACAGTAAGTGGACTCTTTTCCACTTTCGTCTATCACCTTTGAGATTTTATCTATTTCAGAGTCCCCCGCACAATTATCATCATGGGTGGTGGTTGTGTGGAACACCATAAGCTTCTGGTCCTCGTGATTTTTCTGGAGTTTTGCCGAGATGTTGGAGCTCCCTAGATCACCAAGTGGTCCAGGGTGTACGTATGGAAAGACCATTGTCAGATTCTGACTCTCAGATTTCATCCTGAGAAGTGAGATCTCACGTGGTGCTAGCGTTGTATACATGTCCTCAAAGAACTTCTTGAGAATGACATTATAAGATATCTCCGTGGTGACGGTATTGACAAACTCTCTAAGTATCTTTATCGGATCCGTGGAGAATTCCTTGACGAACCTGGAAACTGACAGCTTGACGAAGAGGTGGGATGCAAGTGCATATACTATCGACGATAGAACCAGCGGTATAATGAAGATCGTGTACTTCGGGTCGAGTAGGCCGATGTAGAAGGAGAAGAAAAGAGAAAATGATATCGCGATCGTGTGAATCAAAACTACATTCCTGTTGGTGAATGTTATGTAGACCAATGTGCGTAGGAATGGGATGGATGTAATCGAGACAAGCAACGCAAGCGGCGGCTTAAGGAAATGAAAGGCGATGACTATAAGATAAAAGATTGTCGCGAAGTAGAGACTGACAACGTTCAGAAAGAGGACTCTCGGAGGGGGGAATTTGAATTTAAATATTCTTGGAGACAGCAAGTCCCAGACTATGAGACTCGCAATTGAGAGTGTGTAGATAAAGGTAAATCTCAGGTTGAGAGAGGTGAAGTAGAAGAGAGGGATCAGAACGACTATGAGAGGCAATACTAGGTAGAATTTAGGAGCGCGAAAGGCGAATCTCCTCAGTCTCTGACTTTCATTCACCCGAATCGTAGGTAAATGTGGACTTTATTATTTATTTTGCCACAACATGGTGCAAAGATAGAGAGCCTATGATCAAGTTAAGATAGAACGTTATAAATCTCCAGATAAGAACGAATGCTACTATTCCACCATTGGGAAAGAAGGGAGAGAAAGTAGCAATCATTAAGACTTCCATTATTCCTGCAGACCCCGGCGTCACGGGAAGAAGGGAAATCAGAACGAGCAACACCTGAATGAAAATCACATCTATCAGATTCGGGGAATAACCAAAACCGAGTATGAGTACCGCTGGCACCATGAAATCTGAGAGCCACAGCAAAGAAGTGGCCGCCAACCCCAAGACAAGTGCTCCGGGATGTTTCAGAAATATCTCCTTTGTGGACGAGGCATACGTCTCCACGTGCTCGAAAAGCTTGGGGAGGCGTTCCTCATAACCTTTGCCCTTTCTATCAAAACGCCTGACTGTTCTCTCCAGCCATCCTTTTATCCGAATCAACAGGGTGTTTGCACCCATCGATGCAAGAAGGAAAAAGAGAAAGAGAGCTAGCATTATGACGCCAATGATAGCAATCAACTTCAAATCGCCTGAAAGCACCTCTAGACCCATTATGATGACGAAGGCGAAGATACTCATGAATAATATGGAGTCAAATCCTCTCTCTCCTAGTGCGATTGCTGTTGCAGTTCCGACTGGTTCGCCATAATCAGTCAATTTCTTGATCCTTACCGGCTCTCCTCCTACATATCCTGGCGTTATGGAGGCAGCAAATAGTGAGGAAATTACTGCGATGAAGGCTTTTGAAAAAGATATCTTGTAGCCATTCGACCAGGACAGTAACTTTATTCGGAGGGACCAGAAAACGAAGGAGAGTATGTGAAGTGAGATAGCTGCAAGAAAGAACAAATAGAACGTGGAAGGAAGATCAGATATGACCCGAACCAGGTTTCCAAACCCATAGATCAGAGCGAAAATCAGGAGGGTGACAGCTGAGATGGCTATGCCGATATACTTACTTCCTGCCTTTAAGTTCAATTAGTTCACCATATATTTTCTCCAGCTGCTCTGCAGTCGATTGAATTGAATACTCAAGGCTGGATTTGCGGGCGTTCTCAGAATAACTTCCAAGGTCCCTTCCATCCAGTTCACGGATCTTGTTGACCAGTGCATCAGAGTCTCCGTAGTCCACAAACCAGCCGTTGTAATTCTCTCTCAGGATACCAATTTCCCTTGTCTCGTGAGAACCTATTACTGGTGTTCCAGAGGCCATAGCCTCAATAGACACCACCCCGAATGTCTCGGCCCTCGAGGGGGCCACCAGCAGTTTTGCATTCGTCAGGAGACCTATCTTCTCTGCCTCCGAAACGTATCCTAGGTACTCGATGTTATCGTGATGCTCTGCAAAATCTATCACACTTGCTTTGAGGGGACCGGTCCCTGCAATCTTGAACTTCCGTTCCGGAAGCTTTGAGGCTGCTTCAAGTATCTCCAACACACCCTTGTCCTGTGTCAGTCTTCCAACAAAGAAGTAATAGTCTTCCTTCTTGCTGCTGTAAACAAATCGACTGAGATCTATCCCTACTGGCACGATTTTGGACGTATTGCCAAAAGTGCCAAGATAATCTGCCACTAGCTTTGAGGGAGAGACAATGAGATCCAGCCTTGCGTAGAGGTGCATATTGTACTGGAACCCAATGTTGAGAATGCTCTTGATGAATGGAAAATTTATCGTATTATCCATATTGACGAAATCAGTGTGGTATGTCCCAATCGTCGGTATGTTCCTCTTTCTTGCGTAACGGTATCCCATAGTACCAAGTGTGAATGGCGTGTGGATGTGTATCACATCTGGATTGAACCTTCCCAGATCCCTGTACATCTCGTACACAGGAATTGCAACTTTGTATTCCTTGTACAGTGGGAAGCGGTAAGCGGGCAGACCGAAGACCCCGTCGTTGTCGGAAAATACTGTGTATACCCTAACAGAGTGCCCTCGTTTCTCCAACTCTGCCTTGTAGTCGGCTAAGTGATTTGCTACGCCATCAGCTATCGGGTGGTACGTATCGCTGCATAGGGCTATTCGCATTGGGAGTCGAGTGACCGATATTTCTACGATTATAAAGATATATCTTACTCACAAGCGCCGCCTGTTCAAGGAAATTCTTCTCTGATGGCTCCCTGAAGCACTGAATGAAGCAGTCATTGCACGTGTTTGTGTAATCGTCCCACTTTCTGTTGGTGTTCAGCTTTTTTGTGGTCTTGTAGAAGCAGGGGTAGACGTCCCCGTGATAGTCCGCATAGAACACCTCTTCTCCAGCCCTGCACTTCTGAACATCTTTCTTATCCAGCCAATCCACCGCCTCCTTGTAGTAGGTCCTTGTGTTGCCAAACTTGTACTCCTTGTAGTTCTCGTAAGCAAAATTGAATGCTTCCTTAATCTGGCTATTTTGCACTGGCACCTTCTCGTAGTAATAGGCGGTGTTGTCTGGAAAGCACATCGATACGGGAAGACCGAGTTCGTTGTTCACAAACGTTGCATATTCCCCCATCTTGTTGTAACTGAAGTCTGTAACGAGTATGTTGGAGGTCAGGACCTTGACTCGCGGCCTGAGGTACTTCATGCTTTCAACGACTACGTCGAATATCTTCCTCCCCCTATATTCATTGTGAAGATCCGGAATGTGACTATCGAGACTGATTGTTGCTGCGTCAAGATAAGGGTAAATCTTGCTCAGAACGTACTTGTTCGTTCCGTTCGTAGCTATATGAGTCTTGAACTTGTGTTCCTTTAGCGTTTTCAGGATTCTCGGTAGGTCGGGATGAAGGGTAGGCTCGCCTCCTGTTACAGAAACAATCTTCACCTTGTTGTACTTCATCTCATTAACAAATTCTTCTATCTTGTCCTTTGGAAAGAGAACGTTACCCTCGAAGGCGTTACAACCCTTACAGAGGAGATTACACTTAAAATCTATGTTCCAGATGACTGTCCTCATCGTTCGTTGAAATGATTTTAAGATATAAATAAATTTGAGTTTTGAAAGCGACTAATTTTTTTCCGCTTTTAACAAATACTCTGTAAAATAGCTTATCACTATGTCTGCTCCTGCTCTGAATATCGAACTCAAAGATTCATCAATAACTGAGTCGAGATCGATTATTCCGTTCTTGGCGGCTGATCTGATTATCGAATACTCTGCACTGACGTTATAAGCCGCGATTGGAAGAAGGAATCTGTTCCTTACTTCTTTTATTATATCAAGATAAAACAGGGCGGGTTTTACCATGACAACATCTGCACCTTCTTCTACGTCCAATTCGACCTCACGGATTGCCTCTCTCGTACTCAAATAATTCATCTGATAGGTCCGCCTGTCTCCGAATGAGGGAGTGGAATGTACTGCGTCCCTGAATGGAGAATACATCGCGCTCGCGAACTTGGCGCTGTATGCCAGAATGAGTGTTTCCTCAAAACCTGCATCATCTAGCCCCTTCCTTATCCGTCTGACCTGTCCGTCCATCATTCCGGATGGAGCAACACCGTCAGCTCCGGCCTCTGCATAACTCGTGGCGATTTTCGCGTAAACATCTAGCGTTGAATCGTTGTCAATCTTCGCACCTTTGATCAGACCACAGTGGCCATGATCTGTGTATTCACATAGACACAGGTCCGAAAAAATTGCAAGGTCCGTTTCCTCTTTGATCTCCCTTATCGTTCTTTGGACGATTCCGTGATTGTCGTATGAGGCAGAACCCATTGCGTCTTTGTGTTTCGGTACACCGAACAACAGAATTGATTTCACTCCCAGCTCTTCGTACTCCTTTGCCTTCTCAACAAGCTGTTCTTGAGGAAATCTGTAGATGTCAGGCATGTTCCTAATTTCCTCTCGTTTGGTGATATTTTCATCCACGAACATGGGCATAACGAGTTTGTCTTTTCTTATCTTTGAATCTGCAAATATCTCTCTGATATTAGGAGACTTTCTTAGTCTTCTTAGTCTCATATCTGGAAAAGTTCTCGTTCAATATCATCTCCATTTTTGTAACTGTCTCTGATGATCTGATGTCTTTCGCATTCTTTATACCATTGACGACAAAACCCAAGAGTTTATTCCTGGTGGACTCCAGTCCCTTCTTTATCTGGGCTTTGTTCTCCCTGTTATAGGGCTTCTTCTCGAAATACTTCATCTCCTCTTCTATGACCTTGTTCGAGTAATCGTATATTCTCTTGAGAAACTCTTCTCTGTCAACATTCATGATTTTCTGTGAGAATTTCTCAAATTCGTCGTTCACAATCTTGAGACTCCGCGTAGCATAATCCCCGGTTCCATCGTTGTTGGCAGATATTGTCTTGGACAGGAGTTCCATGTTTACCAGCTTTACTGTATCTGGTAACTCTTGCGATACATTCGGCGGGACACCCAGATCAAGCACCGTCTTGATCTTCGAGTTCATTACATCCTTTCTTTCGAGTATTATCTCCGCAGACTTGGTTGCTGTAATAACCACGTCATATGACTTCCATTTCTTCTTGTCGAAGTCTTCTATTCTGACACCGAACGCCTTTGAGATCTCCTTCGCCCTTTCAGTGGATCTGTTACTGATGGAGAATGGAATTCCCTTCCTGGATAGGAAACTGGACACCTGAGTACCTAGGTCGCCAGCTCCGATAACGAGAACCTTCTGTCCTGGCAAGATCTTTATCTGGTCGAGGGCCTCCCCAGCAACGCTTCTAACCCTCTTTCCGTTACCATTTTCTCTCCTTGCCTTCCTACCAATTTCGAGTGACTTCTTGAGAAGCTCATTCAGATTTGCGCCTGAGAATCCCTTCCTTTTGGATACTTCCCACGCGTCCCTTACCTGGCCAAGGATCTCGTTTTCACCTATGACCATTGAATCCATTCCCGCTGAGACCAGGAATAGATGTTTTATTGCATCCAGTCCGTGAGCGACGCTGTGCTTGAGTGACTTTTCATTGATGTAATCTTCCAGAAATTCTACTGTTTCCCTGTCTCCCGGGTAGAAATATATCTCAAACCTGTTGCAAGTCCATAAAACGAGTGCTTCTTCTATCCTCTCATTCTTCTTGATATAATCATAAACCTCGTCGATCTGTAAATCTTTTACCGACGAGAAATAAAGAGACCCCAGGTCACCGTAAGTGACCTTTATGAGGAACATACCTCCCTTTTCCAATTATAGCACCTTGTTCTGAAACACGGACAATATAATTACCTTTTCGTGGCTAAGATTGTCACGATGGTTTCGATGTTGGGTGTGTCAAATATCTCTTTAGGCTCGTAACCGTAGGTGCGAATCTTTTTTGCCGTCGGTTTTCCGATGGCATAGATGCTCTTCCCCTTCAATTTCTCCCCCAACCTTCTGTGCAATAGTTCGAAAGATCTTGAAGATCCAACGAGTATTACATCTGTGTGATCGAGGATTCCATAATCTACGGACGTATTCTCTTCAATCTTGTATGCAATAATGTGCTTGACCTTTATTCCGTTCTCTTTGATCTTATCGATGAATTTTTGTGAGATGTTATCGCTCCCAACAATCGTAATAGATTTTTCTGTGCCTATCATCAACGCAGCTAACCCTTCCGTGTTTTGTTCTTGCGGTACATTACAGTCGAGAGAAAAGATTTTTTTCAGGTAATGTGCAGTCTGTTCCCCGATACAGTAGATTCTAGTGCCCCTAATCGAAACATTCGACATTCTTAGTGAAATGATTCCCCTCTTGGAAGTAAAAACAAGTACCCCTTCGATCTTGCTCAATCCGGAAAGATCTTGATAGATTATTTTCAGTATAGGTAGCTGTTCAACTCCCTTCACTTCCCTATCCAGCGGGGCGCCAACATAAACAATGTTATGAACCAATGATATCCCTCAACTTCTTGATGTCGGATTCTTCAATGCTTTTGACATAAGAAAAATCGAACCTCTTTTCCTCATTCGCGTATGCGAATTTGATCCTTTTTTCGGGGTAAATTGCTCTGATACTTGCTGCAACATTGCATCCTAGCTGTAGCCTGACCATCAGTTCTCTTTCATTTCTGGCCTCCCAGAGGGATGCTTCGTCCTGAATTTTCTTCAACTTGTTTTCAACTTCACTTCCCTTTTCAGTAACTATTGCCACGAACCCTTGATTTGGATCTGGCGGGCAAATATCTTCGCTTATAATTTCACCCATCGGACTTATATTTAGTCTATCAAGAGCTGCCTTTGCGACTACTATTGAATTGACTTCCCCGTTCTCCCACTTCCTTATCCTTGTGTCAATATTACCTCTGATATTGACGAATCTGAGATTCCTGTTATAGAGGTTAAGGAATGACTTCCTTCTGATCGAGCTTGAACCTGTCGTCCCGGCGGAATACTTGAGAGATTCTCTTGAAATGAAATAGTCCCTCGGATCTGCCCTCCTTGAAAAAAATGATATGTCCAACCTGGGATCAATTTCGTTTGGAATGTCCTTAGCAGAATGTACGGCTGCCTCCACTTCTCCATCGAGTATCATGTCATTCAATCTCCTGACGAAAATGCCCTGTTCTTTCATGTCATACAGTGGTGTTTCAGAGTCCCTTTCTCCGTGAGATTCTACGAGGAAGGGCTCAATGTCCATATCAAACGGTACCAGTGCCTTGGATATAATGTCAAACTGTCTTAGAGCAAGTCTTGATCCACGTGTAGCGAACTTCAGCGTGCCTTCCATAATTTTTTCGCTTCCTCAGCCAGGAAACTGAAGGTTTCTTTCACTTCCTTTTCGTTATGTGCAAAGCTAATAAAAATCGTTTCGTCAAAAGAAGGTGCAAGGAAAATGCCTGCATTCATTGCCTTTTCAAAGAAACGGAAGTAAAGCCCTTTGTCAGAATTCATAGCGCCGATAGCGCTTTCGATTCTGCTTTTGGAGAAGAACAATGAGAGCATTCCTGTGTTTGAATTAACAGTCAAACCGGATTCTGAAAGTTCTTTGACGGCTGTCTCTGTGAGCATTTTTAGACGAGTATAGTCTTCTTTTGAAAGGATCTTTAGGGTTTCCAAGCCGGCTGCAACAGAAATGGGATTAGCGGAAAATGTTCCAGCCTGGGGAAACTGGCCAGATGGTCTTACTTTCTTCATGATATCTTCTCTTCCACCATATGCAGCCAGCGGAAGCCCACCTCCGATTATCTTTGCGAAAGTGGCTAGGTCTGGTTCTATTTTCTTAGAGACATAATATGGAAAGAAGCCCGTCCTGTACCCTGTAATCACCTCATCAGCAATCATCAGTGTCCCTGTTCTTTCTGTGATATCTCTCACAGATTCCAGATACCCTTCATTTGGATTGATAACTCCAATATTTCCCATTGCCGGTTCAATGATAAGACAGGCGTATTCCTTGCTTGAAAGTTTATCACTGACCGCACCAACGGAGTTAAAATGAACAGAATCAACGAATTCCGAGGGAAAATTGAATGGGTGAGTACCGTGATACCCACCTTCTATCTTCAAAACCTTCTTTCTCCCGGTATGATGAATTGCAAGTCGGATAGCGTGCATCGTCGCCTCTGTCCCTGTATTGACTATTCTCAACTTGTCTAAGGAAGCAGATCTGGTGAGCGTCTCGCCCAACTTAACTTCCAGTTCGGTTGGAGCCCCAAAAATTGAGCCTTGCTCAGCGACTTCCTTGATTCTTTCCACCACTCTATCGGGGGAGTGCCCCAGAATGAGGGGGCCGTATGCGAGTAAGAAATCGATGTATTCCTTACCATCGGCGTCCCAAATTTTCGAGCCTTTTCCGCGTTTAATGAACTTAGGATATGGAGGATAGAAACGTACCGGACTGTTTACTCCCTTCGGAAATACTTTCGATGCCCTCTCAAACAGTTTTTCACTCTTGCTCAGAAAAACACCCCGGCTAAAATCTCGGCAATCAAGACTATCACTACCATCAGACCAACCGTTATGAAGGATAGCATATGGGAAATTTTTCTCAATCTTTTCAAATCCTCAAACTTTCCAGCTTCCGCCAGTTTCGGAAACATCTTACCGTGCCAAAGATTGTTACCATAGAGTATTAGGTACATTAGTGCAACTGCAACTATCTTGACTGTGAGCACGTATCCCCACTGTTGAGTTATGGCGCCTGAGAAATTCGTAATGTAATCTGGGCGTACGAGATACACCAGAGCTATACCTGTGAGAGTCAGGAGTACTATCACTATGTTGGTCAAGAGCGCATACTTCTTGCCCATGATGGACATGAACCTTGTCCTCTGTTTTTCGTCAGGCATTGCTATGCTACTGGCAGGCCAGACTATGACCCACACGAATATGGATGAACCGACAAGAAAAACCGCACTTATAACGTGAATGAACAGTAAGGTAATGAGCAATAGACCATACATGCTTGCAGTAAATCACCTTGCGCTATTCAAAGCTTTCATGCTTTCTGGGACATACTTGCAACGTGGATCCTCCTGGAAAATGTCTTCGAAGTAGGAGTAAGCCCTAGATCTAGACCCGCCACAGATGTCTGCATATTCACACGCTCCACATCTACCCTTAAAGTTCTTTGAATCCCTCAATTTGATCAACGTCTCGTTGTTTCTGTATATGTCAACAATTGAGTTCTCTCTCACGTTGCCAAGGTTTATAGGTAAAAACCCTGAAGGATTTACGTCTCCGTTGTGCGCAACGAAGATTATTCCTTTGCCGTCCCTCGTCTGGCTGGTGTGACCCTTGGGTCTATCACCCGGTGTCCCTAGTAAATTAACCGTTTCTTCTATGAGTTTGTTGTACAGGGTGCCACCTTTGTATTCTTTTTTCTCACGTTCAAGGAGAATTCGCCTGAAGAATGGTGCTTCTACCGTCCTTATTGAAATGCCATATCTGGAAGCAAATTCGAGATAGTTGAAAACATCTTCATATGCTTCAGTATCGAGGTCCTCTCTGTCTATCCCTCTTCCAGTCTTGATCAGGGAGAATACTTCCCACGTTTTCACCTTTGTTTCAAGAAGAATTTTTAATAGTTGCGGAAGTTCGTGGACGTTTTTCTTGAACACGGTTGTATTGATTTGGAGTGTGAAACCTTCTGAAATAATCCTGCGAGCCAGTTCGACCGTTTTGTCGAACGTCCCGATATAGCCTCTTAGCCAATCGTGTGTTTCTGAAGATGCGCCATCAAGACTCAGGGAAAGCGATTTCACTCCTTTACTCTTCATCATCGAAAAAGACTCCTCGTTCAGTAATGGAGTTGCGCTCGGAGACATCGAAGTAGGAATGCCTAGTTCCTTGGCCCTCTGAAGAATTTGCTCTAGTCCTCTCTTTTTCATGATGTCTCCTCCCGTTAGTATTAGGACGGGATAGGGAGCCCCGAATTGCTTGATTTGCTCGACAAATGATAGAGATTGTTCGATATCCATTTCATCAGGGAGGGCTTCCAAGAGGGCAGATGCCCTACAGTGTTTGCAGGCAAGGTCGCAAGCCTTTGTTGTCTCCCAGAATATTAGAATTGGCTTTGAATTGTAATCGATAGGGCGAGGGGTCACTACAGGTAAAGTTGTAAATTCTATATAAGAGAAACGTAACTTTTCAAGAATAAAAGGTACGTTCCCAGTTTTGGTTTTTCAAGATCATTACATTGGCTCCCTAAATCTTACAACTATATTTTAGGTGATAATCAGCGAAAATTAGAATTTAGGGAATGAATATATCACCGTCAGTCATGAAAGGCACCTTTGCGACCAAACCACTGTAGTTCTATTGTATTGTCTGATTTCAAAACAATTTATACTCCCAAAGGTTTCAGATGAGTGGAACGGACGAAGAAGGTCCTCAGGATTGCTAAACGGGAACTGCAGGAAAATGCTGCCTGGTTTATGAGGCAGGCCGGCAGATTTCTCCCGGAGTATGAATCTCTAAAAATTGGAAGACCTTTTTTGGAGTTTATCAAAGATCCTGATACCGTTGAAAGGGTGTCACTTCTTCCGCTGAAATATTTCGATACGGATGCGATAGTGATCTTTACAGACATTCTACTGCCTTTCACCAAGTTGGACTACCAGCTATCTTATGAAAATGGGATTTCGGTGAAAGAGGGTAGAAGCGAGGATTTCGACTACTATGCATCTCTTTCGACTGGTTTGAAGAAAATCTCTGAAGAAAGATCAGACAAGACAATAATTGGTGTTGTCGGCGGACCATTCACTACACTCTCTTATCTGTACGATGGTGGAAAGAATGGATATCATAGGTCGAAGGAAGCACTTGCAATGCAGGGGAACAGTCTATTGAAGACAATGACGGATGAAATAATTGAATTTGCAAGACTTCAGGTTCGGTCCGGTGCAGACATGATACAGATATTTGACAGCTGGATCGGGAATGTATCTGAATCTTATTACGAAAAACACCTGTCAGTAAATGAAAATTATTTTGTTGAAAAGGTGAAGGAGATCGGTAAACCGGTGATTTTCTTCAGTGAAGGTTCATCACATCTTTACAGCAAATTACTCGGGCTGAAGTCTGACGTGTTTTCGATCGATTGGAGAATGGACCTGAGCGATTTCAAACGACTTTGCGATGATTGCATTGTCCAGGGTAATATGGATCCTTACTTGCTGGGGACGGAAGATAACTATATCGTGAACGAAACGAGGCGGATATTGGATCAGGGAAGAGAGTTCTCAGGGCACATTTTCAATCTTGGTCATGGAGTTCCTCCCTGGACTGACTGGAAAAAAATAGCACTCATAACAGACACGGTGCACGGCTATGAAAGATAAGGCTGTTGTTCTGATGTACTATGGATTTCCAGAGAAGAGAGATGAAATGCGAGATTATCTCAGAGGCATACTTCATGGAAGGGAACCTCCTGAGT
This sequence comes from Thermoplasmatales archaeon, assembly GCA_026127935.1. GTDB lineage: Archaea > Thermoplasmatota > Thermoplasmata > Thermoplasmatales. Next base: position 17,757 of record JAJSLL010000014.1, on the reverse strand, counting down.
CGCTGATAAGGGAAAATCTACTCAAACTTGACGTCGTAGGAGGGGAAACTCCCTCGGCAAGGATTGTTAATAGCATCAGAGACAAGTTGGAAGTAAAATTGGAAGGGGAGGGATACAAAGTTTACCTGCTATCCAAACACTACGTACCCTCAATCACGGATGCATCGGACTTGGTGAGCGAAGAACAGGTCTTCGAAATACCACTATTCCCTGTATATTCAAGATTCATATTTGATGGATACTTTGAACCTCTAGAATCCAGTTTGAAGAACAGGAAATTCGTGAGAATAGAGAACATAGGGTTTGACAAAGGAATTATAGAATTCTACCGAAGGAAGATAAGAGCGGAAAAGGGTTCAATTGTCACATTCTCTGCACACAGCATCCCCCTGGAAGGTTATGACCCATATTCGGAATCGATACAAAAACTGTCCAAGGAGATAGCAGGGAATCAGAAATTCATAAACATATACCATAGTCAGGGACCATTTCGCCCAAAGTGGTTAACACCCTACCAAGAATATGCAATTTCTTTTGCCAAGGAAAACGGTTACAAGAAAATTGAAGTAGCCCCCATCGGGTTCATATATGACCATCTCGAGGTTCTCTATGACCTAGACTACAAATTGAAGAACGATGCGAAAAGGGACGGAATAGACTATGAAAGAGTCTCCTTGCCAAACGACTCCGACGTGGTCATAAATGCTATAGTCAATTTGATCAAAGAAACTTGAACTTAATTGTGATAATCTAGGAAGGACATTTCTCCGTTTAAACTCTAACTCAGGCTATTTTGCATAATATGTTTTGATATTCCCTTGATACAACTTGATTGAATGCAAAAGTATATTACTTTATAAGATATGCAATTACATATCATGTCATATCCTGATTGGGTATTGAAGCAAAAGAGGAAGAGAACACTGATAATGAAGAGGGGAGACAACTACTATCTCTATAGGGTGAGAAGTGTGTGGGACAAGGAAAGGAAGAGAACGAGACTGAAGACAGAGGAGTACCTGGGAAAGATCATGCCAGAAGGTCTCATGGAACCAAGGGTGAAGAGGGTGATGAAGCGTTATGACCAGATCACTGTGAAGGAGTACGGTGCCTCTTTTCTGTTGCAGCACATCTCCGGAGACATAGTGCAGTCACTGGAGGATTTCTTCCCCGAATGGAGGGAGATCTTTGTGTTCAGCTGCATGAGGCTCATCCACAGGTCACCGATGAAGAACGTTGAATTCCATTACAGGTCTTCATTCCTCTCAGAGGCCATAAGAGATGCTCGCGTCTCTCCTGACTCACTGGGGGATATGCTTAGAAGCATAGGGATGGACAGGAGCTCCATCACAGGCTTCATGAAATCTTTCATGAAGGATGAGCGTTATCTCGCAGTTGACCTGACGCACATACTGAGCATGAGCGAGGGTGTCATATCAGCCACCCTCGGACACAACAGCAAGGGTGAACATCTACCGCAGATCCAGCTTCTCTTCCTCTTCTCAATAGGGCGTGATGCTCCTGCGTATTTCCGAATCCTTCCAGGTGCAATAAACAGCGTAATGTCACTGCGTGTCACAATGCAGGAATCAGGTGCATCGAATATTGTCCTCGTTGCGGATACAGGATTCTATTCCTCAAAAAATGTGAATGAACTGGATGACATGGGCATATTCTTCATAATTCCTCTTAAGAGGAATTCCAAGCTGATAGACTACACCGTGGAACAGGGAAGGCACTTCATGTTCCAGGACCATCCAATATTCTATTCCAAGTACCAAAGCAATGGAAGATCCATGTTCACATTCCGTAACGATTTCCTCAAGGCGGAGGAGGAGAAGGACTATCTCAGGAGACATGAGAAAGTAACTGCTGCCTTCAGGAATATCAGCGGCAGGATGGGAACAATATCAGTCATCACCAATCTGAAGGCATCCGGAGAGATCGTATACCAGATGTTGAAATCAAGAGCTGACATAGAGCAGTCCTATGACACATTCAAGAACACGATCCACGCAGACAGGACATACATGAGGGACGACCACCAGTTACAGGGATGGATGTTCGTGAACTTCATAGCGCTGGTCCTCCACTACAGGATCTACAGCATGCTGAAGGAAAAGGGGCTCCTGAAGAGATATTCACCGGAAGATGTGATAGAGCATCTGGAGAGGATAAGCATGCTGAAGATAGGCGATGAATGGAAGATATCCGAGATTCCTAAGAAATCACGGGACATCATCGATGAGCTAGGGATACCTATTATTCAAAAGGCGGGAGTTAGAGTTTAATATCAGCTCCTAATGGTAAATTATGTTTATCCGAAAAGTGAAGGAAATAGATGAGAATGGGAAAACTATTACTCAAGCGGAAGCTAATCGGGATACAAGTTTGACTGACTGTCAACCGGACAAAGCTAAGCTCGATGCCTCTAAACAAAGCGTGGAGGTACTAGAAAAGCACGTAATGGTTCTCGAGGGTGGAAAAGACTGTAAATTTCAGTTGACAAAGGCAAGTCGAACAGCGAAAGATTCCTTGAATAGAATTACTACTTCAACCGTATTTCACTACAGGACCAATACGGATGCGTACGATGCACAAATATACACGATCATAGTAGAGCACCCATATGAGAAGGGCCCGAGATTGTATTGGATCACTGGTGACATTAGTCCCAAAACTCAATCAGGGATCCATAAGTATGACCTTATTCTTTCTAAGAAAATGGCAGATCTCGGGACAACGCTCAAACAGATTAGCAAGCTCATTGACAATGCCAAGAATGAGGGAGATCTGGATGCAGTGGTTCTTCCATTGTCTACTGAATTCAATCGGTTCAGTAACCTGATTAGTAAGTATACTGACATAAGTCTTCCTGGAAATCGGATGGCGTTCGTTAGTGATTTTAATGCCCTGAAATGTCTTGATGGGATCCTTGGCCTCATAGAATGTATTGCGACAACTGATCTGGCCGAGATTTGCCCTTACTGTGCAGTTGTTTTGGGATGTGCAGACGCTTGCATTGATGTGGTAACTCTTCCTGTCTGCTTATTATGTCTTGGCATTTCACTGGGAGCTTGTGCAGCTTGTGCCTTGCTTGCATATATGTGTGTAGATGCTGAGGAAGAAGTACGAAACAATTGCTAGCACGAGTGTTGCAGAAGGTACAACTCTTGAAAAGAATCACGATAAAGCTAAGATGTGTTCGACACATCAAGCAGTTTAAAGAGGACTCTGCTGAATGGTAATTATATGAATCGGAATTGCGAACAACGAGGTGTTATATTCTTTAGAGGCATTACATGACAAAGAACACCTTCCTAAGAAAGAGAACGCAGCGGAATCCAGCATGCCTTTGACCACTTTTCAAAAACGAAATTCGAAAAGGCGTCTTCGTGCCTTGTTAGTAATATCAATTGTATTATCAGGATACGGTGGGATAATTTACCTATTGTATTACTTGTTCACAGCTAATCCCCTCGGTAAAATCCTCAATGAGATATTGAACACTCGCTATGGAGCAGTGTTAGTGCTAATCGTGCTTCTCATCTTTTTGCCAGTTGTCGTAACATTATATTATCTCAGGCTTCTTAACAGGAGAAGGACCCATGAAAACTAAAATGGTAGTGAGAAGGACTGTGATCTGGAGTACGAAGGGAAAGCCCTCTCCTTAAAAAGGAAGAGGGTTGAAATTCCCTCGGTCTACTCATCCTCTTACTCTTCAAAATAATGCTGCTCTGTACTGTTTATGAAAGTTTGATTAACGATTTGTCTCTCAAACTGCGATGACCAGTAAACTTATATGCACAATTTCTGTATAAGAACAAGCAAAGAATTGCTATAGAAGTTTTGTTCTGAGTTTGAAGGAGGCTGAAAAGTGGTTGAATTCCATACGAAGTTAAAGTGCCCAGAGTGTGGCTATGAGTGGATATACGATTACAACCCTCTCAACCCACTAGATATTCACAATCCCAATGTTGGAGGGGTTGGGGGGCCCAGAAAGTATGTAAGTATTAAATGTCCAAGCTGTGGAAAAGAATCTCCGCAGAATCTGTTCGCGGATCAATTCTTTACGGATGAGGAATGGGATAAACATCTAAAACGTGAAGAAAAGTTAGAGAGACTCCGCAGCCACTTCTCATTTAAGAAGAAGGATGAGTGAATTATTATGCGAAAGAATACTGTGATCGTTGGTGTCGTGATTCTAGCAGTAGGAATCATCATGACAGGGGTAGGATGGGTTGTGCTTACTCACTCTCTGACCAATACCCTTGCTTCCTCAACTGGGCAGGAGGGGAGTGCCGTGTATGCAGGACAGAACGGTGACTTCTATTCCAACCTACTGACCGCCAGTCCCGGAAGTGATATCATAGTTTCTTCCAACTCTTCCAATGTCCATCCCTACCTGATTCCATCGAGAGACCTTCCACTCATAAATTCGGGAAACATAGAAAATTATTCCATTGCAGCTTCAACAACTCAAGGAAATGATTTCGGATATTCGGGGCTGAACGGCACCTACTACGTGGTAACGTTTGGAACATCCTCCCCCAATATCGCGTACATTGTAGTTTCCCACTTTAACAGTTTGGTTACTGCATTCATTCTCCTTGGGCTAGGAGTCCTCCTTGTCGTCGCAGGAATAATAGTAGCGATAATAGGGGCCGTTCGGAAACCAAAGAACTCGTTCAAAGGGTCCAATTTTATGCCTTGAGATGATAAGATGTCAAAAATAGCTATCCACAGTAAATTCGTCTTACCCTCAGCGTTTGTTTAAGCTAAGAACGAGAAGTTGGTGGACAATATGGTTCATAATGGGTAATCTGTTTTTGTTCTGATAAGGGAGTGCTATATCCGGGACAACCTTAAGAGTACTTTCTCGGGAAAAGAAAAGGAGATCTCTGTTAACATTTCTTTTGAGATCAAGACGGGAGGTCAAACGCTAAATTCCTCATTAGGAACGTACTCTAGTATTATCGATAGGCAAGAAATCCAAATAAAAAATATAGTGGTTTTACCACTGCAACAGGTTTCAGACTACTTTGTGTTGACGGTCAATGTCGTTGAGGAGAATGAACTTGCCAACATGAAGAGCAAGATCATCGATACGATCCAGTTTGGCGGCGATGTTGCCAGCAATATCCCGATTGTTGGATCAGAAATTTCGACCTCCGCAACCCTGATGGGTGAACTGATAAACCTGTTGTGTGCACTGAGCCCTGAGTATGTACTCCTTAGAAACACCGAGACATTCATCATTGACGAAAAGACGTATCCGTCCCTTGAAGGTGTTAAATATCTCTCTACGGGAACGCTTCTGGTTTTCGAAGAGGGGTTTACATACCAGAGTGATAAATTCCTCAACAAGGATGGAAAGGAGGAAAAACCCACACTGATCAGGCTTCAGATATTGAAGCCTCAAAGATCTTAGTGGTGTAGGGGTTAAGTGTGAGTGGTAGGGTACTGTTTCTAGACTTCTGTTATCGAAGTACGTTAAATGAGCTGTAGACTGACGAATCTCAAAACATGATATGCAAAACAACCTGAGTTAGAGTTTAAACTAAAGAAACCATATAGTAGATGTAGGCATGCCGAGATATGCTTGATCAGGAGTTCAAACCTTTTGCACTTACTGGTTATGAAGAGAAGCTTGAAAGGGAAAAACAATTTGACCTGAAGAGAACTGTTATCGACATAAAGATCAATTTCGAGGAGAGGGCTGTTGAGGGTAAGGTTGAACTGGATATCAAAATGAACAGCCTTCCACAGGATCATCTCGACATAGATGCCACAGATATGGAAATCTACAATGTCTCGGTCAAAGGTGTTCCATCCAGTTTTGATACGTACAAGGACAAAATTGTGGTGTATGGTGACTTCAGGGCTTTCTCCGAACACATCTTGACTGTTACCTACAAGTCATATCCAAAGAGAGGTGGATACTTCGTTGAGGATGAGGGCGGTATGCAATTTTGGACTCACGGAGAGAGCACAGAAGCCCACTCATGGTTCCCCTGCTTTGATTACCCGAACACAAGGAGTCAGTATGAGATCAGAGTTACCGTTCCGAGCGACTACTCTGTGATCAGCAATGGGAAGCTCGTTAACAGAGTTGATGGAGATTTTTCAACTTTCATCTTCAGGGAAGACTTTAGATTCCCTGCATATCTTGTTAGCGTGATAGCGGGCAAATTTAGTTCCTTTAAACAGGAGTGGCAAGGTATTCCCATAACTTCTTACTACCTCCCTAAATTTGAAACTCTGGCAGAAAGGTCATTCAAGAATTCCCCAGAGATGATGGAATTCATAAGCGAGAAGACAGGGGTCAAGTATCCGTACTCCAAATATGATCAGACCTGCGTTTCCCTTTTCAAAATTGGCGGTATGGAAAACCTGAGCGCAACCACTCTGACAGACAGGACTTTGCATGACGAAATAGCCCATCTAGACTATCAGTCTGAACCCTTGGTTTGTCACGAGATGGCACATCAGTGGTTTGGTGATTATGTAACGTGCAGGGATTGGTCTCAGGCGTGGTTGAACGAAGGGTTCGCTACCTACATCGCATTGATCTATAGGGAGAAGCTCAAAGGGAAGGACGAGTTTCTCGTAGACGTCGAGAATACAAAGGATGTCTACCTGCGGGAATTCGCTGGTAGTTATGGCAGGCCAATCGTTGAGAGGAAGTACAAAGATCCTGAAGAACTGTTTGACAGGCATCTTTATCAAAAGGCTTCATTGTTCCTGAGATACCTAAACTATTACCTTGGAGACAGGGTGTTCTGGCAAGGAGTGAAGGAGTATCTAGAAAATAACAAAATGAGCGGAGTGACAACCTATGACTTCCGCAAGGCGCTCTCTAATGTTTCCGGATTCTCGCTAGAGACACTTTACCATCAATTCCTCGAAGAGCCTGGTCATCCAGAATTCAATGTAGAGGAGTCCGTTTCAAGAGGAAAAGTACAGGTAAAGATAACCCAATCAGGCAGAATCTTCAATTTGAGAGTACCAGCAAGACTGTACATTGCGGACAAAACCGAGGAACAGGAAATTCAAATCGAGGACAAGTTAACACGGCTGGAGTTCGACAGGAAAGATTTCAAAGGTTTTTCTTTGGACCCCGAGAGTAAGGTCTTGGGAACAATTGCGTGCCAGCGCCCGAGAGAATCTTCAAGATTCTTACTCAGGAACGGAGAGAGCGTTATAGAACGTGCAAGGGCTGCCAGAGAGTTAGGAAACTTCGGCTTATCTGAGGTTTCCTTCCTTTTCGATTCATTTGAATTGGAAAAATTCTGGTATGTCAAAGGTAAGATTGCAGAGGCTATCTCGAAAATAGGCGGAAAAAGAGTTTCCGCGGCAATGCGAAAGATGCTTGAAGATATTGATTACAAAGTGAGGAGAGAGGTAGCAAAGTCTGTTGCAAATCTAAACGATGACAAGCTCCTTGACAAGTTGACAGAAATGTTCGGTAATGAAGATGGTTATAGTCTGCGCGCCAATCTGCTGATGAGCGCTCAAAAAATCGGGAAAGATAAATCCAAAGACCTCCTTTTGAAGGGACTGGAAACGAAGTCTTACGATAGCATAATCCGCGTAGCTTCAATAAATGCACTTGGCGACCTTGCAGACATTACTACGATAGATACTGTCAAAAAGTACTTGAGGAAAGATTTCGACTGGCAAACACGTTCTGCTGCCATTTCAGCAATTTCAAAGTTTTACTGGAAGGACAGAGCTGTGGCAGAAATTCTACTCAAAGGATTAGAAGACGAATTCTTTACAGTGAGACAAAGCGCGGCGAGTGGGATAAGAGATACTGGAGATCTCCAACTAATATCAAGAATCTTGCCATACCTAGAAAAGGAACACGAGGGGTTTGTCAAGAGAATCATGAGAGAGGCGTTGGAATTGAAGGGTGCTCCGATATCACAGGATTTCAAAGAGATGAAAGAACAACTCTACAAGCTCAAAGAGAGAGTCACCAATTTAGAAGCAAGCAAGAATTCGAAGAAATAGTCATATGTGAAACTAGTGAAATATGTCGAAAAGTAAGCTGGGAAAACCAAAGAGTACTCATGACGTGTTCTTTGGGATTGCATATCCAACGAGGAGATCTATTCTGGCTCTTCTTGCGGAGACCAATCTCTCAATAGCGTCAATCACCGAGCATTTCAAGCTCAGCAGAAACGCAATAAACAAACATCTTCACATTCTTACAGATGCTAAACTCGTCACGAAGAAAGAGATAGGCAGGGAGACGATCTATGATCTAAATGTGACAAGTTTGCTTGTACTTGAGGATTGGTTGGAGTTCTTTGATAAATACTGGGATGAACGACTGGGAAAATTGAAAAGAATCACGGAATTGAATCTGTGAAGGTATTGAATGGACTGGTACCCACTTAATATTCAAGGTTAGTTCTCAGAGTGTTTTGTTCGTACGATCTTGTAATATTTGTCAGAATATAGTTAAAGTTTAAAACAAAACCAATCGTAGAACACACTTTGAAGAATGAAAAAGAAAATAAAGTAAAATAAGGGAAAGAGTCCTGAGTTCAGATTTTTCCCTGTGGTAAAGTTCTAGATTTATCCTTGTTTGTGTCCGCCATCGGTCTTGTGGCTTCGACACTTGCTATTGGAATCGTTGCCAGAGCCAGGGCGATGAACAGCAGCACTAATCCGATCGCCTCGGTTACCCAGTTTAGTGTCATCACATAAACAAGGAGGCCCTCAAAAGCAATGACCATTCCTCCAACTGCAAAGTATGAGGCCAGCTTGAAATACTTGTGATCCCCTTTGTTCAAATAAAAGGATGCCAGAAGAATCCCTGCAACAACTACCAGGAAGAAGAAAGCGAACATTAGGTGTCCATCAGTGTATGCCTGATCGTAGAGCGCTCCAGCCCCTTGAGTTGGATCCCCAAATCCGTAGTACACCTCGTTGAATTCGATTACATATCCAACTCCGACCATAGTGGCCATTGCTGCCACCCATGTTCCGAGTGAGCTAAGTTGTATGTATTTTCTTCCCTTCGCAACATCTACTGCTTTAACCAGTCCGAAGAGTGCTATGATGGCGCCAATACCAATGATCCCGGTTTGACTGTCGTCAAGTGCTAGTCCGTTCGCCCCTCCTGCGCCCGATACGAATATTGCTGGAATGACCCATGTTCCTACGGCTGCAATGAAATACATAGTAGTCATGCTAATCACACCAAATACTGAAATCAACATACCGATGTTCACCAAGTTTCTCATCCCTTTGGACAGTTTGTTGTAACCTAGCACAACGGCTGTCAGACCGACTATTCCGCCCATAACGGCAGGCAGCATCTGGTGGCTGTGCAATGTCCATACATTACCAAGAAACGTGGAAAGTCCTCCAATAGAATTGATGTACGAGTTGATCGGTCCAAAGGATGCAAAACCGTACAGGTTCCCATATTCTAGCAGCATTCCAAAGATCGCAGCTATCGTTGCAGAAATTGTGGCCAATAAGGTAAGTGCATATCCACCGTAAATAGATTTGAACTGTGTCTTTGCCTTGAAGGGAAAGACCAGCAAGAGCAGTATCAGGCCGACTGCATCAACCACCATCAAGATATCTCTTATTGCCTGCATGATTTCATCTACAGTGGTTGCGGATGGAGGATAGAATAGAACAAGTCCAAGGAATGAGAATATCAGAATGGGGTAGGTTGTGAGATTTATTGCCTTCTTGATCCAGTTTACTGAAGAAAACACACTTGTTGCTACAAGTATCAAGATGAATGCAAGAGGAATCATTATCGTATGGTAGAAGTTGACCGTGTATAGAGTGAAGTCTCCGAGTCTGAACCACTTGACACCTGGGAACACCGGGCTGATCAGCAAGAACAGCAGAATGAAGACAGTCGTCGCGAGAACATTCTTCCTTGTGTCAGTTAAGAAGTTTATATAATTCGGTTTGTCCAATATAGGTCACCATTTGGCTATGTTATTTAACTTAAAAATAGATGCGGTAATCAATTGGAATTTGGATGTATTTTCGTAACTTACACTACTTTAATCTTTCGTCTCTTACTTAAATAAAATAATTAACCCTTAGTAAATAATTTTTCCTTTCTTTGAAGAAATATTGGTAAGAGTTCATCCCCACCTTCTTGGGGATTCTAAATACCAAAGCATAGATTAATATTTAGTTAAGAACTAATTCAGTGAATGGAATTTTCTTGCGCCACTAGGAAGAGCGATCTGGAAAAATTGGATGGAAAAGAGTTTGATGTCCTTGTAGTTGGTGGGGGGATTGTTGGGGCAGGTATAACAAATATCCTTAGTGCGAACGGATTAAGAATCCTATTAGTCGATAAGGGTGATTTTGCATCCGGGACTAGCAGCAATTCATCTAAGTTGATTCACGGAGGTCTCAGATATCTGGCGCAGGGTCACCTGCTTTTGACGCGAGAACTATTGAAGGAGAGAAACTATCTATTGAATAATCTGGACTTTGTCAAAAAGATGAAATTTGACATACTTATAGACGACGGGTCCTGGAGCAGATCATCACTCTATTTCGGTCTATTCCTTTACAACCTTCTTGGTGGTAAATTTAAACTTCCACACTTCCAGACTGAGGGTTATTCTTATCCGGGATTCAAAGGTAAGTTCACCTATGAAGACGCCTCTACTGACGATGCACTTCTTGTTATCCACAATGTAGTGTCTTCAGTAATCCAAGGTTCCACTGCCATAAATTATCTGGAAGCTTCCGCTTTCAAAGATAAAGACGAAAAGGTCGAAACAGAGTTGATTGACCGGTTTGGAAATGGCACGTACAAAGTAACCAGTAAGATAGTGGTAAATGCATCCGGCCCTTGGGTAAATGTCGCATACCGAGACTACACGTCTCGACAGATAGAAAACATGAGGCTGTCAAAGGGATCACACATCATTTTTAAGAGAGATAAATTCGGGTTGAATAATGCGGTCGCATTCAGGTCCCACCTGGACCGGCGTCAGATGTTCATCATACCAAAAGGGGAAGTAGTGATTGTTGGAACAACTGACAGATTCATAGACAATCCTGGCGATTCGGAAATGAGCGAAGAAGAAAGAAATTACATCCTGAATTCAGTGAGGAAGATTGTTCCATCGCTGGACCAACAAGAGATCTTAGGCAGCTATTCAGGCATAAGACCCCTTTATGGAAGCGGGGATGACCCAGGCAGAGTGACCAGAGATTTCCATATAGACATCACTGGAAAAATGATAAGTATAGTGGGGGTAAAGATAACCAATTACAGGGCAGCCTCCCGGAAGATTTGTAAACAAATAGGAAAAATGCTTCAGACCAATATAAGAGTAACCGATCTGCCGAAAATAGTCTACAAGAGAGGGAATGGGGATCCACTCGAATCAGCTCTAATGAAGGAGTGTGCACTCACTGTTGAAGATGTTTTGAAGAGAAGATTAGGGTGTTACTACAACAAAGAAGATCAGGGAAAGCCTCAAGTCAAATCTATTGAGGACAGGATATCCAAACTGAATAATCAGTGCAAAAAGAGAACAGAATCTATTCTTTGATTTCAGGGTCAAGGCAACAAGAATCTGTTTATTATATCGGCGACCAGTTTGGGATGACTGGTAAATGGAGTGTGATTCGCACCCTCGATTCTATGGAATTCGGAGTGCGGCAGTTTTTCCGATAAGACCTTTCCCCATCTTGCGTCAAAGATGTAATCTTCAGATCCCCAGATTACTGATACAGGTACTTTGATGCCCCTGAGGAGTCCGTCGTCAACGCTCACACCATCGTTTCTTACCACACCCAAGATGTCATGTATCGGAAACGGGAAAAAGGGATTGTAAGAAGCGTTCTTGTCGAGAACAGAGTTTAGTCCGGTCCTGAATTTCACGTCATCTTTTGGAATAGTTCCGGCAGAATCAATTAGCACCATTCTGTTCGGTCTCAACCCGGATAGTGCGAGTCTCATTGCGACCAGTCCCCCAAATGAGCTGCCTATGACTGAGTATTCTTGTAACCCTAGATGGTTTAAGAGTTCCATTAAAGATCTTGCCTGAACATCTAAGAGTTGGTTCAGTCTAAGATTTTCTGATTGTATTTTCGGCATTTCCGATCTGCCGTGTCCAAAGAGATCGACGTTGATTAGATCAAAACTGTCGTCTAAAAAATTCAATAGCTCTCCCCATACTTCTGAGGATGCAGTGAAGCCATGAATGAGCAGCAGACCGTTGCTTCCAGTTCTTCTAGTGTACGAGATCTTTCCCGCAGAACTGTCATAGTAGAACTGATCCACAACGTTGATGTTTCGTGACCGTTAAACATTTTGGTAGACCCATTATTATGAGTAAAGCTGAAATGACAGGTGTTAAAGAACTCTCTATCGTGACGAAATGCACTTCGAAATGCGTGTGTATATGGAAGAGAGTGGATTGATGCTTACTAGTTCTCTCGGAGAAGAATTCCTAAAAGTATGGGAGTTTAGGCTTTTGTGAAGAAACTAACACTGGGTATTGACTCCTTGGGTTGAATTTATTAACAACAGACATATCTTTATCAATGTCAGAAGTTCTTTTGTTCCCATCCGACGATTGGGTAAAGGAATATTGCAAGCGATTGTCTGAATCTCCTGATTATAACAAGACTGGAAAAGGGTGGAAGGACCCGATCAAATTCAAAATGACGGAACTCGGCGACTTGAAGAACATGATACCCTATGATTCCTTCATTCTGAATCTTCGCGACGGAAAATGTGATGGATCAGAAATGGTATCAGATCCGAACAAGACCGCTTCATACGAGCTGACTGCCACATATACGAACTGGAAGAAGATAATTGGGGGAAAGATAAATCCAACTCAGGCTATGCTGACAGGGCAGATGAAGGTGAGAGGAAACATCGCCCTTCTATTGAGATACGCGTCCGCGGCAATTGCAATGGTAAAAACGGCCCAAACGATTCCTACGAAGTATGTTGGGGAAGAATGAGTTTATTCAAGTTTCCTCGAACCCTTTACTTCCAGAGGGATATTATCGACAGCCTCCAAGACATTCTGTTGAAGGAGGGCATAAGAAAAGTTCTGGTAATTACTGACAGGAATGTACTGAACAACAACGGAAAAAGGATTGAAACTGCTCTTGGCACAATCGAAAGAGAGTACTTCACAGAAGTCCTACCAGAACCATCCATTAAACAGATACAGGCCGCCTTTTTGAAGCTCAAGGGAAGGGATTACGATGCTGTTATAGCAATAGGCGGAGGGAGTGTGATTGATTTTTCAAAGGCTATGGCGTTGATCGTATCGAACCCTCAGGCGGACATTGGAAGCATAAGCCCCTTCGAGAGCCTTGGTCTCAAGACTAAGCTGGTAGCGATTCCTACAACTTCTGGGACCGGGAGCGATGTTTCGTTTGGGGTAGTACTGTCGGATGATAATGGGAAACTTGCGATGGGAAATTATGAACTAGTTCCGGAAATAGACATTCTAGATCCCTCTTTGACTCCAATCGACAGGAATATAATAGTTCCAACTGGAATAGACGCACTTGTCCACTCTTTTGAAGCCATCGCATCCAACACTTCGAACGTGATGACAGATGCACTTGCGGAGAGAGCAATAGAGACTATACTATTCAATTTAGACGGAGCAATAAGAAATGAGGAGCAGGCGAAGGACCTTATGCACATCGCAGCGACGATGGCAGGTCTTGCATTTTCCAACAGCGGTACAGCATCTGCTCATGCTCTTGGACATAGTTTCGGTGCAACCTTTCACGTCACTCATGGTACTTCAGTGGGTCTGTTCCTGATTCCATCCATTGTATTTAATTCGCAGGACCCTGAAACGAGGAAGAAGTATCTGAGGATCTGCAAACTGTTTGGAGTTGATGATATGGATTCGCTAATCAGGAAGATCGAAGAGTTCTTCAGAAAAGTGGGACAGCCATTTCGTGTCAGGGAACTTGGAATAGAGGAGCCGGTCTACATCTCTAAGCTGGAACAGCTTGTAGCTCTGTCTATGAGGGATAGTGAGCTCGCGTTCAATCCTGTCCTGGCTGGTGAAGAGGACCTGAAGAAAATTTTTGTAAACAATTATTGAACTCTTAAGGAACCACGAAGTTTACTCCTTTATCAAGAAGAGAAATGCTAATTGGAGTATTTCCCACCACTTCACCGTCCATTTCTACTAGGTTTCCTTTTCCCAAGAAATGGAATGCCTTTCCCCTGAACTCGTAAGAAAAATTCTTTTCAATATAGGTGCCGTTCATGAGGTTCTTTAAACGCAAGAGTGTTGTTAATTTTGAAACTGGTTTCAGGATATGGACGTCTAGATTACCATCGCTAATGATTGAACCGGGAGATGCGAGCATTCCGCCGCCAAAATATTTTCCATTTGCAACGATGACTTCTATTGTGTCCATTTCCTGAAGTTTATCCGACTCGAATTTCACTCTGAACCTCTTAAGCTTCATTAACACAAACAGGACTCCTATCAGGAACGAGTTTTTTCCAGCCTTGCTGTGTGAGTTGACATACTTCATTACCTCTGCACCGAATCCAATCTCCAGGATATTTATGAAAGTACGTGAAGTTCGAGTTTCATCAAAAGTGACATTTGCAAGATCGACTTTCTCCATCCTGCCTGACTTCAGAACCTTGAGCGCATCTTGGACGCTTCTTATACCCACGCTCTTCCCGAAATCAGAGCCTGTACCTAGCGGTATCAGGGCAATTCTAATCTCGGATCCCGCCACTCCATTTATGACCTCATTCAGTGTTCCGTCTCCGCCACAGGATACTATTGTATCGAACCCCTTGACCGTCCCATTCCTTGCAAGCTCGGTGGCGTGTCCAGGTCGCTCAGTCAGTACACACTCGTGATCTGGAAAATTTGATTCAATCTCCTTTTCAATCTCTGGCCATTCTTTCCCGGCATTCCCGTTTCCTGCAGAGGGGTTTACAATGAATAATAATTTCACAACCTTAGAATCCGCTAGAAATTAAATCTTATTCCAAAAATGTATTCACCTTGGTGGTATGATTCCGGGAACCAAAGTATCGTCAGGGTCAAACTGAGATTTAATTCCCTGTGCCACTTCGTACATCTTGCCCTTGTAACTCTTCACGTACTTCGACTGAGCTGTACCGATCCCGTGATGATGGGAGATTGAACCACCCTCCGAAAGAATGTTCTCCATGATTCCATCTCGAATCCTTTCCAGCGCCTTCTCTCTATTATCCCCTGAATAGAAGAGGAATGTGAAATAGAGGGCAGATCCGGTTACATACTGATGTGATGAATGACACATAATCAAACCCTTCAGTTTCAATTCCTCTAAGATTTCGTGGAATCTCTTCTTTGTTGTTTTGTGTATTCTGTCGAGACAGTCCCATTTTGCAGAAGTTTCAATCGTTTCTGCTATTATTCCCCTCTTGAGTAATTCATTGTACATGTATGGCCTTGAATACCTTTCACGGTACCAAAATATAGGGGGAACCGACCCGAGACTTGCTCCGCCCTCAAATTTGATTTCTTCTTTCTTTTCACTGACAGCTATAAGTAACGCACCCGGAATCCCGTGTGTCCTCAAAGAGACGTATCTCTTGAATAAATTTGTTATGAAGTTGTCCTCTATGCCCATGAACGAAAGCTCTGTTTCTTCCTCATCAGAGAGGCGTGAAATCATCGGAATTTTGTCGTTGGATAGTCTTTCTCTGAGTGCGACAAGCCCATCACCGAATGACTTGAATATGTACGAGTTGTAAAAGAGACGTTCCGGTTTATTGTGAACCTTCAACCATGCCTTCGTGACTATCCCATATGCACCCTCGCTTCCAACAGCAATATCCGAAAGTCTGAAGAATGCGGATTCACCTGGGACAACGTGGTCCTGATATGATCCTGTGGGCGACTCCATTCTTAAACTGATTACCATATCTTTGATTTTACCATATCTGTTTGATTCCTGTCCTGCGGCGTTTGTCGCGATCCACCCTCCAAGTGTGGAATAGAAGAATGACTCGGGGAAATTGCCTAGGGTAAGTCCATGCTTGGACAGTTCTGCCTCTATCTCCGGTCCCTTCAACCCTGTTCCCGCCTCAAGTATGTGATTGGTCTTGTCAACAGAGAGAGCTTTCAATTTTTCGAGATCAACGCTCACCGAATACTTCTTGCTCCCGGAAGGAGACACTCCTCCGGTGACGGTGGTTCCTCCACCAAAAGGAACGATTTCGAGCAATTTGTTTCTTGATTGCAGAAGACACCTTATCTCATCCTCGTTAGGATATACAACGGCGTCGACAACTCTGAAATCCTTCTTTTCGATTAGCGGAATGTAGTCCTTTCCACTTCTTCCAATGGAATGTTTCACTCTTTCAGATGAATCAAATGATGTGTTCTCGGGAGAAACGCACGAAGCGAGTATCTCTTCTAATTCATCTGATTTCTTGAAATTATCGACCTCAGCATATCCGGACCAGAGAATCTTATCCTCCTTTAGTCCTACCTTGTTCCTTATGTAATCCAATAGGGCAGACTTCATATCATATTCTTCCTTGTCGCTCCCCCACAAGGCATACATCCGGTCGCCCATGGATAGATAGTTCTTCACCATATATCTCGGTTTCTGGAGTATAGTGACGGGAAGAGTCAGTTCACGAAGAGAGACCAGAAGGGTCCAAAAAAGAGTTTATATAACTAGCTCATTATTGTTCGAATTACATGCCATGCAAATGCAAGTCATGCGGAGAAGTGTTCCCCAGCGCTAAGCAGAGAGACGCCCACGCTTCAAAGGAACATAAGAAATCTTAAGGAGGAGGAGTCTGTTTCCCTTTACTCAAACTGTAGTGATGAGATGAAATCATTATCACCTAAATTTTTCCCACTGGTAACCACAATGAAGAACGGACCAATCTTAGTTTATAGAGACTGCCTATAGATTCCAAAGATAAGGGACAAAAAATTTGTAGTCCTTTCTTAATCTTAGATGGTGAAATTCCTGACAGTCCTACCCGAATTTATTCCTTCTTCGTCGGTGAAAGACACAATAAACCAGATCCTGCCGGAGATGGAAATAGTCAACAACCTTGAGTTTGAGAAGAACGACGCTGATGTCCTTGTAGCAACTACTTTCACTAGACTCGGAAGGAAGGAACTAGAAAAGTTTCCGAACCTGAAATATCTGCAGATAGCAAGCACTGGAGTCGACAACGTTGACCTATCTTACATCAAGGAAAAGGGGATTACGATCTGTAACATCCCGATTGCAAACAAGCAGAGCGTGGCAGAGCACGTGATGGCATTCATCCTGGTATTTCTGAAAGACATGGTTTTCCTTAATGCTGAACTTAAGGAGAGGAAGAGCTGGCCTATTTTAACAGGCTCAAGGGACCTTGAGGGTAAGTCAGTTGGCATTCTTGGAATGGGAATGATAGGGGTGCAATTGGCCAAGAGACTCCTGCCATTCGGCCCATCCCTGCTTTATTATGACGTAAGGAGACTGAGTACAGATGAGGAAGAGATGCTTGGACTAAACTACGTCACATTCGATGAACTCCTTGCGAATTCGGATGTTATTTCTGTTCACATGCCCCTGACAAAAGATACCAGGGGTCTGTTTGATGAACGGATATTTTCCAAAATGAAGGAAGGTGCGATATTCATTAATACATCAAGGGGAGAAATAGTTGATGAAAACGCGCTGATCAACGCAGTCAAGAAGAAGGGAATCAAGGCGGGAATCGATGTTTATACAAAG